>CBEVZC010000029.1:0-26959 GCA_965554225.1 uncultured bacterium | reverse complement strand
AAATCATTAATGCCTATCTTTATCTCGGATTTGCTTGTTCATAAGGAACGACTAACTATTCCGTTTTCCTTAGCTGGAATTTGTGGGATAGCGGCTTTTTTTGCCGGGTTAATCAGTATATTAAAAGAGAGAGAGCGGGCAGTTTCTGTATTCTTGTCAACAATAATAGGACTTTTTGTTTTACTGTGGACGCTCGGGGAAATTTTGTATCCACATTAAAAACTTTTATACGCAGCAGTTTGAATGGCTAAAAATCTTTTTTAAGAAATTTTCTTTTTGCAAAGTAAAGCGGCACGGCAGCCCAAACGGTTAAAACAGTAAAAGATATTATTATACCTGAAGTATTACCGAAAAACTCTTGAAACACCGCTCCTGTATATCCCATTAAAGCCGCTACGTCAAATTTTAAAAGGATTAAAACCCGAGCCAAATCAATAGGATTAAGCATACTTACAACAAGAGAAAATGTTTCGAGAGGATAATCTTGCAAAGCTTGAATCAAGTACAATAAAATACCGTCGAATAACAAAGCTAAAAAGAGCCAAATAAAAATCGCGGTGCCAAATCCCTTCAGTCTGTCTTCGTTTTTTATTGACGTCCAAAATGAAATTGCAGTAAATATTACAGTTAAAAATATTCCGGAAAGCATTATCAACAAAAGAATGCTAAAATAATTTTGAAAACTGCTTGAATAGACGATTATTCCCAAAGCTACGCCTATCAGAAAGCTTAAGATTAATGGAATGGTTAAACCTAAATATAGACCAAGAAAAATTGTCACCCTGTTTATAGGCTGAGATAACATAAAAACTATATATTCGCGATTATTATAAAAATAAATGGTTCCCAAAATTGTGCTGATAAGCGGAATGATAATTAAAACAACATTCATCAAACTTAACAACACTTTGGAAATATCGTTTGTAAACATCAGCATTCCGTAAATAACTATAAAATAGAAGGAAGTAAAAAAAACAAACCACTTGCTTCTCATAACATCGTGCAGCTGGTATTTAATAATTTTTGTTAAAGTTTTCATACGCATTTATTTGAAATCATTGAGGCAATTGCCCTTTCCAAATCGGCTTGCTTGGTTTCTGAAATTAAATCGGTAATTGTACCTTTAAAACAAATTCTTCCATCGAGAAGAAAAATCACCTCTTGAGCCAATCTTTCCAGTTCCGTTAAAAGATGCGATGTGAAAACAATCGTTTTACCTTTTTCATTTTCTTCTAATATTTTATCTTTTAATATACTACTAGAAAGAGGATCGAGCCCTGCTGTCGGTTCATCCAGAATTAGAATATCCGGATCGAATAAAAATGCAATGCATGCATTTACTTTTTGTCGTGTTCCTCCTGAAAGATTTTTTAATCGCTTGTTAAATTCGGTTTTTAAATTAAATTTGTTTATAAGTTCTTCGTCGTATTTTTGAGCATTGTTTCTAAGATCTTTAACCATTTTTAGAATTTCTTTTACTTTTAAATTTTCCGGAAAGTTTGCAATCTGAGGCATATAACCAATATTTTCCCGGTAATGCCAATCGCCGTTCAACTTAAAATTATTTATTAATATTTCACCTTGGTCAGCTTTAACTAATCCGAGCAACGATTTAATCATTGTGGTTTTGCCCGAAGCATTCGGGCCTACTATGTATGTAATCTTCCCTTTCTTAATCGAAACATTAATTCCTTTAAGAACTTCAAGTTTATCGAATGATTTTTTCAGATTTGTTATGGTTATCATTTTATTCTTTTCATTGAAGGATGTTTATCAATTAGTGATTCCGGCGTTAATATCGGGAATATTTTTTCTGTCAAATCCAACACCGAAGCAAAAAGGCTTCTGTGTAAAATAAGCAGCGGTTGATTTTTTTCAACAAGTAGTGAGAATAGTTTTACCGGTCTGTACGGTAAGTCCCCAATGCCGTTTTTATTCAAGTCGTATCCGTTATATTCCGACCAATAATTATGATCGAAAAAGTTAAAGTTTTGAACACTGTTAGTAGTAACGTCAAACGAATTTCCGATAAAATTATTATCTGTAAATTTATTATCCATCGAATTAGCCATTAATCTCAACGCCCAACCGTTCTCAATAAAATCGTTGTGGGAAACATTTATTCTATTTGAACCTTCAAGATAAATTCCACTTGAATTTTTTAAGAATTTATTGTTCGAAATTTGGCTGTCGAATATTTCTTTAAGCAGAATTCCATAAGAAGCGCTTCCCCAATTATGCAGGAATAGGTTATTCAACATTTTAATATTATGAGTATACATTACGGCAACACCAGCGCCGTTGTTTTCGAATGTATTGTTTGAGTAAACACAGCTGTCGGAAAACATAAAATGTAATCCGTACCGGATGTTATCTTTGCTGTAATTATTATGGATTTTGCTGCTTTCAACAAATTCAAAATAAATACCGTCTCTATGCCCGCTTATTTTATTATTGGAAATTGTAATATTTTTACAGTACCAAAGATGTATCCCGTTTCCGGAAGTGGTTTCACGTGTTCCGTGTGCTTCGATTTTATTGTTCTCGATCAGACAGTCCGCACTTTTTGCCAAATAAACGGCAAAGAAATTATTCAACAGAACATTATTTACAACCGAACAATTCTTAACTCCTTCTAATTTTATTCCCGCGTTATCTTCAACAAAACTGAGTCCGGAATTAATTACTTTTAACTCTTTAATAATAACACTATCCGATGTAACCGTAAAAATTTCGCCGTTATTTTCTCCGTCTACTAGGGGATAATCTTTCCCTAGAAGAACTAATTTTTTATTGATTATTATATTACCTTCTTTGTAAATGCCGGGCATAATTAAAAGTGTATCGTTATCGGATGCAATTTTGATCGCTTTTGTAATTGATTTAATTTTACCGGAAGGCGATATTGTAATTTGTTTAGGAAAAATAAGACCGGGTTGAGAAAAATTTATTACCAGACACAAAAATAATGTAGAATAAAAATTAAAACATTTATTAGCAAACATTTAAAATGACCTTATCAAAACGTTTTAGCTGCCACTTGAAGCAGCTAATTTTAGCACTTCCTGCCAATCTAGTACTTTACCGCCGTAATTACTAGTAATACTTTCTTCTTCTTTTTTAGTTTTTACCGCCAACACATTTAAACCCATTGGGCTATGGATTCTGTCGTTTTTTATGTATCTCGCCTTTTCGGCAGGAATAAAATTTTTATTATCGGCAAAATCGGTAACCCACAAAGAAGCTACACCTTTCGATTTGTTTTTCGAATAATAATTAGCCAAACATTCAATTGAATCAAATTTATAAACTTTTCCTTTAGAAGAAATAAGTTCGGCTCCATATCCTCTTTCTACAATTCCCATATTACATTCGGTACAAATATCTTTTCCGTAATCAATTTTTTCCGGAGAGCTTTGACACGATTGTAATAATACTATTATTATAAGGATTAATAATATTTTCAAACTATTTAACATTCCCAACCTTTTTAGATTTTTTTTCTTTCCATACAACCCAAAATGCTATTGCCAAAGATAAAAAGATAGCAATAGAACCGAGCGCCGGAAGTGATGTAGCGGTAATATTAAGCAATTGTTTCGAACCAAGCAGCGGCGGCTGATAACTCATTCCTGGAACTTTAATGGGGGCGTCCGGACTTAAATTATGACCGTAATTATATTCCCACATATAAAAATCATATAAACCAACAATTCCAAAAATAATAATAAAAGCAATCCAAGCCTTAACTAAAGTTGTGTTTTTATAAAGCGCTGCCATTAAACCAAACAAAATCAAAAAACCCAAAATATACGGCATAATCTTTAACTCCTTAATAGATTCGGGAGTAATTCTCTGCATACCAATATAGTGGTTTAGGTCGTTTATGGTCTTTAAGTCATGCTCTTTTAATCCTGTAATTTTATGCGACCAAATTTTTAATCCGAGTCCCTCGGGGTATTGCGGTGCTTGCAACCCGATATTCCATAACGGAAACAAAAATGTTAACACTAAAATTAATGCCGCAACAACAATTAATATTTTGGATTTTTTATCCATCTTTAATCTCCAAATAAAATTGCCCGATAATTTAATTACCGGGCATTAGAAATATTATTTACCGCCCAATGTATATGAGATAGGTGTTTTAGAATTTTCCGGAGACACTCTTATATATCCTTGCATTTCTTGATGTAAAGCAGAGCAAAAATCGGTACAATAAAACGGGAAAACACCTACTTTTTCAGGCTTCCACAAAATTGTTCTTGTTTGCCCCGGCATAATTAATAATTCCGAATTTTTATTCCCTATAACAGCAAAACCGTGTGGAATATCCCAGTCTTGCTCAAAATTTGTTACATGGAAATAGATATTGTCGCCTACGCGGGCTCCTTCAATGTTATCGGGAGTAAAGTGACTTCTGCTGGCGCCAATATAAACATGAAAATCTTTACCTTTACGTATAACTTTTGTTTCTTTTGCCCCTTTTGCGACATAAGGATTCTCGTTCTCTTCAAGTTTGTAAATCCTCTGAGATTTTTCCATCAATAATTTTGCCGGAATAGATTGAGCGTAATGCGGCTCGCCGATAGTCGGGAAATCCAGCAACAGCTTCATTTTATCTCCCGTAATATCAATCAACTGGGCAGATTGGCAAAGTTCCGGACCTGTTGGCAAAAATCTATCTTTGGTAATTTTGTTTAATGCAATTACATATTTACCCCAAGGTTTTTTCGTGTCTCCGCCCGGTACACTTAAATGACCAGGAGAGTAATAAGTTGGAATTCGATCAACTACTTTCCAAGTGCCCAATTGCCATTTTACAATTTCGGAAGAAATAAATGCTGTTGTATAAGCATATCCTTTGCCGTCAAATTCCGTATGCAGCGGACCTAAGCCAGGGTCTTTAACTTCACCGGCAATAACCGATTCATATTTCAATATAGGAATTCCGTCAATTTCGCCGTCAAATTCTTTGTTTTTAATTGCTTTAATCATTTTAGAAAATGAATGAACAGGTAATACGGTAGAAAGTTTTCCGCCACCGACTATATATTCACCCGTAGGATCTACGTCAACTCCATGCGGAGATTTAGGAGTAGGTAAATAATAAATTAATCCGGGGCATTCTTTAGGATATAAAACCCCTACGCTGTTATGCTCTTCCGAAAAAGCAGTTTGCTTTTTATTATCCATATAATTTCTGTAATACTTAGCTTTTGTGACATGCGCTTTTCCTTCGTTTAAGTATTTTTCAGCCAGCTTCCAATTAACTGCGGCAATAAAATCTTTGTCCTTGCGCGAGGCATTAATTTCCAAAAGCGAATTCGCTTCTTCACTATTATAGCAAGTAAAAAATGCCCAATCGTGCGAAGGACCTTTACCGGCATGAGCAAGATCATAGTCGAAACCGGGAACGAGTATCTGAAGCGCAAGAGACATTTCACCACTTTGGGGATCTACTTTAATGAAACTTATAGTGCCTTTAAAGTTTTCTTTATAAGATTTAATAGAAACATCTTTCTGCGGAATAGGAACACTAAATCTTGTGGAAGCTATTACATACTCATTATTTTCAGTTATAAACGGAGATCCGTGATTTCCTGCTGAGTTTGGTAATTCAATAATTTCAGCGGTTTCAAATTCTTGTAAGTCCAATCTTGCAACTCTCGGTGTATTATTCTCATTTATAAACAACCATCTCCCATCATGTACACCGTCAGTTTCCGACAATTCAGGATGATGTGCATCTCCCCAAGGAATAAATCCGTATGACGTGTTAAGCATAGCTTTTGTTTCTTCAGAATATCCGTAACCGGTTTCGGGATCCTGTGAAAAAACAGGAATTATTTTAAATAACCTTCCTGATGGTAAACCATAAACAGTTACTTGTCCGCTAAACCCGCCGGACATAAAAGTGTAGAATTCATCATAAGAACCCGGAGCAACATAAACTTTTTGGGCTGCATCGGCTGTTCCTCCAACCTCGTTTGATTTTTGACAACCAACTGTTAATAGTAATAAAAATAATGCTGAAAGAGAAATCGTGCAAAATAAAACATGCTTCCTCATATGGCTCTCCTTTGTTATTAGTTTGAATTTGATCATTTCTTTTCTTTGTCTACAGATCTAAAAAATTCAAGAATTTTTCGCGCATCTTCTTTGGTTACGTTCTGAAATGTCATCCTTGTCATATAAACCGCCAACATCCTTTTCGCTTCGGGATGTTTGTTTAGCATTTCATCAGGATTTAGTATCATATTCATTATGTATTCCGGACTTCTTCTTTCTACAACATCTCTCTGTGCAGGACCCGTAAATCTTTCGTCGAGCTTATGGCACGAAGCACATTTTGCTTCGAACAAAGCTTTACCTTCTTTTGCCATTTTAGGATCAATAGGGCCTAATTTTAATTTTTCTTTTATCGGACCAATTCCGTTGTCCAATTCAAAAACAGTTAAGCCAAATCTTTTAGCAATTCTTTCTTTTTTGCTCATATCATTTTTAGCCGCTGCTTTGGATGGCTCCTTTTTCTCTCCGCCACAACTAACTAAAAAGATTATCAGCAATACTTCGCTTATTAAGAAAACATATTTCTTCATTTTGCTCCTTTCATATAATTCAACAAATCTTTTTACAAAGATAAAAAAATAAATTGGAAATAAAAACTAAAGCGGAATAAAAATTCTTATTATTGTGTATCAATTTGTATATACACATACCGGTTTTTGCAGAAAGCTTTATAAAGGCCAACCATAAAGGGCAAATGTTCGGTTTACATCAATATAGCCCGAACCAATCGATATGTCTGCGAGCTATAAATGAAGATAACTAATCGGATAAAATATTCTTTGTTTATATTCATAAATTAATTTGCCTTATAAAGGAATTTTATAATCATAATTTGTCTGCCAATGCGAAAACGAAAAACACGTCTTAACAACAAATATTTACTGCTATATTTTCACAAATGGATTTCTTCTTCCGGCAAGTAAATTTCTCCAACATTTTATATATTTAATATTAAGTATCTGAAGATAAATTTTAGACTTTATGCAAAATCAAATTGTTAACCCAAAATTTCAGGAATACCGCTTTAAGGTTGATGAGTTTCTAAAAGGACTTCATCATTTTACCGTAAGGGTAGAAAACGAATCGTTTCAAAAAATTATAAGCGACCTACGTTCTAATATTAACGAACCCTTTTTATTCGTTGTTGTGGGCGAGGTTAAGTCGGGGAAAAGCAGTTTTGTAAACGCATTGTTAAAATCGGATGTCTGCAAAGTTGACGCAGCACCTTGCACAGATACCGTTCAACAAATTGTTTATTCGGATGAACCGGACGAAACGATGCTCAATCCTTATTTAAAAAGAATAGGCGAACCTGCTGAAATTCTGAAAACCATTGCAATTGTAGATACACCGGGAACAAATACCATAGTTCAGCATCATCAGGAAATTACGGAAAAGTTTATTCCAAACAGCGATTTGGTAATGTTTGTTTTTCCCGCAAAAAATCCATATACGCAATCAGCTTGGGATTTGCTTGATTTCGTAAACGAAGAATGGCGGAAAAAAGTTATTTTTATTCTGCAGCAAGCAGATCTTGCGCGACCCGAAGAACTCAAAATCAATATTGAAAAAGTTAAAGAATACGCAATTCAGCGTAAAATTGAATCGCCGCTTGTATTCTCTACATCTGCAATAAAAGAAATTAACGGTGAGCCAGGTAGCGGCTTTGATCAAATTAGAGAATATATAAATGAAACAATTACGGGCGGAAAACATTATAAATTAAAATTACTTTCCAACTTAAAGACCTCCGAACAAATAATAGGAAAAATTTCCGAGAGTCTGGAAAATCACAAAAATCAGCTGGCAAAAGACAAGGCGCTTGTTGAAAAAATAAAAACGCGTTTATCCAGCGGCGAACAGCAATCAACTTATGAAATTAAATCACTGGTAGATAGACTTGTTGCAAATTACGACCGTATTTCAGGCGAAGTAAAAGAAGAATTTGAAGAAGGTTTATCGGTTTTTACATTATTTAAAAGAACTTTCAGCTCAATTTTTAATAAAGATAGGTCGATGAAAGCCTGGATAAAGGATCTGCAATCAAGATTTGAAAAACGATTGCAAACCAGTTTTGAGGAAATAGCAAACGACGGAGCAAAACATTTTTTGGGCGGAATACGACATTTACTTCACGATTTGCTTGACGACTTAAATAAAGTAAAAGACTCGCAAAAAGAAACGGAAGATATTTACGTAAAAATTGGCGAAGAACGAGCTAATGTAATTGAAGATGTTCGAGTCAAAGTATCGGATCTGCTTTCAAATGAATCGTTTTCAAAATTCATGGAATCAAATCCGGCAAGCCTGGCGCCTACGGCTTTGGGCGGCGGAGTTCTCGGAATTTTAGGGATTATAATATTAACAACAACCAAAATTGCTTTTCTTGATATTACCGGCGGAATTTTAACGGGAATAGGTGTTATTGTAGCCGGTAGTGTTTTGTTATTTAAGAAAGGTAAAATAATTAGGCAATTTAAGGAAGGATTGAACGAAGGAAAAGTAAAATTTGAAACTGAGTTAACGGAAAAGCTCACATCTAAACTAAAATTGATTTATGAAGATATAGACCGAAGTTTTCTTTCTTTTTACGAATATACCCAAAAAGAAAAGGAGAAGGTCGAACCACTTTTGCTAGAATTCGAAGAAATTAAAAATAAATTCCATAACTTATCTAATTCCGTTGAAACAAGTTTTTAGACCAACACTTACCTAATTTAACACTATTATTAAAACTCTTCTTGCGTATTTTCAACACAACGGGGAACGACAAACAGAATGGCGGAAACTATTTCTTGACATTTAAGTTTCCCTCCATTATATTGGAAACCAATTATACTTAATTAGTTTCTAGCAAGCACAAAATGGACACAAAAGAACAAATAGTTCAAAATTCCGCTACTCTCTTTCTTAAAAACGGGTTTTACAAAACCACAATGGACGATGTTGCAAGAAAATTAAGAATCAGCAAAAAAACCATCTACAAATATTTTGCAGCAAAAGACGATCTATTGAATGCAATTATTGAAGACACCATGACGCACGTCAGGGAAAACATCAACAAAATTATATCGAACAAAGATCAATCCGTTATGAAATTAATTAGCTTGAGTGACTTTCTTGTTGGTTTTTCATTAAAGATAAGTGAGACGTGGATAAACGACTTAAAAGTTCACAATCCGAGAAGATGGGAAACAATAGAATATTTTAGAAAAGAAACAATTCTCCATGCATTCAACAAAATAATTAATCAAGGTAAAAAAGAAAATTTAATTATTGACAAACCCAATATTATAATCGTAACAATTATACTTTCGGCAATTCAGGGAATAATTAACCCGGAATTTTTATTAAATAACAATTTTTCAGTTAAAGAAGCGTTTATACAAACATTCGACATTCTCATTTCGGGAATATTAACCAAAAAAGGAAGAAAAGCTTACAAACAATTTAAAAAGCAAGGAATCCAAAAATGAAATACGTAAAATTACTTTTAATTGTTTTGTTAATAATTGCAGTATCAAGTTGCGGAAATAATGATGACGGTAAAATCACCGGATCGGGCACTATAGAAACTACCGACATAGTTATTAGTTCCCAAGTAACCGGCACCGTTAAAAACATATTAATAGATGAAGGATCAAAAGTAAACAGCGGCGATACCGTTCTTATAATTGATCCGGAGATATATGAATTCCAACTTGAGCAAGCAAAAGCAATTAAAAATGCCGCCGAAGCTCAGTACAAATTAATAATCGAAGGCGCACGTAAAGAAGACAGAGCACTTGCCGAAGAAAAACTAAATCAAGCAAAAACAAATTTCGAATTGGCAAAATTAAATAAAGAGAGAATCGAAAATTTATACAAATCTAGTTCCGTTAGTCAACAAAAATACGACGAAATTAACGCAAAATATAATTTGGCTCTTGCTCAGTTTAGTTCTGCAAAAGAACAATATTCAAAAATAATAACCGGCGCTCGTCCCGAAGAGATAAAGCAAGTAAAAGCAAATTTGGAGAAAGCAACCGCTAATTTAGATATAATCAAAAAGCATATTCGAGATTGTTATGTTACTTCTCCCCAAAACGGATTTATCGTAAAAAAATTTGTGGAAATAGGCGAAACTGTTCCGCCTTTCGGCTCGTTATTTAAAGTCTCCGATTTATCAAAGGTCAACTTAGTAATTTATGTGTCGGAAAGGGAATTGGGCAAGGTTAAACTTAGTCAAACCGTAGAAGTTAAAACGGATACTTATCCCGATAAAATTTACAAAGGAATGGTAACATATATTTCACCGGAAGCAGAATTTACACCTAAAAGTGTACAAACAAAAGACGAACGAACAAAACTAGTTTTTGCGGTGAAAATTGAAATTCCAAACGACAATTCCGAATTGAAAGCAGGAATGCCGGCAGATGCGGAAATAAAGTTAAACAATTAGCAAGTTTACAGGTTTGAAAGTTAGCAAGTTTACAAGTTAGCAGGTTAAAAGGTTAACAAGTTTTAAATAACGAATTGAGACGAAAATGACTATTGAAAAATTTGAAGACATTAATGCTTGGAAAGAGTCTAGGAGCTTAATTAATGCTGTTTATCAAATTACTGCTAAACAACCATTTTCTAAAGACTTCGGGCTAAAAGATCAAATACAGCGGCAGCGGTTTCGGTTATGAATAATATTGCCGAAGGTTTTGAAAGAGACAACAATAGAGAGTTTATAAGATTTTTAGTTTATTCTAAAGGCTCTGCCGGAGAAGTTAGAAGTTTATTATATGTAGCGTTGTATTTACAATACATAACCGAGTCTAAATTTAGAAATTTATACGATAATGCCGTTTCAATTATTAAGCAAATATCCAAATTTATTCAGTATTTAAAAGGGAATTCACGTTGACAAACAAGTTGGTTGACCGGCAACCTGATAATTTGAGAACTTGATAACCTGGTAATTTGCGAACTTGGTAACTTGGTAACCACATAAAATGACAACAATAATCAATATACAAAACCTAAAAAAATACTTCGGAAAAATAGAAGCGGTCAACGGAATTTCGTTTAAGGTACAGCAAGGAGAAATGTTCGGATTAGTGGGTCCGGATGGCGCCGGCAAAACTACAACTATTAAAATGCTGTGCGGTTTACTAAATCCTGATTCCGGAACTGCAGCATTACTCAACAAAGACTTAAGAAAAGACCGTGAATACATACAAAAAGAAATCGGATATTTATCGCAAAAATTTAGTTTGTACGGCGACTTAACGGTCGACGAAAATATTCAATTTACCGCTCAAATACATAACGTCAAAAATTTTAAAAAGCGAAGGGATGAATTGCTGGAATTTACGAGATTAAAACCTTTCCGAGACAGACAAGCAGAAAAGCTTTCCGGGGGGATGAAACAAAAACTGGCACTCGCTTGCAGTTTAATTCATAAACCTAAAATTATATTTTTGGATGAACCTACAACCGGAGTTGATCCGGTTTCACGCAGGGATTTCTGGAAAATATTATCCAAATTGTTACAACAGGGCATAACTATTTTCATGTCAACGCCTTATCTTGACGAAGCCGAGCGTTGTAATAGAATCGCACTAATGAACAAAGGAAAACTGATTGCCGTCGACACTCCGACTCAAATTAAAAACATGATGGGTAAACAGGTCGTTGAAATTGTGGCTTCGCCCATTAGGGAGGCTTATAAAATAATCAGGGAAAACCCGGGATTCGAAGTACAAATTTTCGGTGATAGAATAAATGTTGTAGTTGATAATTATGAAACCGATTATTTTAAAATCAAGCAGCTGCTCAAATCGGAGAACATACAAATAAAAGATAACCGTTTAATCACGCCAACATTAGAGAATGTATTCATTCATTTAATAAAGGAAGCAAGTTAAAAAATGAAGTTTATTAAAATAATTAGACGATTAAAAATCAATAAAAATCCTAAGGAAATAAGTACGTATTTACTTGCCGTACTTCTTCTAAGTTCAACTCCGGCAATCATTGCTCAAAATAATGTTTTTACATTGGAACAGAGCTTAGAAGTTGGATTGAAAAACAGCAAGGAAGTAAAAATAGCCGAATCGAAACTTACAGGCTCCGAATCGAAAATAACCGAAGTATCATCACAAATGCTTCCGCAGCTAAGTTTCTCTGCAAAATACATAAGGTTAAGCGATGTTCCGCCGTTCCAAGTCGATGTACCTTTGCTTCCGAAACCTATTTCTTTACAAGAGACAATCTTAAACAATTATAATTTTGGTATATCGGTCAAACAACCACTTTTTATCGGATTTAGACTATCTTCGTTAAAATCCTCGGCAAAAAAAATATATTCGGCTACCGAAAACGAATTGTTAAAAACCAAAAATAACGTTGCCCTAAGCATAAGAACTGTTTATTGGAATTTTTATAAAGCCAAGAAAGTACTCGGTTTAATTGATCAAAATCTCGTCGCAGTGAAAAAACATTTAGAAGATGCACAAAACTTTTTCAAAAACGGAATGATTACAAAAAGTGATTTGTTAAAACTCAAAGTCCGTTATTCAAACTTAAAAATTAAACGAATTGAAGCAGCAAATAATGTAAATCTTGCCAGAATTGCTTTTAATAAATCAATGGGAATTGACTTAAACTCAAAAACGGAAATTAGCGAAGCGGTTGTGGATACAAGTCTGGTTAAGCAAAACCTGAACGAATTAATTTCAGAAGCCCTAAATAACCGTTCGGAGCTGAAATCAATGCACTATCAAATTGAAGCAGGAAAAGAAATGACTGCAGCATCACGCGCCGGTTGGTTTCCTCAAGTTTTCTTATTCGGAGATTACTATTACAACCGACCGAATCAGAGATACTTACCTCTGCAAGATAAATTCAATGACACATGGGATGTTGGTGTGGCTTTAAGTTGGAAATTATGGGATTGGGGAAACACATCGTCTAAAGTCGATCAGGCAAAACAAAAAGTTCTTCAAACCGAAACAGTGGCAAATTTATTGAAAGAGGGAATTGAGCTTGAAGTTAGAAAAAATTATTTAAGTATGAAAAGCCGGAAAGATAAAATTAGCGCAAGTCTTACCGCGCTGGAATCCGCTAAAGAAGATTACAGAATAACTAAAAACAAGTTCGATCAGCAATTAATTTCCAGTTCAGATTTTATTGATGCTGAGTCTTCGTTGCTGGAAGCCGAAACTAATTATACAATTTCACAAATTGATTTTGAAATTACCAAAACCAAACTTAAAAAATCGGTTGGGGAAAAAATCTATTAATCAGAAATTCTGAATTCAAGGGACAATTTTTCATAACAATGCATTCTATCGAAATAAATAATTTAACTAAGAAATTCGGCGATTTTACATCGGTCGATAATATTTCATTTAATGTGAAAAAAGGAGAAATTTTCGGTTTCCTTGGTGCGAACGGAGCCGGCAAAACAACAACAATAAGAATGTTATGCGGGGTTTTGGCTCCAACCTCTGGTGATGCATTTGTTGGAGGATTTAGCGTTGTAAAAGAACCGGAAAAAGTTAAACAATCAATTGGATATATGTCGCAGAAATTTTCGCTCTACAACGATTTAACCGTTGAAGAAAATATAAATTTTTTCGGCGGGGTTTACGGTTTAAACGATGCACTGCTGAAAGAAAGGAAAGATTGGGTTCTAGAAATTGCGAATTTAAAAGGAAAAGAGAAAATGCTTACGGAGTCGCTGCCGGGTGGAATTAAACAACGGTTAGCATTGGGAACTGCGGTTATTCATCAACCTAAAATTGTATTTTTAGACGAACCTACCAGCGGTGTCGATCCTATTTCGCGTAGAAATTTTTGGGATTTAATTAACGACCTTTCGGAACAAGGAACGACTGTTTTTGTTACTACACACTATTTGGAAGAAGCAGAGTTTTGCAATAATATAATTTTAATAAATGCCGGAAAGTTAATAGCCGAAGGCAGCTCAACGGAATTAAAATCGAAATATTTATCTGATAAAATTTTCGAAATTGAATGCGAACAAGTTGTAAAAGCAATGGAATATCTGGAAGACTCTGAATTTATTGACGATACTTCAATATTCGGAAATACCATACACGTTAGTGTAAATTCAAGTTTTCAAAATAAAAATCAAATTATTGAATTGTTAAACTTAAACGGAATAACAAATATTAAAAGGATCGATGCTATTGTTCCAACTTTGGAAGACGTATTTATTCATTTATTAGAACATCAAAATGATAAATAGAATTTCAGCGGTTGTAGAAAAAGAGTTCAAACATTTGTTAAGAGATAAGCGAATGCTTTTCGTTATAATCTTTTTCCCCGTGTTTTTATTGGGAGTTTTCGGATATGCCGTAAATTTTGATGTACACCACATTCAATTAGCCGTTTATGATCAAGACAAATCCGAGGTGAGTCGGGATTTTATAAATTCGTTAACTAAGTCTGATTATTTCGACATTACAAAATACCTTACAAAGGATTCAGAAATAAAAGAATCTTTGGATGAAAAACTGGCGCAAGTCGTTCTAGTTATACCAAATGATTTTTCAAAAAATCTTTATTCCAAAAAAGAACCGGCGGATATTCAATTCTTAATTGACGGCGTTGACGGAAATACCGCAACGATAATTTCAAATTATGTTAAAGCTGCTACACTTTCTTATAATGCAAAGTTTCAAAAGGAAGCTTTACAAAAAATCGGAAAGTCGCCTCTAATTCCGATTGATTTAAGACCCCTTTTTCAATTTAATCCCGAATTAAGCACAACCAAATTTTTGATACCCGGATTAATTGCGATGATACTTATCATTACTGCAGTAATTACCGTTTCTCTTTCGCTTGTAAGGGAAAAAGAACACGGCACATCCGATCAACTTAAAATTTCTTCGCTGTCAACACTTGAAATCATTATCGGGAAAACAATTCCATATATCATGATTGCTTTGCTGGATGCAGTATTCATTTTAATTGCCGGTTACATTCTATTCAATGTTGAAATTAAGGGAAATTATTTGCTTCTATTTCTCAGTACTTTTATATTTATTCTTGCATCAACAAGTTTGGGAATTTTCATTTCGGTAATCTCCGATACACAACAGCTAGCATTTACGTTCGCCACAATGGCTTCTATGCTGCCGTCCGTAATACTTTCGGGATTTATCTTCCCAATCGAAAGTATGCCTTATGCAATTCAAGTTATAACAAATATTACTCCGGCTAAATTTTTTATAGTAATACTTCGTGCAATTATAATACGCGGCGTCGGGCTGCAAGCATTTTGGCATCAGTTAATTTACCTTATATTTTTTGCAATTATCTTTTTGTTTTTAGCAACAGTAATCGGAAATCATAAGACTAAATCGGCATGAAAACCATACTACATATTGTTAAAAAAGAATTCTTACAATTCAGGCGAGATCCCAAAATGTTTGCAATGATTTTGATATCGCCGGTTGTGCAATTGATATTTTTAGGTTATGCGGCAAATTTTGACGTTAACGTTGTACATACAGCAATATTAGATCAAGACAAAACCATAACGAGCCGGCAGTTTATAGAAAAATTTGAAGGCTCGGGTTATTTTGAAACGGATTATTATGTTAATAATTACAAAACCCTACAAAATTTAATTGATAATCATAAAATTATTTTTGGTTTGGTAATTCCGAAAGATTTCGAAAAGAAAATCGAACGAAACGAAACCGCACCGGTACAAGCCGTATTCGACGGTTCCGACGGAAACACTGCTTCTATTTCGGCCGGTTATGTTCAATTAATCGTTAGCAATTATTCCAAAAGTGTGGTAACGGATTTTTTAAACAAAACCGGAGTTAAAATAATTCCTGCCGGAAATGTTGAATCGAAAGTTCGGGTTTGGTACAACCCGGAATTAAAAACACGGAACTTTATGGTTCCGGGAATAGTGGGTTTATTATTAATGATTGTAACGCTAATCCTAACCTCTCTGGCAATAGTTAAAGAGAAGGAACTCGGAACGCTTGAACAGCTTATCGTAACTCCCATAAAATCTTATCAGCTGATAATAGGAAAGTTAATTCCTTTTGCACTATTGGGTTTTGTTGCCGAAATTATTGTTTTAACTGCGATGGTTTTTGTTTTTAATATTCCCATTCGCGGTAGTTTGATCTTTTTATTCTTTACAACTTCTTTGTATATTTTATCCACGCTTGGTTTGGGTTTATTCGTATCGACAATTTCAAAAACGCAGCAGCAGGCAATGATGCTCGCTATTTTTGTGGTAATGATGCCTATGATTTACCTTTCCGGTTTTGCATTTCCTATAGAGAATATGCCTAAAATTATTCAGTATTTTACTTACCTGATACCTCTCAGATATTTCATGGTGATAATGCGCGGAATAATATTAAAGGGCGTAGGCTTTTCGGACCTTTGGTTAGAAACCGCACTACTGTTCATAATAGGAACAGTAATAATTATCTTAAGCTCATTGCGATTTAGAAAGAGACTGGATTAATTAATCGGAATTAAAAAACAATACTTACATCAAAGTTTTGTAATCTGACTGACAAATCTTTTTGTGCTTTGTCGCTAATATTAACATGTTTTTAATTTAAGACTTAGTTTTTGTAAATTGTTTCCAAACATTTTCAAATAAATATTTTCAAAAAAATTTTTCCGCACTATGAAAAGATATATTTTCTTATTTCTGATCATTTTCTCAACATCAACATTTTCGCAAACCTCTGATTTACAAAAGCAAAATATCGGTCAAAAAATATTAAGCGATGCATCAATATTTTTTTCCGACGGTGCAGAGTATTTTTCTTATCCGGCCAAAATGTCTTCAACGGGTTGGTTCTATACAGCGGGAATTGCCGGCGGACTTTATCTTTCAATGAACGCCGACCAATACATAACGGATCATGCAATACGCAGAACTACAGGCAGCGATTTAATGGACATTCCTAAAAAATACGGAAACGTTTTATATTCCGGCATTGCAACTTCTGCAATATATACAGTAGGATTATTAACCGGTGAAGACGAAGTCCGAAAAGTTGGACGAATGTTATTTCAAAGTCTTGCTTATTCCGGTGTTACCAACATTGCGCTCAAAACAATCTTCGGACGAAAGAGACCTTACCTAAATGACGGTCCATGGAAATTTACGTGGTTTTCAATCGATAACGATATGCAGGCTTTTCCATCCGGACATACAACTGTAGCGTTTGCGTTTTCTACCGTTTTAGCAGAGTATTTCCACACAGTTTGGTCTCGAATTGGTTTTTACGGAATTGCAAGTTTAACAGCTTATTCACGAGTAAGAGATAACCAGCATTGGTTTACTGATGTTGTGCTTGGCGCTTTGGTAGGCATTGCCGGCGGACTGCATGTAATTGCGCAAGAAAAAGAGAGGGAAGGCGGAAAAACTTCTCTATCGCGGGTTTCGTTTCAACCGACATTAAACGGGATAAGTTTGTCAATAAGATTGAATTGATTCGATTGGGAAATCCCAGCCAAAATAACACCCCGCATCTCATTATGCTTTAATTAGATACTAAATAAATGACCTTTACTGCAATTAGTATTTTTACTACTTTAAGTTTTAGAAAATTATTTTTAGTTCGAATATTATTACCAAAGGTAAGTAAAATGGGAAAAATTGTTTTATCTATTTTCGTTTTTCTTTCTTACACTAATTTATTCGCACAGGGTGAGGCTGCCGTTCCGACCTTACTATTACAGCAATCTATTTCTTTATACGGAGCCGGACAAATTGGCGCTGCAATTCCAACTAACGACCCAACCGGGTTTTATTTTAATCCCGCCAATTTAGGTCTTGCCTCGCAAAATAATCATGTGTCTTCATCCTTTATGCCGGAAAAAGCAAATTGGTTGAACGTATTAAACAGTAATACAACCTTTTCTACTTATGGCTTTAATATAGGCTACAATTTTCAGAAAAAGTTTCATAAAATTCCCATCTCTGTTGGTCTTGGTTATATTCATAACATTTTCGATCTTGGTAAACAATATCGCGACAATAGCAACAGAGAAGAAGATTATTTAGGCAATCCTAAAGATTCATTCAAAAGCTTTAGTGTGGGAATAGGCGTTAATTATTATTTAATGTTCAATTTCGGAATTTCATTTAAATCGTTTAACTCACAATTACTAGCAAACTATAATATCTTTACTGGAAAACCCAAAGTTATTGAAGCAAACGGAACCGCAAAAGATTACGGCATTATGATTATTGCACCAATTTCTCAACTATTGCTTAATAACGCAAATTATTATCTCCATTCAAAAGCATTTATAAAACCAAAAGCAAACTTTACATTGGGTTATTCGCTTACAAATGTAGGAGACGAAATATATTTTAGCGACAAAGCTCAATCCGATCCGATACCGAGAACAGCCCGGTTTGGTTACACGCTTGATTTGGGTCTTGATTTATTTGTAAAAGGACAAAAAATAAACGCCATTAATTATTCATTTACTGCTGAAGCGGAAGACATTTTGATTAATAACAATTTAAACGGTTTTGAATACCAAGGAGCTTTTGGAGATATAAAATTGGGTAAAAACTTAGTTGAACTGAAAGGAGATGAAGATGTAACCGTGAGACGGGGACATATTTTTAAGTTCTTCGAAACCTTAATTTTAGAAACCGGGCGTTTTGACGGACACGGATTTAGTGCTGAGGGTAACAACAGAAAAGCAAACGGATTTGGACTTTCTTCAGAAGGGATTTTAAAATTACTAAGCGCAACAATTAATAATCCCATTTTATCGTTTGTTTCGCATCATTTTGTTGCCGAGTATTTCAGTAGTACATTATTTACTGATAGTCCTCTTGAAACAAATTTGAAAGGGATAAATCTAAATTTTAAGAATATTGATTTTTAATAAACAAAATCAGTAAAAAGTTAGAAGCACAAAATTTTTACTGTTATTCAGGTAATTTTAATTGATATTAACTTAAAACGAATACAACAAATTAAATAAGTGTTGATTTCTAATACTATAACGGTAATTTTCTGTTCGTTAGCCGATGGTAGTTTAATTAATTTTTTACACCAACATAATTTATAACCGCCGCTTTACCTTTATGGTGATCGCCTTCGTTTATGTAAATTATTTCTTTGCTGAATTTTTCGATTTCCAAGTCTTGGAAGTCGGTGTAAACATCTTCAAGTGAGTAGAGAAGATCAACCTTGGGCGGTCCGCCGGTTTTATACTTTAACTGATCCTTGTCAAATACTTGGAATATTAATTTCCCACCCAGTTTTAATGTAGTTATAATTTTTGAATGAACCTCTTTGCGAAGTTCAGGAAAAAGATGCAGAAAGATAATTACAACCAGATCATAAGTTTCGGGTTCAGGCGCCCAACGTGCAAGATCAGAAACGAAATAATTTATGTTAACTTTGTTTTCGGCTGCTAATTTTAGCGCTTTTTCCTTCCCCGCCGAACTTGAATCAACCGCATCGACATGCCAGCCAAGTTTTGCGGCATAAACTGCATTCCGTCCCTCGCCTTCGCCTAAAAATAAAGCTTTTCCCGGAGCAAGTTTATCAATTTCTTCCTTAAAAAATTTGTTCGGTTCTTTACCGTAAATATATTCTTCTGAAGAAAATCTTTCGTCCCACATTTTATTCATTTACATGTTCCCCAAAATAAACTAAGTTCCTCGAGGGAACTTAGTTTATAAAATATTATATTTTAATATATATACTAACTTAATACAGGTTGTCCCGGCTCCCAATTACATGGAGTTAATCCTGGAGCCTGCAACGCCTCTAGAGCACGTATAACTTCGTTTACGTTTCTGCCGGTACCGAGATCGTTTATGTTTATCCACCTAATAATTCCTTCGGGATCAACAATAAAAGTTGCGCGATAAGCCACTTTTTCGTTTGCCTCCAAAATACCAAGCTCCTCTGCTAAAGATTTGGAGGTATCTGCAATTAGTGGAAATGTTAAGTTCTTCAAGTCCCGGTTGTCGTTTCTCCATGCTAAATGAACATATTCTGAATCTGTTGATGCGCCATATAAAACCGCATTGTTTTCTTCAAACACTTTAAATTGATGGTTAAACTCTGCAATTTCAGTTGGACAAACAAAGGTAAAATCTTTTGGATACCAGAACAGAACCATCCATTTGCCTTCATTTTTATGACTTTCAGATGAAACCTCGGCAAACTCTTTGCCCGGTTCAATTGAAACACATGCAAGCTTTTTAAATTCTGGAAATTTATCTCCTATTGTTAACATAATATCTCCTTTCAAGTTTAGGTTAATAAAAACTTTTTTTATTTAATTTGTTCTCTAAAACTACAAAATATTTCTTTATCTCAAACAACAACTAAGTTTAATAATTATTCAATAGAATAAATATCGCTGCTTTTTTTTTCTGCCTCTTCTAAGCCAGTCATCATCTCCGGTTTGAAAAAATTATTGTTTTCAATTATTTCTTCGGTTAATTGCTTATATGCTTTGGTTGAGCGAGCCCAAGAATATAATTCAACTACAGCTTTGTGATGAAATGTAGCTTCTTCTGCAGAGGTGTTTTTTGGAATTGCGGTCGTAAGCATATTGCCGGCATATTTTTTATATAATTCCTTTTTAGCGCTGAAGGCTGCTTTCGTATTATATTCGTGCATCGTTAGTAATATTCCTTCAATGCTCAATTTTTGATTTGTTGTCTTTTTAATCTCGGATATTCTGGTCATCATTTTCTCCACCGCGCTTAAGGAAAGCATGCTGGATTTTACAGGTATCAATACCGAGTCGGCAATATTTAAAACATTTGTTGTCATTCCAACCAAATAAGGCGGGCAATCTATTATTACAAAATCATACTCAAATATTGAGGGTTGAATAAGTCCCTTCAGCAAATTTTGATCGAAGCTGATATCCGCCAACATTAACTCGTTTTCAAAAGAAAGATTCTTAAATGGAATTATATCTAAATTGGGATTTTCTGTATTGTTTATTATTTGATCAAAAGACTTTAAATAGCTCAATGCATCATAGAGTGTGCCGAGGTCATTCTCGTCTTTTATACCTAATGAAATTGCAATTTGGTTTGATGGGTCGGCATCAATTAAAAGTGTACGCTTTCCACTTTCGGCAAGTGAAATAGATAAGTTTAATGCGGTCGTTGTTTTTCCTACACCGCCTTTTGGAATAGAAACAGCAATAATTTTTCCCATAAAAAATACTCCAATAAGAATTAAAAAAATCGAATTTAGAAATGTAAATAAATTAAAATTAAAATAAATTAATATTTGGTTGGAAACATCTTAAAACAATGTGACTTGAACATATAAAAAAACATTATTATCTTGTTTTTGAAAATAAATCTTTGGGAGTTATAATCATGTATAACAAAAGATTTCAGCTTCTAATTTTCCTGGCGCTATTCTCTTTCCTTCTAAAAAATAATTACAGTCAGCCGTTAAAAAACAACAGTATTGAGTTAAAGCTATCTTACTCACCGGGAATTACTAATGGAACGCAGATTTATGCTGGAATTCCCGGCATAAAAGGAATTTTCACGGTTAAAAATAATTTTGGCGGGTTTGGAGGTAAAATATCATTTAATCATTATATATCAAAAAATGTATCCTTAAGTATAACGTCTGGAATTATTTCCGCTAATTCAATTGTAACTATTTTTAAAACACAAACAATTTCTATTATTCCTCTTTTAATGGGAGCAAAATATTTCCCGAATTTGCTTTCTTATAACACGGCTATTAGACCGTATCTTCAAGGCTCTTTAGGCATGATGTTCGGATATCAATCCGGTATAGAGTCGTTGAATGTCGGTGTGAAGACTCAGACAGCATTCGGGTCTTATTTAGGTTTTGGCTCAGATTTAATATTTGGTTCTCTTGTTAAACTTACCTCAGATATTGGATATAATTTTATGTCCGATTTTCAAGAACCAATAGGGGGAAGAAAGAATTATAATGGTGTAGTGTTTTCAATCGGTTTTGGATTTATGTTTTAATTTATGCTTATTTAATCTTCACTTTTTTTTGCGTTTTATGAGCTTGCCACATTCAATTTAAGACCTGACCTTGAGATAATTATTAAAATTTCTTTCAAATCTATAATTATTCTTATATTTCTATATTAAATAAATTAGCTTGAACAAGAATATGATGATTAACACGGAAAAAATAATAATTGTCGGCGATAGGGTCTTGATTAAACCCGAAGAAAACCTGGAAAAAACCAACAGCGGTCTATATTTGCCGCCCGGTGTAAAGGAAAAAGAAAAAGTTCAAGGTGGTTATATTCTAAAAGTAGGACCAGGATATCCGGTTGCGTCACCAGTTGACGAAGACGAGCCATGGAAAGAAAAAACCACAAAATATATTCCTCTACAAGCAAAAGAAGGAGATTTTGCTCTTTTCCTTAAAAAGGAAGCTGTAGAAATTGAGCTTGATAAACAAGCCCTTATAATTCTACCGCAGTCTGCTATTTTACTTTTAATTCGCGACGAGGATTTATTGAGTATATAAACTAACTAATAAATTTACCACTAAGTTATTATAAAGGATATTTTTGGAAAAAGAACTTGAGTTATTTTTAAGCGACCTATTAATACAAATTATTCCTCTCACACGAGAAGCTCACATTGCGTATTTTAACGCTTCTATTAGCGGTAAGCAAGAAGATTACCAAAAGGCATCCGAACTTGAATTGCAGCTGAGTAAAATTTATTCCAGTAAAAAAACTTTTACTGAAATAAAACGATTTAAAAATTCTAAGAATATAACCGATCAGTTTCTGAAAAGACAAATCGAACTACTCTATAACGAGTTTCTATCTAATCAACTTGATGAAAAATTATTAGAAAAAACAATAACTCTTTCAACAAAGGTTGAAGAAAAATTTGCTACTTACCGAGCTTCGGTAAACGGCAAGAAACTTACGGATAACGAGATTGATTTAGTCCTCGAAACTTCTTTGGATTCCGATGAGCTTGAAAAGACATGGAAAGCAAGCAAGGATATTGCGGATACAATTGTAGACGATGTTCTGACCATGGTTAAACTTAGAAACGAGGGAGCAAAGTCTTTAGGCTTTAAGAATTATCACGTAATGAGCTTAGCATTAAACGAACAGAATATTGACGATATGTTAAAATTATTCGATGACCTTGATAGTCTTACAAGAGCCGAGTTCCAAAATCTTAAAGAAAAAATTGATACATATTTATCTGAACGTTACGGAATTTCAAAAAAGGAATTAATGCCCTGGCATTATCAAGACAAATTTTTCCAGCAGGGACCTAAAATCTACAATGTTGATTTAGACAAATATTATAAAAATCTTGACGTTGTTGAGCTCGTTCGGAAATACTACAACGGAATAGACCTCAACATAGACGACTTAATTGAAAAAAGTGATCTTTATGAAAAAGAAGGGAAATACCAGCATGCATATTGTACCGATATTGATAGAGGCGGTGACGTCCGGGTTGTCTGTAATGTAAAACCAAATTATAAATGGACGGGAACATTGCTTCACGAATTCGGTCATGCCGTTTACGATAAATACATAAATCAAAAACTACCGTGGCTGCTCAGATCGCATGCGCACATTTTTACGACGGAAGCTATTGCAATGCTTTTCGGCCGTTTTGCTGCCGATCCCTCGTGGCTGCACGATGCTGCGGGAGTAGATAAAGAAGAAATAGAGAAAGTTTCCGATGACTGTTTTAACTCCCTAAAACTAGAACAGATAACTTTTTCACGCTGGGTTCAAGTTGTGTTCAGGTTCGAAAAAGAGCTTTACAGCAATCCCGATCAAGACCTGAATAAGTTGTGGTGGGAATTAGTTGAGAGATATCAAGGGATAAAAAAACCGGAAGGAAGAAATAAACCGGACTGGGCTTCAAAAATACACATTGCGCTATATCCTGCATATTATCACAACTATATTTTAGGAGAATTGTTGGCTTCACAACTTTATTTTTACATTAAGGACAAGGTTCTGGGACTAAGTAATTCAAGGTTTGAAAGTTTTGTTAATAAAAAAGAAGTCGGCAAATATTTGAAAAATTTATTCTTTTCGTACGGAGCTGTTTATCCTTGGAACGAGTTAATAAAGAAATCAACAGGAGAATCTTTGACACCAAAATATTACGCCGCTCAGTTTGTGAAAAAGAAATGAATAGTTGACTGAATGAATGATCGAGAGAACGAAAGAGTAACTAGTAATTAGGTGAATAAGTAATTGATCACCATGCTAATCTACTACGCTAATGCTAAATAGATTATTGCTTCTATCGTTTTTAATGAGTAGACTTTGAAGTGATTTAATTATGAACTTAATTTTTTGAATAGTGTTTTATGTTTAAATTATGAAAATTGATGCTTCTGAACAACGGACTGACAATATTTATGAACTTCTGGAATTTTATCCTAAACCTCCACTTATATCAGAAAATGCATTTGATGAAGTGGACGCCATAAACAATTCTAATTCTAATCTTTTTCAACGTTTTCTCCTGAAATTATTCTTTGTTATGTCAAATTACAAAACCTTTAAAAAAAATATTTCTCAGGGTATGGAAGAGAAACTAAGGAAAACCGATAACCAATCAGGAATATTGTTTGCCCCTTTAGTTTCAGCTACCCTCTCAATTATAGATGATTCTAGAAATTTAGTTCCAGCTGAACGTGCGGCGACACTTGTCCTTGGAGCTAGAATGTTTTATAATGACTTGTTAAAGGGTAAATTAGAGCCAGATTTATTAGATGGCCAGATTTTAGAGATGGGTCAATATCCTAATTGTTTTTCAACCTCACAAGTTATTTATAATAAAAAAGTTTGTTTGTATAAAAGTAAAAAAACTTCCCAAATTACCGTGATTGTTAACAAGAGATTCTTTGTCACCGATATAGGTACCATTCATTCTCCTATTGAAGTGAATGATTTAAAAATGATTTTTGATGAGATTATAAACTATAGTAAAAATAACTCGGTTGATGGTGATTATAATTCTCCAGGTAGGCTTACATGTGCAAGTAATAAAACACAAAAAAGGATATTTGGTGAACTTAGAGAAATAAAAGAAAATAATGAATATTTAGAAGAAATGAAAAATAGTTTCTTGGTTGTATGTCTTGATTTAGACCAAAGTCCAGAAAGTAATTCAGAAAGCACACGAGTTGCCCATATTGGAAATGTTGATAATCGTTGGTACCATTCAAGTTTGCAGCTGATAGTATTTGGAAATTCCAAAGCTAGTATTGTTTTTAATTTTAGTAATAACATAAGTGGTAATATAATGATGCGAGTTGCATCTGAAATTCAAAAAAAAGCAACTGAATTTTTAATAAAAGAAAACGATAAAAATGAACATATTAAATTTACCTACAAAGAATTACCGTGGAAAATAAAATCTGAATATATTTCCAAAGCAAATCTTGAACTCAATCAAATGCTTGATGTTCAAGAGTCTACATTTTATATAAACAACATAAACAGACAGTTTTTTAGCGATAAGAAAATTAATCCTATATCAATCTTTATTCTTGCTCTTCAGATGGCAATTAGAAAAACAACGTTTAAAGATATGAAAATCACTCAGTTCGTTTCTTTGTCGAAATTTAGATGCTTGGACTTGACAACGGCGGTTGTTACTACTAAAGAAAACCTTGAGTTTTTGGATGCTGTTAATCGGAACGACATTTCTAAAAACGAGTTAATAAATTCTTTAACTTTGGCTATAAAATCACAACAAATTGAAATCCGAAAAGCCAGAAAAACATTTCGAGTAATATATCAAATACTATTCTACATTCAGTCTTCTTTGGGATTAAAAAGAATTTATTTAATAATATTACTAAGATTATCTGGCTTTTTTAAAGATAAAACGAGAGAAGTAATAGTTTCACACCCAACGATTTATTCAGAAGTAACTGTTCTTGGAAGACCGGGAATAAAAATACCGCATATTAAATATTTTGGTTTACATTACCAAATAAAGGAACAAGATATTGTAATTACGATGATGCCAGGAATGAAATGGAAAGTTCCAAATAAAAAATTTATTGAGGAGTTAGAAAAAAGTCTATTTATAATAAAACGAATTTTAGAATAGAATACTTAAATGGATAAGCCTAGATCGGATTTTTTAGAAGACAACTTTTTACTTAAGTAATGTTCGGAGATTAATTTTTCCCCTTAACCATAATTAATTCAAAAACAAGGCATAATTTTTTCTTCACCACTTCTCCAGCATAAACAACCTTCTTTGTTATCAACTATCGTGGAAAATCAACTAACCAAAATGAAAAATTCCAATTTTAATAAAAGCATCCGACCTCTTCCAATTTTTCATTAAATCTTGAAATTGTAAAATAAACTTCCTTAACAATTGCGATTTAGGTTATGTGATCAAAATATTCCATCAGGCAGACGAGGAAGTAAATGAAGTAATTGCTTCTTTAGCTAAAGTTTATATAAGTTGGTGGGAGTGCTTGATTTGAAATCAGATAATGATTTAGCTTATAAAATCTTTTAATAAACATTTATAAATACACCAGAATTGAACCGTGAATTTCTTGCTGGATATTTTAAACCTTCGCCTTCTGAATTAAACAACAGTATTGTAGCTGATAAGTTAGAAAAGTTAAAAGAATAAATCGAACTAAAACTAAATCAGAATGATTTTAAGGTAATTTAATTATTAATTTAGATTTTTCTTATTTGTGTTTTATGTTTAAATTATGAAAATTAATCTAAAGCAATATAACTTTTATCTTTTTCTAATTACCATTGCCGCTATTTTATGGGCAGGAAAGATACAATTTGACTTGCCTCAATATGCAAATATCGATTTAGCCAAGTACAGAGATATGGCTCTATC
>CBEVZC010000028.1:0-27082 GCA_965554225.1 uncultured bacterium | reverse complement strand
CGAATCTTAAAAATCAAGCCTATTTTTATTACACACTAAAATCAAATCAATTTGCCAACGATAATAATTTGTTGAATATCACAAATTTTAAAAAGATTTATTATTAATTAAAGGTAAAATATTTTTATAGTAATTAAAAGGAAAAGAAATGAGCGAGTTCATAGAAGGTACAGAAGGTATATATAAGATTAAGCATAGATCAAAAATATACCAGTATAAAATAAACTCAGACGGCAGACTAACCAGTGCTTTTAAACTTCACATAATTATTGATACAATAGAGAATGATGCGGATAGGAAAAAAGTAGCTGCTGCTATACAAAAAATGAATTTGAATGTTTTGGAATTTTAAGTTAATATGTGATATTTCTCACAGAATCGATTTAATTATTCTTCCAAAAAGACGATAATATAATCAAAAACGAAACCAATTTAGGGTATTGAGGAAAAAATAAGATGAACAAAATGTATATGCGCTCAGCTAGGCGTTACCAAACAAACTACAATAGTATTGAACAGCGGCAATTAGACTCAACGGGAGTAGCAAACGTGAACGGGAATAAACTGGAAGAATGGCAGTCTGATATTCACGGATCATTTCAGTTCCTGGAATTTAAAAACGACAATTGTGCAATTGTTCGCGTAAATATTCAAAGGGCAACTTTGGCAGAAGCTATAGATTTCAAGAAATATCTAGAAGTTATTTTAAATGAGGGTATAAATAATTTAATTATAGATATAAATTCATGCACATTTATCGATTCAACATTCTTTGGAGTTATTGTTGGAGCTTTGAAAAAAAACAAAGCTGTTAACGGAAACCTTTATTTAGTCTATAATCCTGAAAAACAACTTCCGTTATTTAAGGATACGGGACTAGCTAAAATATTTACAATTTATAAAGATTTAGAAGAAGCCTACACAATATTAAAGCTTAAATAACATCTGCACTTTTAGGGTTTATTTTTTTTACTCTATCATTCTTTTCTTTTTCTTTAAACTTTTTTCTTTCTCTATATAGCTGACCAATTTCCGCACCCAAAATAAAAATTATTGATGTATAAAATAGCCAGAAGAGAACTACTATTATTAAAAGAAAAGCACCGTAAACATGATTGGACGATAAAAAATTAGAGACATAAATTCCGAATAATTTCCTTGCAACTTCCCACAAAAATGTAGTCCAAAATGCACTAATAAAAACAACCTTTCTTCCAAGCTTAGTATGTGGAATAAGGGAATAGAACAATGAAAATAACGTAAAAATTATAACAACAGAAGTAGCGGATATTAATGAAGAAAACAAAGTACTTATCTTTAAGCTGCTTAATAAAGGTAAATCTTTTGCTAATCCAATTACTATATTTATTGTAGGGAAAATAAATGTGGATAAAAGAATTAAAAATATAACTAGAATCACCATTCCTATATCTCTTAACAAACCAACCCAAATACCCTTGGTATCTTCTACTTTGTATATTTTATTCAATATTGTTGTCATGCTGCTAAAAAGCCAAGTAGAAGTAAAAAACAGACCTAAAGCACCTGCATAACCGGCTAGAGTTTTATATTCAATTACACCCGGTAACCGAGACATAATTACCTTTTTTGCATATGCGGCATATTGTGGATAAGGAATAATTGTATCGATCAATTGAGAAATTTGTGATTGAATAGTAGCCGGATTTATTACGTTTCCCAGGATTGAAAATATAAGCAGGACAATGGGGAAAATACTCAATAATAAAGAAAAAGCAATACCGCCTCCGGAAAGAAAAATATGATGCTCATTCATCCGATGGAATAAGCCTTTTACGTAAAAACGCAAAAATTCCAAAATACTTCTTAAAGTAGAAAGAGAAAAGTATTTACTCAAAAACCTAAGTAATCTAAACTTGCTCATTCATCTTTTCGCTAATAATATTGAAATAAATATCACTAAGTTTTTGTAATGCAATATCAATACTTTTATTAATTCTCAAATTCTCACCGCCTGTAATTCCGGCATAATAAACCGGAGTTGAATAGGATTCTACTAATTTTTCAAATTTATCTTTGTCTCCAGGTAAAATCGAAATAATCACACGAGATTGAGATTCAGAAAATAAAGATAAATCTTCTCTTGTTTTTACAGAAAGATTAACTTGCGCACCAATTTGTTTCTCCTCATTCATGATGCAGCATTCAGCCAATGCGGAAATAACACCTCCTTCGGAAATATCGTGAGCAGATTTTATAATGCCGCTACTAATTAATGTTAAAAGTAAATCATGTAAATTTTTTTCAACCTTCAAATTAATTTTAGGGGCATTTCCTTCAACTAAATTGTGAATTACTTTTAAATATTCACTTCCACCTATCTCCTCATAATCCTCGCCTAAAATAAAAATTAAGTCTCCCGGATTCTTAAAGTAGCTTGTTGTAACTTTACTTAAGTCATTTATTAAACCTACCATTCCAATAACAGGAGTCGGATAAACAGCTGCATCAGGACTTTCATTATAAAAGCTTACATTCCCTCCGGTAACCGGCGTATCGAATAACCGGCAAGCTTCATTCATTCCGGCAATTGCCTCTTTGAACGTCCAATACATTTCCTGTTTGTAAGGATTTCCAAAGTTCAAACAATTAGTAATTGCCAAAGGCTTTCCACCTGAACAGACAATATTCCTAGCCGATTCTGCTACAGCAATTTTTGCTCCTTCCCGGGGATTTAAATAAACATATCTTCCATTGCAATCTGTTTTAGCCGCTATTGCTTTATTAAAGTTTTTAATTCTGATTACCGCAGCATCACAACCGGGACCTACAACCGTATTAGTACGAACCATAGAATCGTATTGCTGATAAGCCCAATTTTTAGAAGCAATATTTGGTGAAGAAAAAACTTCTAGGAAAGCTGTTTGCAAATCTTCCGGCTCAGACAATGAGCTAAAATCATATTCTTGTGTTTTCTTAAGATACCCGGGTTCTTTTGCTTCTCTTGTATAAACCGGAGCTCCTCCTCCCAAGACCAAATCAAATGCTTCAATTTTTACTTTTTGGTTATTTTCATATTTAACATCCAAGTAAGGGTCATCAGTAACTTCTCCGATTATCTCACATTTTAAATCCCATTTTTCAAATGTTTTTCTAACTTTATCTTCAAAACCCTTCTTAGCTACAACCAGCATTCTTTCCTGGCTTTCGGAAAGCATAATTTCGTATGAGCTCATATCGGATTCACGAAGTGGAATTTTATTTAAGTCAATTCTCATTCCCGAATTTCCCTTTTCACTCATCTCCGATGTTGAACAAGATATACCCGCAGCACCCATATCCTGAATTCCGACGATCCAGTCATTTTTAATAATTTCTAAAGTTGCTTCCAATAATAATTTCTCGGTAAACGGATCGCCAACCTGAACCGACGGACGTTTAGATTCTGATTTTTCAGAAATTTCTTCGGAAGCAAAAGTTGCACCATGTATACCATCCTTTCCGGTTGAAGAACCGACAATCATAACCGGGTTACCTGCTCCCTTAGCAATTGCCGAAGCTGTTCTATTTACATCAACAATTCCAATTGCCATCGCATTAACTAACGGATTATCTTTATAAACCTCATCAAAGTAAATTTCACCACCGACTGTCGGAACACCGAAACAGTTCCCATAATCCGCTATCCCTTTCACCACTCCTTCAAACAAATACTTTGTCCTAGGATCGTTTAACGAACCGAAACGGAGAGAGTTTAGCGCTGCAATTGGTCTTGCGCCCATTGTAAAAATATCTCTTAATATGCCGCCCACTCCGGTTGCAGCCCCTTCATATGGCACAACGGCAGAAGGATGATTGTGGCTTTCGATTTTAAATGCTATTGCTTGTCCGTCACCAATATCAACTAAGCCGGCATTTTCTTCTCCAGCGCCAACCAATAGGTTTTCCCCTTCTCTAGGTAAAGTTTTAATTAAAGCAATAGAATTTTTATAACTGCAGTGTTCGCTCCACATAACGCTGAAAATTCCAAGTTCGGTATAATTAGGTGTTCTGCCAAGTTTTTTACAAAGGGTTTTATATTCTTCTTCCGTTAATCCGTGTTCTAGTGCTAATTTTAATGTAATTTCAGGTTCGTTCATAATTCAGCAATCTTAATTATTGTTTAAAATAGAAATATAGTATTTTAGGCAATTGATTAAAAGTAATGGTTTTTTATGGAAGCTCTAAAGATTTTTTACTTAGCAATAATCAAGGGAGGAAGGCAGAATAAATAAATTTAATCTTTCTTGAAATATTTAAGTATTGTAAATGAAAAGAAAATTATAAATCCCCAAAACGAAATAAATAAATCATTTATTGAAATTCTAAAAACTTCTTGAAATTTTAACATATATGACAGCATTTTAAAAGTAACAATAGTTGTAAATATTGCAGAAAACCCGTAAAGACCAATTACAAATGGTAAAGTAAAAAAATTATGTATAATTTTTTTATCTGAAATTTTATTCCTTTTATAGTTTCTAATTTTGGATTCTGTAATTGTACTATTCATTTCCCAACTTTTTATTTCACATTTAAGAAACTGTTTATATTGTTTAATAATTCAAGTTTTATCATACTACTAAACGGTTAATATTTATACCGAGTCAAGCAGACTTTGATAAGTATACCGTTACATTTGTTCCTACATCTTTTACACTTTGTATCTCAATTGATCCATTTAAATTTGCTAACAATTCCTTGCAAATTATTAATCCAAAACCCGTACCTTTTTCTTTTTTAGTTCCATATTTAATATTTTGCTCTTCGAGTTTAAATAATTTAGAAAGCTCAGCCTCATTCATTCCAATACCGGAATCCTCTACAGTAATTTTTACATTATCATTTGCAATTTGAGAGCGTATAACAACTCTGGCAAGTTCATTTGAAAATTTTATACTGTTGTTAACAATATGATCAAAAACTTTTGTGAGCATTGATTTATCATTAAAAATATTAATATGCTCAGGTATTCTATTTTCCAGAGTAATATTTTTCGACTTTGCATAAACACTTTGATTGTTAAAAACTTCATCTATCAAGAATGTTAATTCAATAAACTCCTCTTTTACTTTTAAGTTCCCTAACTGACATTTCGTCCAAAGCAATAAATTATCAAGTAAGGAATACGCATGGTGTGCAGATTTCTGAATTTCCATTGCAAATGATTTTTTTTCATCCTCAGCAAAATTATCGAAATCATCTACAAGCATATCGGAGAAACCTAATAAAGTTGTAAAAGGACTCCTGAGATTATGAGAAATTATTGAGAAGAATTTGTCTTTAGTTGCGTTTGTATCCTTTAGTTTTTTTTCTGAATTCAACAAAGTCTCTTCAAATTTCTTTCTATATGTCAAATCAATGATAATTCCAATAAACCCGCCGATTTCGCCTTCTTGATTGTAGAAAACCGATTTGTTTATCAGTACATTTTGGAATGTTTCGTTACCGAACTCAAATTTTGCTTCATAAGCAAGTGATTTACCTGTTCTAAATAATTCTTTATCTGTACTCACTTCTTGTCGTGCAATTTCATCAGGAAAAATATCGTATTCCGATTTTCCAAAAATCTCATCCACTTTTTCATTAACCAAAAATTCAAAGACCTTATTGCATCCTAAAAAGATTCCATTTTTATTTTTAAAGAAAACAGGGTTTGGTATATTATTTAATAATGTATGAAGGAAATCTTTTTGATACTTAATAATCGGTTCACTACCATCATATTTTTTTTGAGGAATTACGATTTCCAGAATATTTTCAAAGTCATTATTATTTCGCTTTAATTTTGTAGAGTAAATACTGCATGTAATGTTTTTCGAGTTTTTAGTTACAAATATTTTTTCCGTTTCGGTAAATAATTGATGTGATTTATTAATTTTTTTTATCCTTTTTTTATCCTCAGCTTTATGGATATTTAAACCTAATTCTTCATCGTTAGTATTCAGAAGTTCCTCAAGTTCATAACCAACTAAATCCGCAAATGATTTATTAGTCCGGATAATATTTCCGTTAGTATCAATCACTCTAATTCCAACTGCAGGATTATTCCAAAGCGCCGAATACTCAGATTTCAAAAGTTGAACCGAATCGTTAGAGTATAAATTTAATTCTTCAGAATCAGATTGCTGCAGTTTTTCTAATATGGATTCTAAGTAGCTAAAATAATTTGGAGTTGTTATTTGATTTTCCGGCATTCCGAAATTCCTTTGGCGAACTATAGTATTTAATTGATGTACGGGTATTATCGGAAAATTTTTAACTTAATTGATATATAAACAAAACTTTTTGTTCGTTTTTTTAAATATTATTCATCTAACTAAAAGCGCAGAAAATTAAATTTAAAAACATTAGAATCCATTTCATGTTTCATTTTGGAAGTTTAGAAATGAGACAATTACGAAAGTTGTTCAGTTAGACATGCAAAATATTGACGGAAATCACAATTTACTCAATAAATATCGTCTGGAATAAAAATTGCTAAATAATCAATCTAAAAATTTATATCAAATTTAGTTTACTGAAGTAAACAACTTTGTATGCTTTAAATGGGTGCACATTTTGTTGCTAAATAATAAATAATTAATTCCGTATAAGTTCTTTAATTAAAATAAGTTATTTATTTCTTTCATGTTTTATGTCAACTTATTTTTCACCCATTTAAAATAGAATCCGGAAAAACTATACGGATGAATTGTCAACAAGAGAAATCTAAGGACCTCAAAATATCGCTCTGAAATTGGAAGACTATAAATAAATATGCTGTTTTCAGTTTAATTATTGAGATTAATTTTTTAGAAAATTAGAAACTCTTTTTCTATATGAAATTGAGTGAACTTACGTATAGCGCTCTTACATTTAGTGGCATAAATTATGTTTTAACTGGATCAAAGACATTTTCATAAAAAATTACTAATATCAGAAAAATCATTCGGGCTGAATGGAGGGGAAATGATAAAATCATTGATTAAAAACAACAACTTAACTCCCCAAGAGTTAAGCAACAAGCAATTGGTATTATGTAAGGTATTTTTGGAAAGGTCAAAAGAGTATTATTACCACAACGAGATGAGGCGGCTGGAAAAAATAGAAAAAGAAGCTATTATTCGTGACTTACAAGAATTTAAGAAAGCTAAGGAAATGAGATATAAACTAAGAACAAGTTCTCCCGATAATTGGTTTAGTAGTTGGTATGTATATAGAAGCATTATAAACGAACTCAGCAAAAGGGATGTGTTAACACCTGAAGTTAATTGATAACACAATTTAGTAATTAAAGAAAATTTTATGAAAGATAATTTTTACTATTATTCCTCTAAAGATTTAAAGTTTAAGAATATTAAAAACTTTTATGCAAGAATTGCATTAATTATTTTACTATCCACTCTAGTTTTCTCATGCATTATTTTCGGATCATATTTTTTTATAACTGACGTAATATCAAACGGCGCAAGTTCAAAAGAACTTCAAGTGAGAAATTCAATTCTATCAACACAATTAAACGATTTACTGGTTAGATATAAAAAACTCGATACTAAAATAAATCATTTATATGAAAAGAATAATGATTTAAGATTATCGGTTAATTTGCCGGCAGAAGATTCTAGCTTCGAAACCGTCGGAGTCGGTGGTTCTTTGTTTGATAACGTTGACCCTTCAAACACGAGTGATGAGAAAAAAATGCTTGTTACTCTTGATAATTATGTGGATAAAATTGAAGGGAAAATCAATTACGAATTAGAGAACTATTCCGAGATAAAAAATAAACTTAAAAAGAATGAAATACTTTATGCAAGCATTCCTGCAATAAAACCAGTAAATGCAAATTACGGTGACGGATTCGGAATGCGTATGCATCCAATATTAAAAATAAGAAGAATGCATGCCGGTATTGATTTTCTGGCAAACACAGGAACTCCAATCTACGCACCTGGAGACGGTAAAGTTATTTATAGAGGCAGAAGCGGTGGATACGGATTAACTTTAAAAATTAGCCATGGATTCGGTTACACAACGCTTTACGGCCATCTTTCTAAAATTAAAGTACGTCGAGGTCAAAAAGTTAAAAGAGGCGAGTTAATAGCATACTCCGGAAATTCCGGAAACCTTTCTACAGGTCCTCATTTGCATTACGAAGTAAGATATAAAGGCAGAGCACTAAATCCCCGTTATTTTATCTTTAACAATATTAAAATTTTTGATTATTTAAAACTAAAGCAGAAAGAAAAGCCAAAACAATTCGCTTCCGCAATAGATTAAAAATTTTTCTTGGTAGTTATTTTACTCATTGCCCTTTCACTGATTGCAGTAATTGATAAAGACGGATTCACACCCGGATTAGAAGATATCATTGAACCGTCGCAAACATACATGTTTTTATACCCAAACACTTTATTGTACTTATCTATTACACCTTCGTTTTTATCTTTACCCATAACCGCTCCACCAAGGATGTGAGCTGTTGTAGGAGCACCAAATAAAGTCTCGGTCAATAATACCATTGGTTTACCATTTACAACCTTCGCATATTCTTTTGATAACGCTTGTGCACCTGGAATAAATGCAGTAGGACGTTCACCTTCCTGCAAGGTTGATTTAAGTCCAAAAGTGTTGTGGACAAATTGTAGTTTCGAATTAATTGTCTGCATGAACAAAAGAATTTGAGTTCTGCTTGCCCAATTCCATACTGTAAAAACCTTAAAATTCTGTAGGGGATATTTAATAATATCTAAAACAATATTTAAAACTCTTGAAATGATATTATTTCCCACAACCATAGGAGACATTAACAAGCGCCAAAATCCCGAGCCTGATCCATACCTGACAGGTTCAAGGTGAGTATCCTCATCTGTGTGTAATATTGAACCGATAGCTATTCCATCAGAAAAGGTTTTAGATTTATCGAATGTTGTTACTCCAATTAAGCTTTCGGAATTTGTTAATATGTTTTTCCCCACCATATCCGATAAATTGGGAAGAGAAGTTTTCTTTAACTTCAACAATAATTTTACAGTTCCCAAAACCCCGCCGGAAAAAATAATTCCCTTTGAATATATGGACTGTTTCCTACTTAAAAATGAAGTGGAAGATTTCCAAACGACTTTGTAACCTCCGTTATTATTATTACCCAAAGGAATTACATCTGTAACCTCAGATTCAGGTTGTATTTGTACGCCTAATTTTTGAGCAAAATATAAATAATTTTTATCCAATGTATTCTTTGCATTAAACCTGCAGCCCGTCATACAGCCGCCGCAAAAATTACAACCGTTTCGTTTGGGACCAGCACCATTAAAATACGGGTCTTCATATTCTTTTCCCGGATCACCGAAAAAAACCGCAGCATCGGTCGGCTCAAATAAATTTTCCTTCTTTAATCTTTTCCCCAATTCTTTTAGTGCGGAATCACCAATTTCCAATCGTGGATTCTTTGACGCTCCAAGCATTCTTAAAGCAGTATCATAATGAGGTTTCAGTTCAGTTTCCCAATCATCCAAATCAGCCCACGTACCGGATGTAAAAAATTTTTCTTTTGGAATTGGCAGAGTATTAGCATAAACAAGAGACCCGCCACCAACACCAACGCCCGACAATGTTGTTACATGATTAAATAATGTAATTTTAAATAGACCCTGAAATTTTAAAATTGGAATCCAAAGCCATTTTTTCAAATTCCAATTTGTTGCCGGAAAATCTTTCGCCTCTAATCTTCGTCCTTTTTCCAAAACGAGAACTTTATACCCCTTTTCAGCTAGTCTTAAAGCGGAAACCGATCCGCCAAAACCGGAACCTATTATTATAAAATCATATTCTGATTCAGCATTACTGTTTTTCGATTTCATATTGGTTTTCTCGCAAATGATAATAGAATTTATCGTATTTATAAACTTAGTTAAGTATTGGTAAATATGGTCAATTAGTTAAACCATTCTTCATCGCTCTTGTTCATTAAAGGAATTATCAATTTCAAAGTTTTTGAACAATTAAAAACTTTTGATATTTCCTTTTTCCGATCTTTAAATTCTGTTGAAATCAGCTTACCATCGGTATTATATCAATTATCTTTCCTTTAAAAATATTATATTTATGATATAATTTTAAAATAATTATTATTTTAGAATCAATTTACATTTTGCAAAAAATAATAAGGAGGTACGATGAAAATTGTAGTTTGTGTTAACCACGTGCCCGACACTGCAACGAAGGTAAAAGTAGGAGCCGAAGGTAAAACTATTGACCCTGCAGGTGTTACTTATGTGGTAAATCCGTACGATGAATACGCCATTGAGGAAGCATTAAAAACCAAAGAAAAATTTGGTGGAGAGGTTGTAGTAATAAGCCTCGGCGGAGACAGTAATAAAGATTCTATTCGCAAAGCACTTGCTATGGGCGCTGATTCCGCCGTATTGTTAAAAGATGATAGTTATAGAGATTCCACTTCGGTTGCAAAAGCACTAGCTGATGAAATTAAAAACCAAGGGGCGGAAATAGCTTTCTTTGGTAAACAATCTGTCGATTATGATAATTCAATAACAGGCCAATTAACAGCAGAGATGCTTGGTTTTAACTGTATTTCCGTTGTAGTGGGATTAACCATTGAAGGAGATAAGGTAATTGCCGAACGGGAAATTGAAGGCGGCAAAGAAGTTGTTGAAACGGGTTTACCTGTTATTATTACTGCACAAAAGGGATTAAATGAACCCAGATATGCATCACTAAAAGGAATTATGGCAGCTAAGAGAAAAACTATTGAAGAAAAAGATACTGCTAAAAGCGAGAGTTTTGTTGAAGTAATTGAAATGAAAAAACCTGCTCCGAAACAAGCCGGTAAAATACTTGGTTCTGATGCAAGCGCAGTTCCTGAATTAGTTCGTTTATTAAGAGAAGAAGCAAAAGTAATTTAAGGAGATTAAAATGGCAAATAAAGTTTTAGCAGTTCTGGAACAAAGAGACGGAAATCTTAAAAAGATTTCTTTTGAAGTATCAAAAGCAGCTTCCGATCTAGCTGGTAAACTTAATGTTGAAGCAGAAGCTGTTGTAATTGGCAACGAAATAGCAGACTTGGCAAGTGTTGGTTCTTACGGAACTAAAAAAGTTACTCATATTAAGAATGTTGACTTGGGAAACTATTCAACATCCGCATACACCGATCTAGTTTCCGACTTTATTAACGAAACCGGTGCCGATATTATTCTTTTCGGAAATACTGCTCTCGGTAAGGATCTTGCTCCGCATGCAGCGGTTAAAGTGAATGCCGGAATCGGAGTTGATTGCACAAATCTGGATGTTTCCGACGGCGATATAATTGCAACAAGACCTGTCTACGCAGGTAAAGCCTTGCTTAATGTTAAAATAAATAGTGATAAAAAAGTTTTTACTTTACGTCCTAATGTTTTTAGCGCCGGCGAACCTTCGAGCGAGACAGCTGAAGTAGAAGTAAAAAATGTTGAATCGGTAAACCTAAGCACAAAAGTTACCGAGACTAAAAAATCCGAGGGTAAATTAGATGTTGCCGAAGCTTCAATAATTGTCTCGGGCGGACGAGGAATGAAAGGTCCTGAACATTTTGATATTGTTGAAGAATTAGCTGATCTGCTCGGCGCTGCGGTTGGAGCCTCAAGGGCAGCTGTAGATGCAGGCTGGAGACCTCATAGCGAGCAGGTTGGGCAAACAGGCAAGACCGTTTCGCCTAATTTATATATTGCTCTCGGTATTTCCGGTGCAATTCAGCATTTAGCGGGAATGAGATCGTCTAAGCACATTGTAGCTGTTAATAAAGATCCCGATGCCCCGATATTTGGTGTTGCGGATTACGGAATTACCGGAGATGTATTTGAAGTTGTTCCGGCAATGATTGAGGAAATTAAAAAGATAAAATCTTAATTAATCTTTTAATATTGTTCCCACAAACCTTCGGGGTAATTATTAGCTCTGGAGGTTTTTTATTTTAAATATTTAAATAGCTCTCCCAAATTTTATAAAGCTCATAAGTTGCTTTAACATCTTCTCCACAGTAAATAGCAATCTCCTTTACTTTTCCCGCTTTATAAAGTTCCTTTACATCCATTCCTGAAACCCCTTTGGATTTAGGGGATTCAATTCCGAAAGCATGGCAATAGAAGTCCAAATTAAATTTTCTTATAAGCCCATACAAAGTAAATTGGTCTAATAAATCAATATGGTGAGTGAGATTGTATCTATTTTGAATTAAGTTAATCGAAGGTTTAATTTTTAGAATTGCCGAACGAAGCATTAAAAAAGGGATATCAAAATTACGACCGTTAAATGTTATTACCTGATCAACTTTACCAACATAGCTCCAAAATGTTTCAATCATTTCGGTTTCATTCATTGATTTGTAAGATATTCCCTTTTCTTCAGCAATCCATTCTTCATTTTCACCGTTAAATAGAACAGAGGAGCCTTGAGTCTCAGTATTCAGCATTCCAATTGCAACAACTTTTGCAGTAAAGGGATACAAGCTTAAATATCTTTTAGCTTCATCAATTTTTTCATTTTTGATTGCTTCATTTCTTTCTTTTGATGCATACCGGAGAAGATATTCTTGCTGAGAAGGAGATAAATCTTCAAATTCATAACCGGATGTTTCAATGTCAAAGACTAATCTTTTCATTATCAAACCCAATTTAATTAAGATTTATGTTTATGGATATAATTTAAATATTTTGAACTAAATTTTAAACTATAATATTTCAATAAACATCAATTAGATGGATTTATAATTACTTTTTCTTCCTAATCATTTTTTCAATTTGATTCCACATTTCATCCGGCACCAATTCTAACAAATTAAACTCACCTGCACCCTTTAGCCATTCTCCGCCGTCAATAGTTATTACTTCCCCGTTTACATAAGCTGAGTAATCAGATACAAGATAAGCTGCAAGATTTGCTAATTCTTGATGCTCACCTACCCTTTTTAAGGGAACTTTTTGAGCAAGATCAAACTTTTTCTGTAGTTCTCCGGGGAATAATCTTTCCCAAGCGCCTTTTGTAGGAAATGGTCCCGGTGCAATAGCATTTGATCTTATACCATATTTTGCCCATTCAACTGCTAGTGAACGAGTTAATGCTAACACTCCAGCTTTTGAAACAGCCGAGGGCACCACATATCCCGAGCCGGTCCATGCATAAGTTGTAACAATATTTAATATTGTTCCCGGTTGTTTATTATTTATCCAGTTTTTACCAAAAGCTAACGTACAATTATAGGAACCTTTTAAAACAATATTTACAATAATATCAAACGCTTTGTTCGAAAGTCTTTCTGTAGGACTAATAAAATTTCCTGCTGCATTATTTAAAAGAACATCAGTCTTGCCGAACTTTGCAATTACTTGCTTCAACATATTTTCGACTTGTGAATAATCGCTTACATCACACTGCACAGGTAAAACTTCATTGCCCGATTGTGCTTCAATCTCATTAGCCGTTTTTTCTAACACATCTAATTTTCTGCTTGCTATTACTACTTCTGCCCCGAGTTCGGAAAAATATTTTGCCATTGATTTTCCAAGACCTGTTCCGCCGCCGGTTACAACAATTACTTTATTTTCCAGTGAATTTTCTTTTAACATTGAAGTTGCATATTTGTGATTGCTCATCATGTACCCTACTTAGTTGTTTTAAAATAAAAAACCGCCGGTCAATTATTTGATGATCGACGGCAAAAGATAAATGATTTTATCTATTAAAAGCAATACTCATTTGCTTCAATTATTCTATCCGCAATATCCCGGCGCAATTTTTTTGTATTTACCGGATCAAATTTTGTAAATCTTTTCATTCCCAATAATAACATCTTTAATTCATCGCCCTCGGCAAATGCCGCTACTGCATGTTTACCGTGAAGGTTTATTCTTTCCAGTGCATCGCTAAAGTAAACTCTAGACATTTCAATATTAGGTGCAGCAGCTTCTTCGCCTTTAAGCTCAGCTATTTTTATTGCACGTAAAATTGCAGATTCCGAAACGTAAAGTTCCATCAACATATCGGTAATGTTCATTATTATCTCTTGCTCATTACTTAGCTTCTGCATGAACTTTTGAACTGCCGATCCGGCAATCATTAAAATAGCTTTTTTTGCTCTGCCAATAGCTTCTAATTCCTTAGCAAGCAAACCTTCCGGTGCATCGCCAAATGCAGGAATTGACATTAACTCTTTTTGTATGCCCATAGCAGGTCCCATTAAATCTAATCGCCCTTTCATCGATCTTTTAACCAGCATATCTACAACAAGTAATCTGTTTATCTCATTTGTCCCTTCAAAAATTCTATTGATTCTAGAATCACGGTATGCCCTGGCTGCAGGATACTCTTCGGAATATCCATATCCCCCGTGCACTTGTACAACTTCATCAACAACATAATCCAAAGCTTCGGAACCAAATACTTTCATTATAGACGACTCGATTGCGTATTCTTCGGCAGCTTTAATCATTGCTTCACTATAACTAACTCCTTCAGCTATTAAGTCGTTTTCCATCTGGTTAATCAGTCCGCTTGTTCTAAACACGGCAGATTCGGAAACAAAAGTTTTTATAGCCATTTCCGCGAGTTTATATTTAATAGCACCAAAGCTGGAGATTTGTTTTCCAAATTGTTTTCTCTCGTTTGTATATTGAACCCCAATAGATAAGAATTTTTTAGCTCCGCCCGTAGTCATTACACCTAATTTAAATCTCCCGACATTTAGAATATTAAATGCTACATAATGACCTTTACCGATTTGACCTAGAATGTTTTCTTTCGGAACTTTTACATTATCAAGGAACAAAGCACGAGTTGATGATCCCTTAATACCTAATTTATTTTCTTCTTCACCTTTTGTAAAACCTTCGGAATCTGTAGGAATTATAAAACAAGTAAATTTATCACCGTCAACTTGTGCAAAAGTAATTAAAATATCTGCAAATCCGCCGTTAGTAATCCACATTTTTTGACCGTTTAAGATATAATAATTTCCATCTTCCGATAAAGTAGCAGTTGTTTTTGCAGAAAGTGCATCGGAGCCTGACGTAGGTTCGGTTAAACAATACGCAGATTTCCATTCCCCAGAAACAAGTTTCGGAAGATACTTTTTCTTTTGCTCTTCATTACCATAGTAAAGAATAGGCAGCGTACCAATACCAGTATGTGCAGCATATGAAACTCCAAAGGAATGGCTAGGACCCATCGCCATTGCAATAAAAGTGTTTGTATTGAAATCCTCGCCAAGACCGCCATACTCTTCCGGTATTGCCGTACCCAGCAAACCAAGTTCACCAACTTTATTAAGAAGTTCAACCGTTACATGATGATCTTTACTTTGTTTGTCTATTTCATCAAGTTTCGGCCATATATCTTTCTCAATAAAATCCGCAATCATTTCCGTCATCATCTTCTGTTCCTCAGTTATTTCTTCGGGAATGTAAACAGAATCAGCCGGAGTTTCTTTAATTAAGAACTCGCCACCTTTCAAAACTTCAGTTTTAACTTTTTCTTCAGACATAATAGCACCTTAGAATTTTTTATATTAATTTATCTTAATTCAACAATTCGTAAATACCGGCTACACCTTGTCCACCGCCAACACAGGCAGTAACCATACCATACTTTTTATTTCTTCTTCTTAACTCGTTCAATATTTGTACGGTTAATTTTCCACCGGTACAACCTAAAGGATGACCAAGAGCAATTGCGCCGCCGTTTACGTTAACTATTTCTTTGTTTAATCCTAATGTTCTAATAACGGCCAATGATTGAGAGGCGAAAGCTTCATTTAATTCTATTAAGTCAAGGTCATCTAATTTCATATCGGCTTTAGCCAATGCTTTCGGAACTGCTGCAATAGGACCTGTTCCCATTAACGTCGGATCAACACCGGCCAATGCATAAGATACCATTCTTGCAATTGGTTTTAAATTCAGTTCCTTTACCATTTCCTCAGACATAACAAGGACAAATGCTGCGCCGTCCGACATTTGAGAAGAATTACCTGCAGTTACCGAACCGTTTGCGGCAAATACAGGCTTTAATTTAGACAATGCTTCAATTGTTGTTCCCGCACGTGGACCTTCATCTGTATCTACTACATATTTGGTACTTTGCTTTTTACCATCTTTAACAAAAACATTTTCCACTTCAATCGGAACAATTTCATCCTTAAAAAATCCGTTTTTAATTGCATTGAGAGCTTTTTGATGTGAATAAAATGAAAATTCATCCTGGTCTTCTCTTGAAATTTTATATTTCTTTGCTACCAATTCAGCCGTTAATCCCATACTCATATAATAACCCGGGTTTTCCTTTGCAATATTATAATTAGGAGCAAGCTTCCAGCCGGTCATTGGTACTTGTGACATTGATTCCGCGCCGCCGGCAATAACACAATCCATCATACCGGATCTTATGCGGGCAATAGCTATAGAAATTGTGTCTATTCCGGATGCACAAAAACGATTAAGAGTCATGCCCGGAACTTCGATTGGTAAAGTCTGCAATGCTATCATCCTGCCAACTTGTAATCCTTGTTCAGCTTCAGGGAAAGCATTACCTACTATTAAATCATCAACTCTGTGAGGATCGAGTTGGGGAACTTGTTTTAATAAGTGTTTGATAACATCTGCAGCAATATCATCTGCTCTATAAAAACGGAATCCGCCTTTTTTGGCTTTTCCTACTGCAGATCTGTATCCTGCTACAATATAAGCTTCTCTCATGATATTTCTTATTATTTAATTATAAAAATTATTTGTTAATTATTGATAATTTTTAATTCCTTAACGGTTTTCCCGTTGTTAATATGCTTTGAATTCTTTCCATGGTTTTTCTTTCACCAATTAAACTAAGAAATGCTTCCCTTTCCAGATCGAGCAAGTATTGTTCTGAAACCAAAGCGCTATCGGTTAAATCTCCGCCGCACATAACGTAAGCTAATTTCTCAGCTATTTTTTTGTCATGATCTGAAATATAGTTTGCTTCCTTATAAGAATATGCGCCAAGAAGCATAGCTGCCAAAGCAGATCTTCCAAGAACTTTAATATCATTTCTTTCAACAGGCTTTGTATAACCTCTGTCCGCTAGAATAAGAGCAGCTTTTTTTGCTTCGGCTATCACTCTATTCGGATTGATGATATAATCATCTAATCCTTTTCTCAGATAACCAAGGTCATAAGCTTCACGGGCAGACGTAGAAACTTTTGCCTGAGCAATATTAAGGAATCTATACTGCAGTTCAGGCAATTCAACGGCTCCTTCCAAATAATTGTCCGATGCTCTTACCGCCATTTCTTTTGTCCCGCCTCCGGCAGGAATAATTCCAACTCCAACCTCCACAAGTCCTATATAAGATTCCGCAGAGGCGATTACCTTATCGGAATGCAGACATACTTCGCAGCCTCCGCCGATTGCCAAACCATGGGGAGCAACGACTACAGGAACATTTGAGTATCGAATATGCATTGTAGCATTTTGAAAAGCTCTGACTGCAAAATCAATTTCATCATATTCTTGTTCGGTTGCAAGCATAAACATCATAGCTAAATTTGCACCGGCAGAAAAATGCTGTCCGTTGTTTCCTATTACAAGTCCTTTAAAATCTTTTTCGGCTATTTCAATAGACTTATTAATCCCTTCGAGTATTTCCGTACCAATGCTGTTCATCTTTGTTTGAAATTCCAAATTCAATATTCCGTCGCCAATATCGTGAAGGGTTGCACCTGAATTTTTCCAGACAGGTTTGCCGGCTCTAAAATTATCCAGAATTATAAATGAACTCTTGCCAGGAATTTCTTTGTATGATTTTGTATCAATATCGTAAAACTTTCTAATACCGTTTTCTACTATATAAAATGTTTTGTTTCCACCGTCAAGCATTTCGTCTAACCATCCGGCAGGGTTCATTCCCAATGATTTCATTTCCTTTACGGATTTTTCAACACCAAGAACATCCCAAATTTCGAACGGTCCAAGTTCCCAGCCAAATCCGGCTTTAATGGCATCGTCAATCTTGTAAAGCTCATCCGTAATCTCAGGAATTCTATTAGAGGAATAAGCAAATACCATGTAATTTAGTTTGTGTAAAAATTCCCCGGCTTTGTCTTTCGAATAATGCAGCAATTTTATTCTTTCTTTAAGGTCATCCACCGGTTTAGCGGCTGCTACGGAACCGAATTTGGGTTTTTGAGTCGGTCTATATTCAAAGTCTTCGGTGTCAAGTTCCAGAATAACCCTTTTACCCTGATCATCTTTGGTTTTCTTAAAAAATCCCTGACCGGTTTTGTCTCCCAACCAATTTTTTTCCACCATTTTATTTACGTATTCAGGAATTACGAATATGTCACGGCTTTCATCGGTCGGACAATCATTATAAATATTACTTGCAACCTTAACTAAAGTATCAATCCCAACAACATCCGCTGTTCTAAAAGTAGCAGATTTAGGTTTCCCCGTAAGTGGTCCGGTTAACGTATCTATTTCTTTTTTAGTCAGTTTAAGTTCGTCCATTAACTTAAACACAGCCATTATACTGAAAACCCCTATTCTGTTCGCAATAAAAGCCGGGGTATCTTTACACAATACAGGAACTTTCCCCAAGAAGAGATCACCGTAATGCATAAGAAATTCAACTACTTCCGGTTTTGTTTTAGGTGAAGGTACAATTTCCAACAGCTGCAAATATCTTGGTGGATTAAAAAAATGAGTCCCGCAAAAATGATGCTGAAAATCCTCGCTCCTTCCTTCCAACATTAAATGGATAGGAATGCCGGAAGTATTTGTGGTTATTAAGGTTCCGGGTTTTCTGTACTTTTCAATCTTCTCAAAAACAGATTTTTTGATATCCAGGTTTTCAACTACAACTTCAATTATCCAATCAACATTTTTCAGCCAATCAAGATTGTCTTCGAAATTACCTGTAACAATTCTCGAAACAAAAGATTTATGATAGATTGGCGACGGTTTGGACTTTAAGACTCTTTTGAGGTTATCGTTCGCTATTCTATTCCGGACAGTTATATCCTCAAGAGTTAAGCCTTTTGCTTTTTCTTGTTCATTAGTTTCCCGGGGAATAATATCCAGCAAATAAACTTTGCATCCGATATTTGCAAAATGGGCAGCAATTCTTGAACCCATTACCCCTGAACCTAAAACGGCTACTTCATTAATTATTCTTTTCATATTGCAATTTTGTTTTGTTTATAATTTTAGTTTTTTACTTAATATTCTTGTATCTACTATTTTCACCCGGATGATAAATTTCTTCAATTAAATTTTCATATTTTTTTAATAATACTCTTCTTTTAAGCTTCAGAGTTGGTGTTAACTCACCGGTTTCAACTGTCCATCTGTCTATTACTAAAGCTATTTTCTTAACTTGCTGTATATGCCCGAACCGTTTATTATACTTCTGTACATCCTTCCATATTCTTTCTTTTAAAATATCCGAGTTAATTGCTTCTTCCCTGCTTTTTAGTTCCAAGCATTTTTTTTGGCACCACTTTTCTACAAATTCAAAATTAGGAACAATGATAGCTGATGTAAATCTTCTGTTTTCTCCAACAACCATTATTTCCTCTATAAACAATGATTCCTTCATTTTATTTTCTATCGGCATTGGAATTACAAATTTACCGCCGGACGTTTTGAAAATTTCCTTAAGCCTATCGGTAATTTTAAGAAATTTGCCTTCAATCATTTTTCCTACATCGCCGGTATGGAACCATCCGTCTTCATCAATAACTTCTTTTGTTGCATCCGGTCTATTGTAATAACCAAGCATTAAATTTGGTCCTTTGGTTAATATTTCGTCATTCTCACCAATTTTAACTTCAACACCGGGAATTGCCATTCCCACTGTACCAATAAAGTTTCCACCTTTTTCAAATCTATTACAAGTAATTACAGGAGAAGTTTCCGTCAACCCATATCCTTCTACTACAGGAACACCTGCAGCGGTAAATATTCTGCCCAATCGAGGCTGCAGCGCCGCCGAGCCGCTTATAATACCTTGGACTTCACCTCCCAAAGCTTCTACCCACTTACTAAAAACAAGTTTCCTGGCTCCCCATAACCGAATGTTATAAAAAATATTATTTTCACCTTTCGGGTTATAGTGATTAGCAAGATTAACAGCCCAGCCGAAGATCGCCTTTTTCAATCCCGAGAGTTCCCGCCCTTTTTCCATTATTTTATCGTATATCTTTTCAAGTAATCGCGGGACTGTAGTAAAATAGTTAGGTTTTATCTCTCTAATATTGTCACCGATTTTATCCATGCTTTCCGCATAACTAATTGATGCTCCAACTGAATAGTAAAAATAAAATGCCGTTCTTTCAAATATATGACACAAGGGCAAAAAACTTATGACCCGATGTACATTTTTAATAGGTATTATCAAGGAAAGCGAGGCAACATTGGACATGATATTATTATTGGATAACATTACTCCCTTTGGAACTCCTGTTGTACCGGACGTATAAATTATAGTAGCCAGATCATCTTTGTTAACCGACTTTTTAATTTCTTCCAGTTTGTTTTCTAAAGCTTCATCATTTTTTATTCTTAATTCCGTCCATCGTTTTTCACTTACAGATTTGTCAAAAGTATAAACTTCAATCTCCCACTCAATTTTAGCTCTTACATTATTTACTTTTTTCAATAGCTCATCATTTTCAACAAAAACAAGTTTTACATGCGCATCGGTAAAAATAAATTTATAGTTATCTTCGCTCATATTCGGATAGAGCGGAACAATTACACCGTCAATCTGCTGAGTAGCTAAATCCGCAAAATTCCATTCACATCTGTTTTTTGATATTATTGCAATCTTATCGCCGGGTCCGTAACCTTTATTTAACAATCCTAAACTAAGTTCATTTACAATAGATTTGACTTCCTCAGAACTAAATTCCCGCCATTTCCCTTCTACCTTATCTCTTATCGCATTTGTCTTAGGATAATTATCTAATTGATAATCAAGAACGTCAAAAAGGCGATTATTTTTAATTGTAGGTAAGTCCATTTAGCATCAATTACTTTAGTTAGTAAACTTTTTGCTGTATATTGGTTTTAAAATATAAACTTACGATAATAAATGCAAGCGAAATTTCGCTATTCGAGAAATTTTGTTATATTATGTCGTACATTTTACATTCTTATTACATTTGGTTTTTAAAATTTTTTGTACAATATCTACTTTGATCAACATGAAGCTCACACAGAGTAATATTAAATTAATATTTGGTCTTAAACTAAAACAGCTTAGGCAAAGTAAAAACCTTTCTCTTTCGCAGCTTGCAAAAAAAGCAAAGATGAGTATTTCTTATTTAAATGAAATTGAAAGCGGGAAAAAATATCCTAAAACAGATAAAATCTCAGCTCTATCAAAAGCTCTTGGTACAAATTATGATAATCTCGTTTCGCTAAAGTTGAACAAGCGATTAGCACCGATAGGTGAACTATTAGATTCTAATGTTCTTGATCAATTACCGCTTGATCACTACGGCATAGATGTTAACAAACTAATTGCCCTGTTGGCAAATGCACCGCTTAAGCTTAACGTTCTTGTATCAACAATAATTGAAATGGCCAAACGCTCCGAGATGAGCCAGAATAATTTTAGTCGTACTGCTTTAAGAATGTATAAGGAGTTCAACGAAAATTATTTTCCGGATTTGGAACTCGCTGTTGATAAGTTTCGTAAGAAATTCAAAGTTAGACAATCGAAAAAGTTAACTTTCAAAGTCCTTTCCAAATTACTTCGAGAAAACTTTCAATATACTATTGATGAAACAGGCCTTAACCATTACATTGAACTTCAACACCTAAGAGCTGTTGTATCGACCGAAGGAAAACCTAAGATTTACTTAAATAATAATTTAAAGGATTACCAGAAATCATTCATCCTTGGGAAAGAGCTTGCTTACAATTATCTTTCTATACTTGATAGAAGTTATATTTACTCGGCAGTAAGTCTGGATTCATTTGACCAGCTGCTGAACAACCTCAATACTTCGTATTTTTCAACGGCTTTGATGGTTCCCAAAGAAGGAATAATAAATGACCTTACAAAATTCTTTAAAAAGAAAAAATTGGACGGGGAGTTTTTACTTTCACTTCTGAATAAATATAACGTTTCACCTGAGATGTTATTCCAAAGAATTGCAAGTATTGCACCAAAATATTTTCAGCTAAGTAAATTATTCTTTTTAAGATTTGAATATGATTTATTAACAAAGAAATATGATTTGATTAAGGAATTGAGATTAAATACCAATCAGATTCCGGGAGGTTACCATAATAACGAGCATTATTGCAGACGTTGGATTTCTTTGGATATAATCAACAAACTTAATAATCTTAAAAAGAATAACTTTCGTCAATATGTTATTGGAGCACAAATTTCCCGGTTTATCAATTCCCACAATCAGTTTCTTAGTGTTTCTCTGGCAAAAGTAAATCAATTTAAAAAGAACTCATATTCAAGTGTAACTCTAGGTTTTAAAATTGATGAATATGCTAAAGATAAAATAAAATTCATGCGGGATCCCAATATTAAGGTTAAAGAAGTAAATAATACATGTGAAAGATGTGAACTACCAAACTGCAGCGAACGGGTAAGCGAACCGTTAAAAATTTACGAAGAGCTAAGTAAGGAAAAAATCCAAAGGGCAATTAACAAACTAATAATTGAGAGTTGAGAATTAGGAATTGAAGAACAGAAAATTAGAGGTCTATTTAATCCCGCAAATTATATTTGTGATTGTTTAGTTTTTAAGCTAATCTTCTGCTACGCTTTTTTCAAAATCCGGACTATTTCTGCAGATTTGTTGTAATATGCTAATGTTAAAAATCTGAAATTATATCTTTTTTTTTCCTAAATTAGAGTTCAGCTCAAAAAAATGATATATTTAAAAATAAAAAAATTATAAAATGGAAATCTTTACAGACATATATCTGGGAGATAGTAAGGAAAAATTAAAGCTACTAAAAGACAATTCCGTTGACTTGATTGTAACCTCTCCTCCTTATGCAGACCAAAGAAAAAGCACCTACGGCGGTATTCATCCAGACAAGTACGTTGAATGGTTTTTACCAATTTCAAAGGAATTATTTAGAGTCCTGAGTCCAACAGGTACATTCATTCTCAATATAAAGGAAAAAGTTGTTTCTGGCGAACGCAGTACTTATGTATTAGAATTAATTTTAGCAATGCGTAAACAGGGATGGTTTTGGACAGAAGAATTTATTTGGCATAAAAAAAATTCATATCCGGGTAAATGGCCAAATCGTTTCCGTGATTCGTGGGAAAGGCTTCTTCAATTTAACAAAGAAAAGAAATTTCATATGTACCAAGAAAAAGTAATGGTACCTATGGGAGATTGGGCTAAAAATAGATTGAAAAATCTTTCTGAAACTGATAAAATTCGAGACAACTCAAAAGTCGGTAGTGGTTTTGGGAAAAACATTTCAAATTGGTTAAATAGGGATAAAGCATATCCAACAAACGTTCTTCATTTGGCAACAGAATGTAACAATAAGAACCACAGCGCTGCGTTTCCGGAAGAACTTCCCGAATGGTTTATAAAACTTTTCACAAAAGAAAATGATACTGTCCTTGATCCTTTTATGGGGTCAGGAACAACATTGAAAGTTGCAAATAGAATGAAACGTAATTCAATTGGAATTGATATTGTTCCTGAGTATTACGAAATGGTAAAAAAGCAATTAGAACCTGTTGATCTTTATATTTTTGAGCCGAAAACAAAATATGAAAAAGCTTAATCTGAAAGACGTATTACAATACGTTGAAAATAATATCGGTACATTTCACGAGAAACGAATTCAAAGCATTGAGAACCTTAAATTATCTCAAATCCTTAAGCGTAAAAACCCATATCTTTTTAAAGCAAAATATGTTTTAACAGCAGAAAAAATTATCCGGGGCATTGTTAGTGCTCATATTTCCTCAAGTGAGGAAGGAATTTTTGGCGATTGGCTGGAAGGTTTAGCAATTTTTATTAATGGAAAAGTTTATGGCGGAAAGAAATCCGGTATCATTGGTATCGATTTAGAATTTGATAAAGACGATAGGAAATATATTGTAAATATTAAATCAGGACCAAATTGGGGAAATAGTTCGCAAATTTCAAAAATGGTCGCTGATTTTAAAACAGCAAAAAGGACATTAAGAACAAGCAATTCTAATCTTAACATTATTGCAGTTAATGGCTGCTGTTATGGAAGGGACAACAAACCTGATAAAGGAAATTATTTTAAGTATTGCGGGCAAAATTTTTGGGAATTCATTTCAGGAAACGAAAATTTATTTACCGAAATCATTGAACCCCTCGGACACAAAGCTAAAGAGAAAAATGATAGCTTCGTAAAATCATACTCTCAAATGATAAATAAATTTACTAAGGATTTTGCAAATAATTTCTGTAAAGACAATGGAGATATCGATTGGGAAAAATTGGTTCGGTTTAATTCGGCAACAACTAAACCTAAAAAAAATATTAAAGTATAAAGCATAATTAAGATTGTTTGCAATGTAGGTATTTATTTAATAATAAACGATCTAATAATTTGTTAACTTTTAAATTTTTTAGTTTTGTGAATTTTAGAATGGGTACTAGTAAAATTTAGTTCAAACTCTTTAATTTTCTCGCGCAATTTTAAGGGAATAGTTTTAGACCTCTTCTCACGGTAATCAAAATATACTAATTTGGAAATAGCACGAGCCGAGATTATTTCTTGCGTATCTTTAAATAAAACAACTACATTTTCAATATCCATACTTTTATTTCCTACCTTATTGCAACGCATATAAACTTTAATTAGATCATTTAGCTGAAGGGGAAATATATAATCAATCTCAATTCGCGCTACAACTATATTAATACTCAAGTTACTTTTATCGGTATGAAATATATCACTTAAATACCCTATTCGCGATTCTTCCAAATATGAAAGATACGTTGCGTTATTCACGTGCTGAATTGCATCTAAATCCCTGAACTGTACTCTTAGTTCTATACAGTGATGAAACTTGCTATTATTAAACTTCTTTTTCATTTTTCATATCACTTAAATTTATTCAGACTAAAATTAGAAACTCTGCTATTTGCAAATGGGCAAAAATTAAATAATAAATATACCCAATTTAGTATATTTTTGATAAAGTCTTGTATATGTCAGATTTTCTTCTGAGATTTGATTATCTATAAATGTTCATTATGAATTTATCGGTAAGAGAGAATTGGATAAACAGTTTTTAATAATTGCTCATCGGGGAGAATCGTTTGATGCACCCGAAAACACGTTAGCATCAATTAACTTGGCTTGGGAAAGGAACGACAACGCCGTTGAGATTGATATTCAGCTTACAAGAGATAAAAAAATTATTGTTGCACATGACAAAAACACATACCGATTAGCAGGTAAATTTAAAAATATATTATCGCAGACTTTAAATGAATTGAAATCTTTAGACGTTGGAAGTTATAAAGGAGAAAAATGGAAAGGCGAAAAAATACCTACGTTAAATGAGGTTCTTAAAACTTTACCAAAAAATAAATATCTTTTTATAGAAATTAAAAGCAATAGTGAAATTATTCAATTCTTAAAAAATATTCTTGATAATTCCTTGATTGAACCTGAGTTTATTAAATTTATTGGTTTCAATAAAGATTTAATAGCAAAATTGAAAACGGTATTTCCTTTGTATCAATGTTTCTGGATTTATGAAAATAAATTTTTCAAAAGAAGAAAAAGTATTCCCGAAATTATTAATCAGTGTAAAGAATCCGGTTTAGACGGTCTTGATTTAAGAGCCGATACCTTGAATAATGAGAATGAAGCAAGAGAAATAAAGCAAGCCGGATTAGATTTATATACTTGGACAGTAAATGATTTTATAGATGCAAAGAAATTTTATCAATGGGGATTTGACGGAATTACCTCGGATAAAGCAAAAATGCTGCAAGATAAATTTGATGCTTATAAAAAGTTAACTACCGAGAAAGCATAGATGGCTAAATCTAAAATAATAATTGGTATTCATGGGTTGGGTAATAAGCCTCCGAAAATTTTATTTGAAGAATGGTGGAGGCTTTCTATTCTTGAAGGTTTAAAAAACATTGGGTACCCGCGTACAAATTTAAACTTTGAGCTAGTTTACTGGGCTGATGCACTTCATCCGGTTCCGTTAGACCCAAATGAAAAAGACGAAGGTTCAGAACTTTTTCTTGAAGAGAAATACAATCCTGTGACTAATAGAAAAACAGAGGAAAATAATTCAATTAAAATTTCTATGGTACAGTATATAAGAGATCAATTTAATAACATACTGTTTAACGAAAAACTTCACATTAACTTTCCTTCAATTACGGATTTTATTATTAAACATTTTTTCAAAGATTTATCTGTTTATCTAACTGAAAATTGTGTAACCGAAGACAATAAAGACTGTCTGGCAAAGGAAGTAATTCAAGAAAGGCTGCATCAAACACTTATTAAACACCAGGACAAGGATATTCTACTTATATCTCATTCGATGGGAACTATAATTGCTTATGACGTATTAATTAAATTTAGCGATGAATTGGAAATTGATACATGGATAACTACCGGTTCTCCATTGGGCGTTCCTTTTATATACAGCGAATTAAAATTCGAATCACAACAATCGAAAGATTCTTTAGCACATACACCGGATGCAATAACAAGACATTGGTTTAACTTTGCCGATCCAAATGACAAGCTGGCTGTAAATTATGAATTAGATAAACTGTTCACGCCAAATATTAATGATGTAAAACCGGAAGCCATGTTGTTACATAATGATTATGAGAGTAACGGTATTAAGAACCCGCATAAGACTTACGGATATTTACGTGCACCCGAAATATCAAAAATTATAGATGATTTCCTCTGCATAGGTAAGAGTAAATTTAGTATTTGGATGCGTAAGAAATTTTTCTCGGTTCTTTCAAAAATAAAAAGCGCTAATAAATAGTCGCTCCTGAAAAAGGCAAAAAAGCAAGAAAATGGATTAAAAACG
>CBEVZC010000027.1:0-27902 GCA_965554225.1 uncultured bacterium | reverse complement strand
ATATAATTTAAAAACTGTTTAAATTAATGAATGATAATGAACATATCAAAAATATTCAAGAATCTTTACGTTCCCTTGAGAATAGAATAGCTCAAATAGAAGAAATCTTAAGTGTTAAAAACAGAGCTAAGAAAGGTAAAAATACTATTGATGAATTTGAAATTGACTATGATTCAGAATCAATGGAATTGCACTTAGGAAAATTTTGGCTTGCAAAGATTGGTTTTGTTGTTTTACTTATAGGGATATTATTTTTAGTATCTCTGTCATTTCAAGGATTACCGCAGTTTCTACCAGTTCTAATCGGGTATTTTATTTCTGGTTTTTTATTAATTGTTATAAAGTTTGGGAAACGCTGGTTAGAAAATTTAAACGAATTTCTTATGGGCGGCTTTTTTATCTTAGTATTTTATTCAACATTGCGGTTGTTTTATTTTAGTGAAAATGCGGTTATAAACAATCAGACAATAGAGATTATTTTACTTACATGTGTTAGTTTAATTTTTATCTTTATCTCAGTTAAATATAAGTCGAACAAGTTACTTGGAATAGCTTTTATATTTGGTTTTATATCAGCTCTTTTAGGAACTCAATATTATATAATTTTAGCTCTGATCACAATATTTACTTCCATTATTGCCTTTTTAGCAGTCAAGTTAAATTCTAAGGATTTGGTCATTTTTGGAATTTTTCTTACTTACGTTTCGTATATTATTTGGTTCATTAAAACTGCATTAACAACAATACCTGCAATTGGTATTTACTTATTATTGATTTATTTTCTGATTTATTCGTATAGTATTGCTTCTAATTGTGACACAGAGAGAAAAGATTATTATTCAGTTATAGGTACATTATTAAATTCACTTTTATCTGCAACCACGCTCATTACTATTGCTTATTTAAAAGACAATGTTAATTTGCATATTTATTGTTTTATTGGTTTTATACTTTTTCTTTCTACTGCAGTAACCTTTTGGAAAAACGAGAAAAACAAATATTCAACTTATTACATATCTATAGCTGGTTATTTATTATTAAGTGTAGCAATTATTAGTTATTTCAATCGACCAGATTTCTTTATATGGTTAGGTTGGCAGAGTTTAATTGTGGTAATTACTGCGCTACTCTTTAAATCCAGATTTATTATCATTGCAAACTTTTTTATTTATTTGGGTACTCTAATGGCCTATTTGGTGTTAGCAGGCAAAGCATCATTAATTAGTATAAGTTTTGGAGTTGTTGCATTGGTTAGTGCAAGGATATTAAATTGGCAAAAGGAAAGATTAAATCTAAATTCAGGATTAATTCGTAATTCGTACCTTTTTTGTGCTTTCTTCATTTTCCCTTATTCGTTGTATAATTGGTTACCACAAAATTATGTTGTCTTTTCGTGGGCTATTCTCTCAATAATTTACTTTTTATTTAGTGTTGTTTTAAAAAATAGCAAATATAGAATTATGGCTTTGCTTACGCTCTTAATGACAGTAGTTTATTTACTATTATTTGGTATTACAGGGTTAGCTTCGGAATTGAGAATAATAACATTTATTTTATTAGGATTTATTATACTTATAGTATCAATATTTTACACAAAGTTGAAAGAAAAACCATCTAAGATTAGTAAAAACACAAACAATACAATCAATACAATTTAGCTAAATTTTATAGGACTAATATGGCACAATCACGAAGAAAATTTATAAATACGATTTTAGGAGTAGGCGGGTTGACCAGTATTGGTGCAATTCTATATCCTTTAGTATCATATTTAATTCCTCCCAAAATTACAGAAGCAAAAGTAAATTCAGTTAAAGCCGGCAAAGCGGATAAATTTAAAGATGATTCTTATAAAATTGTAAAATTCGGTAGAGAACCTGTTATCCTCATTAAAACTGTTGATGGTAATTTTAAGGCTTTATCTGCAACTTGTACTCATCTTCAATGCATAGTTCAATATAGAAAAGACTTAAATGAGATTTGGTGCGCCTGCCATAATGGTTTATACAGCCTTAATGGTAAAAATATTTCCGGACCTCCGCCAAAACCTCTAAAACAATATGATGTTAAAATAGTTCAAGATGAAATAATTATTACTCAAATGAGTTGAAAATGGGGAATTATATGAATAAAATAGACAAATGGATTAGTGACCGTTACGAGTTGGATGCATTAAAGGAACTCATTAAACATAAGAAGGTACCGGTTCACCGCCACTCAGTCTGGTATTATATGGGCGGTGTTACGTTATTTTTATTTACAGTTCAAGTTATAACAGGAATTCTTCTCCTTTTTTATTATAAACCCGGCGAGAATTCCTCTTACGAGAGTGTAAGATTTCTGATGACTCATGTAAAATTCGGATGGCTCATAAGAAGTATTCATAGCTGGTCGGCAAATTTAATGGTACTATTTGCATTTCTGCATATGTTCAGCGTATTTTTTAGCAGAGCTTATGAAAAGCCGAGGGAATTAACATGGGTTACTGGGTTTTTGTCCCTGGCAATTGCTCTTGGTTTTGGATTTAGCGGTTATCTTCTTCCATGGGATGAATTAGCTTTTTTTGCCACTAAAGTTGGGACAGAAATTGTTGGTGTTGTGCCGATAATTGGAGAACCGTTAAAAGTTATTCTTAGAGGTGGAGAGGATGTTACCGGCGCAACACTCTCAAGGTTTTTCGGAATTCATGTCGCGGTGCTTCCTTTAATTTTAACAACGTTTCTAGTTATTCACCTTTTATTCGTTCAGAAGCAGGGTATGCATGAACCGAAATCTTTTAAATCTTTACCTGAAGAAAAAAAGAAATATATTCCCTTTGTCCCTAATTTTGCACTTAAAGATGCTCTTTTATGGGTTATTGTTTTTGATGTTGTTTTAATGCTCGCTGTCGTTTTCCCTTGGGGTTTGGGTTCAAAAGCCGACCCTTTTACTGCCGCTCCTGCAGGTATTAAACCGGAGTGGTATTTTATGTTTATGTTCCAAAGTTTAAAATTTTTACCGGCATATATTCTTTTTCTGGAAGGGGAGCTTGTAGGCGTATTAGGATTTGGTCTCGCCGGTCTGGTCTGGATGCTCTTTCCGTTTATTCCATTTAAAAATAGACCCGGCGCTAAAATTACACCGCAAGTTTTAATTGGTGTTTTTGTAGTTATTTATATAATTATTTTGACAATTCTTGGTTATACTATATAGGAAATAGCCCATGAAAAAAATATTATTTTTAATACTTGTCTTTTTGTTTTTAATTTCTTACTCGCTCTATTCTCAAGAGAAAACTGCCAACGTTAAAAAAGGACAAAATGAATGCTTGAATTGTCACAAAGAAGATGACAATCTTCCGGATGATTTTAAAAGTTTTGATGTTCATTTAGCGGCAGGATTAACCTGCGCTGACTGTCATGGTGGTGATCCGACAAGTGATGATGAAGATGTTGCAATGTCGAAGAAAAACGGTTTTGTTGGTGTGCCCTCTAATAAAGATATTCCTAATTTTTGCGGGAAATGTCATTCAAATTTCGAATTTATGAAAAAGTATAAACCGGAAGTAGAAACCGACCAAGTTAGGCAGTATTATACAAGTGTACACGGGAAACAGCTTAAAAAAGGAGATGAGAATGTAGCCGTTTGTACAAGTTGTCACACTGCTCATAGTATACTGCCACCAAAAGATCCTCGTTCTTCAGTTTATGCATTAAATGTTCCGGCCACTTGTAATAATTGCCACGGTGATAAAAAGTTAATGGATAAATATGATTTGCCTTCGGATATTTATAAAAAATATGTTAATAGTGTGCATGGGATTGATCTGCTTAAAAACAAAGATGTGTCCGGCGCTCCGGCTTGTAATGACTGCCATGGAAATCATGGTGCAACCCCTCCCGGTGTTTCTTCTATAGTTAATGTATGCGGAACTTGTCACGTCAATAATTTTAATTTCTTTAAAGCTTCAAGAATGGGTAAAAAATGGAAAGGTGATGATGATTATCACGGCTGTGTTACCTGCCATAATAATCATGATATTCAAAAACCTGACGATAATTTTGTTGGTGTAAGTGATAACGCAATTTGCTCCGACTGTCATAGCGAAGGAGATGAAGGATATTCTGAAGCTAAGAAGATTCATACCGAGTTAGTCAATTTAGCTTCGCTTTATGATTCAGCAAATGTAAAATTAGCAAAAGTTAAAGAGCTTGGAATGGATGATATTGATATTGGTTTTATGTTAAAAGATGGTCACCAAGCACTAATTAAAGCTAGGACTACTGTTCATACTTTTAGCTCGGTAAAAGTTGCTAAAGTAACAGCTCCGGGAATTAATACTACAAAAAAAGCTATTAAACAGGCTGATACCGAAATTTCAGATTACCGAACAAGAAGATACGGTTTAGGTGCTGCAACTATTGCATTCTTAATTTTAATACTAGGTTTATACCTGAAACTAAGAAATTTGAGCAAACCTGAATCCTAAAATCTGATATTTATAGCTTCTTAAAGAAAAATATTAATGTGGGCAAATATTTTTGTTTGTCCACATTTTATTTCCATTTCCGAAAATAATCAACTCTCCCGTCATTAAACTCTCTCCGTGACGTCTCAATTAAATGATTAATTCTGATATTGGAATTGTTTTTAGGATGTGTCTTAAATTAATTTAATTAATTATGAAAAATAGTTTTTAGCATTGCTTTTCTTTCTTCCACTCAGCATATTTGCTCAATATGGTTCTTCAACAATAAGATTTATTTATTTTAATCCAAGTACAACTGACGGTGGTTTTATTATTGGATATCAAGGAGCAAAATACTTTTATGCCGACTTCAATATTGGTTGGAGATTAGATTGGTTTCATAAAAGTTACATTGATCAGAAATTATTCACAGAATTTACTAATTTTTATGGGATACATAATTCTTCTATAAATGAACTTCATGCCAAGACTCATTAATTTGATATTCCGGCTATTTTTAATATCTGCGGAAGGAAAGTTAACTCCAGAAATATAGGATGTAGATTCATCCTTACGAGTATATGATACAGATAAAGTCATCAAAGAAATAATTGCCTGTTATTGAAAATAAATTTTTCCTTGAGTGCCAATTCTTTCCCTAAAAATAATTAAATTATTCTTTTATTCTAAATTAGTTTTGGGATATGACTCGTCTAACAAAGAACAATTTAGTTTTTATTGCCAGTGCAGGTATAGCTGTTCTTATATTCTTTATCCTTTTTTATTCTTGGTATAGAAATGTAGTTAATACCGCTGTAAGATCGCACCAAACTTACCAATTACAAATGGGAAAAACTCTGATGGTTGGGATTGAGGAATATTTTAATCATATTGAAGATCATCTTGACAGAATACATCATGAACTTGAAGAAAACGATTATGATATAATAAATGTTGAAGAACTAATAGATTCTGATCTTCTTGCCGCTGGCTTAACCGATATTTATTTATATAAGAATAGCACAAAACAATCACTCTACAAACTAAAAATAAACATTCCTAATTTGTCTATTGATACGCTTCAGAATGGCATGGGGTTTATCAATCTAGGCTTAGATAGTACTAAAGAAGCGGTTCACTTTTTGTTTTTTAAGAATTGGGATGACGGCGGAGAAAGTGAAGTACTAGCGACTGAAATTAATTTCAATAGATTCATGCTCTATTTTACAAGTTATTTAGAATTAACAAATTTGGATTTCGTGTGGGTTCTTGATGGTAAAGGAAATTTGATATATCACCCGAGACATAGGGAAATGGTGATGCGCAACATTTTCAATTATTCAGAAGAATGTATGGAATGCCATTCGTCTTTTAACATGCAGCAAGAAATGCTCCGCAGTGCAGACGGTTCCTCTACTTACTTTGTGGGTGAAGAGGAGGAAAAGGTAATGTCGCATGTGAATCTTAAATACAGCAATATCTCCTGGGTATTAGCAGTTTCAACATATTATCCTAAAGTTATTGGAGATGTCAAGGACCAGTTTGAATTTCTTGGATTGACTGCTGTAATAGTATTTATGATAATTGGAGGTTCATTTACAGCAAATTATCTTTTAAATATGAGGAGACTAAAAGAAATTGAGAAACGTAAATTATTAGAAAAAGAAAGATTTTATCGTGAGTCTTTAGCAAATGTTTCCCAACTAGCCTCTTTAGGAGAATTGGTCGATACCGTTGCTCACGAAATCAACACACCCGTCAGTATAATCTCTGCAATAGTCGATTCCGTAAAGATGTCTGCCAATACAGATGCTTATTATGTGGAATTAAATAGTATTAGAAAACAAGTAAATAGAATTTCCCGATACACAAGGAGTCTTTTAAACTATTCAAGACGATTACCATATAACCCGGCGTTTACTGATTTGGTTCCAATTGCCGAAGAGATAATAAATTTGTTAAGACACCGATTTAGTCGAGGCAACATTAAATTGGTTAGAAATTATGCAAAGAGTTTGCCTGATGTTTATGTTGATAAAGATCTTATGGAGCAAGTATTCCTTAATCTTATTAACAATGCTCTTGATGCAGTAAAATCTCAAGGAGAGATTAAGCTGGAAATCAAAATGAACACGTCCTATTATTCCCAATACTACCCCATTCCGAATTACATGATAAGTTTAGAAGATAATGGAAGCGGTATAGACTTATCAGAATCAGACGAAATATTCGAGGCTTTTTTTTCTAGCAAAGAACCTGGGAAAGGAACCGGGCTTGGCCTATATATTGTTAAGAATATAATAACTAAACATAGCGGGAAAATAATTTTAGATAATGAAAGTGTGAATACAAAATTTGTAATATTTCTACCTATTGGAGAAAAAATTGATTAATGTATTAATAATAGACGACGAATTGGATATGCTCTCTGTGGTAGAAAAGATTTTACGATCATCTGGAATGGAACCTACTTCTTCTTCAAATGGAACTAAAGCTTTGGAGATCGCCGAAAACAAGGAAATTGATGTAATTCTTTGCGATTTATTTATGCCCGAAATGGATGGAATACAAATAATAAGAAAAATGAAAAATATAAAGCCCACCATCCCTATTATCATATTTTCAGCTTTCGGTACTGTTGACAGAGCAGTTGAAGCGATGAAAATAGGTGCGTATAATTTTATTGAGAAACCGTTTAATACTGAATACCTAATTTTGCTTATTCATAGAGCTTTTGAACATAAAAAGCTCATTGACGAGAACAATAGTCTTCTTTCTAAAGGGGACGGAGAATTTAACTTCCAGAATATTATTACACGTAGTACTAAAATGAAGAAAGTAATTAAGCTCATAAGCAAAGCTGCTCCATCTGAAGCAAATGTCTTAATTACTGGTGAAAGTGGGACTGGTAAGGAACTGGTTGCTCGAGCAATTCACAATTTAAGCGAAAGGCGAACAGAGCCATTCGTACCAATTAACTGCAGTGCCTTACCGGAAAATTTATTTGAAGCCGAATTATTCGGGTATGAAAAAGGAGCTTTTACTGGCGCTAATAAGCGAAAATTAGGATTAATTGAATACGCTAATAAAGGTAGTTTTTTCCTAGACGAAGTCTTTGAAATGCCTCTTTCAATCCAGGTTAAAATGTTGCGTGTACTACAAGACAAAAAGTTCCGTAGAGTAGGAGGTAAGAATCTAATTGAAGCAGATGTAAGATTTATCTCAGCTACTAATAAGAAAATTGATTCTACTTTAAATAGCGGGAATTTAAGAGAAGATTTTTACTACAGACTAAATGTAATTAATGTTCAGCTACCACCACTTAGAGAGAGGAAAGAAGATATTCTGCTACTAGCAAATCATTTCCTTAAAAAAATACTAAAGACCTACAATAAGAATGTGAATGGTTTCAACAAGGAAACAATTGATATATTCCGTTCCTATCCTTGGCCTGGAAATGTTCGTGAATTACAGAATGTTGTTAGTCGTGCCATTGTTATTTGCGATTCGGATAAAATCAAACTCCATCATCTTCCCGAAAAATTACGATATTATAATCCATCAAATAATTTTGATACGCTTACTTTCGCTGAAGCGAAGAAAATGTCAATTCAAAAAATTGAAAAGGAATATTTACTTTTTCTTTTGCAAAAATATTCCGGCAACGTTACAAAAATGGCTGAGAATTCTGGGTTTACTCGCAGACATATCCACAGAATATTAAATCAGTATAATCTACATTCCAAGGACTGGCATTAATTTAATGTGATGTATATGTCACATAAATTTCTAACCTATTGAAACGAAACGATTTAGCAATTACTTTATTCACTTTTATTTCAAGAGTGTAAATCAAGTTATTTAATTTCCATTATTTTTGCTCCCTTTGCTTGCTAAATTATTGCCTGAACTAGTGTGACATTATCTTCACAGTAATTCTTATATTTGATAAATCTAACTCTTATTTGTATTAGTTGTTCCTCAATAAAGTTGATTATTAATCAATAAACGTAATTTTTAAAGCGGTATGGTTATTGGATTAAAAATTAAAAATAATCAACGATCATGAAAAAAATTTTATCAATGGTAAATTCTGAAGACGTTAGAAGAGTACTGAAAGAAATCTCTTTAGAGTTAAATATATCTTTAGATTTTACAAATAAATTGACTGATTTCTTTTACAACTTAGAAGAAAATGAATATCAAGTACTAATTATAGAAAACTATTCACCCAATATTGATATACTTAAAATTATACAAATTGCAAAAAAGATTAGACCGAGAATTCCTCAAATAATTATATCAGACGACTCAGACAAGCAATTGATGGGCCTTATTCATCAAGAGGGGATTTTCTATAAGTGTGTTCCGCCTATTGATAAAGTAATTATGAAAAAAACTCTTCAATCTTCTGTGGAGTTTTTTCAAAAGAAAAATGAATTAAATTTATAGGATTTTAGAAAAACAATTACTATTTGAAGATATAAAAATATTAAGAATTTTAACATTTCGAAAAAAGATAAAAAAATCGAGGTGCTTTATCAATAATGAATAGTTTAACTGAAGTGAATGTATTTAAGGAGATAAAATGAAATCATCTGCAAAAAATACCTTTATCCCAGTAGCATTATTTCTGGTTGTTATTGCCGGGTGGATACTAATTCCTTCACAGGAAATAATAGTCCAACCGATACAGTACAGTCATAAAAAACATATTGAGCAGGCGGAGTTGGAATGCGTTGATTGTCATATATATGTTGAGACTAATGGAAGGGCAACAATCCCCAATATTGAAATCTGTGCAAATTGCCATTCCGATGAACCAATTACAGATTCACCCGAAGAAGTAAAATTACTTAAGTACATTTCCCAAAATGAAAGAATTCCCTGGGTACAAATTTATAAAGTACCCAATCACGTATATTTTTCGCACCGCAGGCATGTAAAAATAGGGGGACTTGAGTGCAAGATTTGCCATGGAAATGTACCTGAACTTGATAAACCCGCACCGTATCAATTAGTAAAAATATCGATGAACAATTGTATTGATTGCCATAGAAAAAATGATGTTGCTAGAGATTGTATTGGTTGCCATTTTTAAAAATATACAGGAGATTATAAATTGAGAATTGATCGCAGAGACTTTATTCGATTGTTGGGAACCGCAGTAGGAGGGGCAGCTTTAGTTTCAACCGGATTTAGTCAAGTACTTGAAGTTCCTGAGAAACTACTCAAAGAAGCAACTGAGGGACCTGGGATTGTTGCATGGAAATCAACTATCTGTGGAATGTGTAACGCAGGTTGTGGTTTGAAAATTAAAACTGTTGACGGTCTCCCGGTTTATGTGAAAGGCAACCCTAACTATCCGGTAAATTCTGGCGGTGTATGCCCATCGGCGCATGGTTCCCTTGAAGTTTTGTTCCATCCCGAAAGACTTCAAGGCCCAATGAAAAGGGTAGGCATTGCCGGAGGAAACAAATTCGAACCTATTTCGTGGGCTGAAGCTCTGAAGACAGTTTCTATAAAATTAAAAGAATTGAGAAATGCAGGCAAACCCGAAAGTCTTGCATTTTTAGGTTCTGGAGAGAAAAGCCTTTCCATGTCTGTGGCAGAAGATTTTATGAGGGCATACGGTTCACCTAATTTTTTCGAGTTCTCATTCGACTCGAATAATACCGCAGGCTTAAAACTTCAGACTGGAATTGACAGGTTTCCCTCTTATGATATTTCCAACGCAGAAGTAGTACTTACACTTGGTGCAAGTATTCTGGAAACAGAACTTTCTCCGGTTTTTTATACAAAACAAGTGAGTCAACGTAGAAGTTCTACTGAAACAAAAGTCAAATTTATTCATGTGAATTCACATCAGGATTTGACCGGGATGTTCGCTAATCTTTTTGTTCCAATTAAACATGAAACAATTGGTGCATTTGCTTTAGGATTGGCTTACGTACTTATCAGAGAAAAGAATATTGATTCGAAATTTGTTTCTTCTTATACTTTCGGATATGAGAATTGGAGAGATGCTTCTGGTAAACTGCATGAAGGATTTAAAGATTTTGTCCTTAAAAATTATTATCCTGAAGAAGTTTCCAAGATAACTGGAATACCTTCTTCCACACTTCTTTATGTAGCCCGACAACTGGGTAATAATAGTCCTGCTTTGGTAATAGGCGGCAATATGCTAAATGAAAGTACTAACGGAGTTTTTACTCAGATGGCCGTTAATTCATTGAATGCTCTTTTAGGAAATTACGGGAAAATTGGTGGAGTTATTCTATTTCCCGAGTTGAATAATTCTTCAAGCGCAGTATTGGATTCTACATCAAAGAATGGATTAGAAAAATTGAAAGTAGATAGAGCAGGAAAAGGAAAGTATTCAATTTCTGATTTTTCAGTTCACCAATTCGCTAAAAATATAAATGCAGGTTTGAGTTATCCTATTGAAATGCTTTTTATGTATAAAGGTAATCCATTATTCCAAACATTAAATAGACACGAACTTTCCGAAGCATTAAAAAAAATACCTCTAGTTGTAAGCTTCGATTCATTTATTAATGAATCGAACATATATGCAGATTTAATTTTACCCATTAATTCCTTCCTAGAAGAATGGAATGCCATAAGTGATTCACCTGGTATTCCGTTTCAGCATACCGGATTACGTCAACCGGTTGTTGATAAGTTCCATGATACACGACAAATGGCAGATGTATTCATTGGATTGAGCAAAGAGATTGGCGGTGCACCTGCCAAAACTTTTCAAATGGATTCTTTTCAAGATCTACTAAAAACAAAAATGAAAAAAATATTTAGAACAGGATTAGGAGCTGTTGCAACCCAAAAAATAGAAGGTCATTGGCTGGAATTTATTAAGCAAAGAGGTTGGCACGTTGGACGTTATCAATCCTTTGATGATTTCTGGGATTTGCTACTGAAAAACGGAGGATGGTGGAATCCTAATTCCAAACAAGTAAATACGAATAAAATGTTTTCTACCAAAACGAAGAAATTCGAATTCTATTCAACTGCACTGGAAAAGACAATAAATTCAGCCGGGGAGGATGTGGCATTTGTTCTAGACGTGCTTAATATCACTGCACGCGGAGATATTGTATACCTTCCTCATTATGAAGAACCTAAGTCAAGTGACGATAAAAAATTGAGTTTGGTTATGTTCAGAAACAATATTAACCGCGATGGTTCTAACTCTAATCTGCCTATCCTGCAGGAAATGTTCGGTATCGGTATTCGTTATTATTGGGGTACTTGGGTTGAGATGAACAAGTTAACCGCACGGAAAAACAAAATAGATAATAACGACGACATTTGGGTTTCATCCAAATTGGGCAGTATAAAAGCTCACGTTCGCATTATCCCTTCGATGCCAGACGATGTGGTAGCTGTTCCTTTTGGAATGGGTCATACTAATTATGGTAAATATGCAGACGGCTATGGAAGCAATCCGACATCCATTATTAAAAATCAATACGATATGCTTAGCGGAAAACCAGCATATCAATCCACAAGAGTTAGTATTTCGAAAATAACTGAAGGAGCAATAAATGCCTAAATGGGGTATGGTAATAGATTTAGATAAATGCACAGGTTGCGGCACTTGCGCTTCGGCTTGTAAATTGGAAAATAACATTGCAATTGTTGAACCGGAAGAAGCCAATAACGGACGCGTGATGTTTTGGATGGATATGATGACGGAACATAACGGAAAATATCCTGATATAAAAACTAAACGAGTTCCAAAGCCTTGTTTCCATTGTGACAACCCTCCTTGTACTAAGGTTTGCCCCGTACACGCCACATATAAAAATGATGAAGGATTGGTAGGACAGGTTTACCATCGCTGCATTGGATGTAGATACTGCATGGCTGCATGTCCCTATACTGCTAAAGTATTCAACTGGTACGAGCCAATATGGGACGCTGGGTTTGATCAATGCCATAATCCTGATGTATCGTTGCGTATGAAAGGGGTTGTGGAGAAATGCTCCTTTTGCGCTCACCGCTTAATAAGAGTTAAAGAAGATGCAGCAGCAGAAGAACGAGAATTAATGGAAGGCGATTTTACGACAGCTTGCCAGGAAAATTGTCCCGCCGACGCAATTTATTTTGGAGATCTTGAGAATAAATCGAGCAAGGTCTATAAGTTAGCCAATAGTCCCCGCGCTCATAGAATGATGGAAGATTTGGGAACGGAACCTAAATTAATTTATCTATCTTATAGGGAGTAAAATATGGAAGATAAATATAAGAATGAGTTAGATGAGGTTTTATATAAGCCAATTTATGAAACAGGCAAAGGTTTTTATTATACAGTTGTAATACTGCTTATGGTCTTGATTTGGGCCGCATATACATTCATAACACAAGTGTATTATGGCTTGGGCGTTACTGGAATGAATCAGCCTGTTAGTTGGGGATTTTATATTGTTAACTTTGTGTTTTTTATTGGTATTAGTCATGCCGGAACACTCATCTCAGCTATTTTAAGATTATCAAAGGCTGAATGGCGTCGTCCTATTACAAGAATGGCGGAAATAATTACTGCAATTGTTCTTGCTATAGGCGGTCTGATGCCAATAATCGATTTGGGTCGCCCGGATAGAGTTTTGAACGTTTTTACTGCGGGAAGACTTCAATCTCCACTTCTTTGGGATGTAACTTCAATTACAGCATATTTTACTGCAAGTACGGTTTACTTGTATTTACCGATGATTCCCGATATAGCCAAGCTCCGGGATAGAGGTAGTAAATTAACCTGGTTCTACAATTTCCTATCGTGGGGATGGCAGGGAACACCCAAACAAAAACACACTCTAGAAAGAGCAATTACTGTATTAATGGTTATGGTTATCCCTATTGCAATTTCGGTTCATACTGTTATTTCTTACATTTTCTCGATGACACTTCAGCCCGGGTGGCATAGCACAATTTTCGGACCATATTTTGTTGTTGGAGCTATTTTCTCAGGAATTGCTGCCTTAATGATTGTGATGATTGTTTTCCGAAAAGTTTATCACCTTGAAAATTACTTAAAAGAGATTCATTTTAATTATCTAGGAACTCTTCTTTTGATAATGTCTTTTCTCTGGTTCTACTTCACATTCTCGGAATACTTAACGGGTATATTTGGCGCAGAGCCGAATGAGATGAAAACTATTATGTATAAATTCACCGGACCATTTGCACCTTTATTTTGGGGAATGGTTTTATGTAATTTTGTAATACCGGTAATTATACTCAGCTTCAAAAAATTCAAGAAGATCCCCGGGATTCTATTTGCATCAATTACTGTCGTTATAGGAATGTGGCTCGAACGATTAATTATCGTTGTTCCCTCGCTGGCAAATCCTCGTCTAGAAATTCCGCAGGGTATTTATGTTCCATCATTAGTTGAATGGTCGATATTTATTGGAGGAATTGCTGCTTTCATACTTGGCTACACAATCTTTGCTAAATTTTTCCCTTTGATTTCCATTTGGGAAATTGAAGAAGGCAGAAAAGAAATTCACCAAGTGGAAGATAGAATTCATAGTTATATGCCTGATGTTGAGGTTAATCAATAATTTTGAGGTGGAAATGAAAACAGATAAAAAATCATATTTTGCAAGACCCGTTTTTCTTGCTCAATTAGTAAGCATGTTTTTAATTTGGCTGCTGGTAACGGGAATAGCACTGTGGGTAAGTAATTTAGTTTATCTTTCGTTAGATTTAAACGATGCATTTGGAGCTTCTATCGGCATTAGTATTGTTGCTGTCCCAATTTTCTTTACACTTGCAAGCATACTCACATACGTATTTATCGGACTGCATAAGGAAGAAAAAAGAATTTATACTTCAAGCGGAGATGAAAAATGAAATTAACGGCGTTACTATTGATAATGACGATTAACCTTTGGGGACAGGTATTAAAATCACCAGATAACCCCATGGAGGGTAGACTGGTTTTTGAAAACAAGGGTTGCATGGAGTGTCACTCATTGTCGGGTTTCGGCGGGAATGTTGGTCCGGATCTTATGAAGCAGCTGTATTACGGAAGCTTCAACGGTCTAGCGGCACTTATATGGAACCATATACCTCAGATGAACAGAATGTTTAGAAAACTTCACCGAGATAGGCCCTTCATTAATAATAAGGAAATGGTAAGTTTAGTTAGTTTTATCTATTACCTTCCTTATTTGGGTCAACCAGGAAGTTTATCTAACGGACGAACACTTCTTAAGAAAAAAGGCTGTTTAAATTGTCATTCGGTAAAAGGAAATGGAGGTAAAGCAGCGCCTGATTTTGCAGATATTGAATTTAACGCATCTCCCCTGTTTATTGTTCAGACAATGTGGAACCATTTCCCCGGAATGTCAAAAGAATTTTCGGTAAAAGGTAAAACACTTCCAACACTAACTGGGAGTGATATTGTAGATATTGCCTCATATATTCAGGTTGTGAGCCCTAAAACGATCAATATAAGAATGACCCCAGGAAATCCAAATAAAGGAGAGAGAATATTCAAGTTTAAAGGATGCATAAAATGCCATAGCGTGGAAAGTGAAAATTCCGATAAGCCTGGTCCGTCGCTCAAACAATTAAAAATACATTCAAGTGTGTCTGAGATTGGTGCTTTAATGTGGAATCATGCCGACAACATGCAAGAATTGATGTGTGAAAAACAAATCGTTTGGCCCACTTTTAAAGGTGCGGAAATGGCTGATTTAATTGCGTACTTGTACTTCTTGGATTTTCAGGATGAATCCGGAAACAAACTTAAAGGAAAAATAGTATTTGAAGATAAGGGATGTGATAAATGTCATGGCTCCGCAGACGACGTTGGACCTAATTTGACAAAAGGATTCAAATTGAAGTCACCAGTTCAGATGATTACTAAAATGTGGAATCACTCCGCAGGAATGGAAGACCAGATACTCACCTTCAACAAAAACTGGCCAAAACTTACTTCGGAAGACATTAGAAACTTGTACGCTTTTTTTACTGGCAATCTGAAAAAAGATTAGTAACTTTTTACATCAAGAGTGAAATATATTATACTTGAAATAGCATTCCATATATTAGAAACATTAAAGAAAATATTATGAGTTTATGGAGTAATTGAATTAGATAGAATTCATGAAGATATATATATAGGAAGTAGAAATAGATAAGGTTAAGTAATATTATAATAATGTTCATGGTAATAATTAAAGATAAATGATGAGAATGTAGCCGTTAGTACAAGCTGTCAAATCTTTCATAGTCTTCTTGTTCCAGATGATCCAAATTCTTTAGTGTATGCTCTACATATTCCTTTCATAGCAATACTTGCAGTGTTAATTTAGGAGTATTATAAATAAATTGGTGTTTCTTCAATTTTTAATTTAAGCAAATATTTTTGTTTGTCCACTTTTTAGTTCTATGTGCAGAAAATAATAAACACTCCCATCACTAAACTCTCTCTGTAACGTCTCAATTCAATGATTAATTCTGGCATTGGAATTGCTTTTAGAAGTTGTCTTAAATTGATTGAGGTAATTATGAAAAATGGTATTTTAACCTTACTTTTATTTTTCCCGCTTAGCATATTTGCTCAATATGGTTCTTCAACAATAAAATTTGGTTATTTTAATCCAAGTGCAACTGATGGGGGATTTATTATTGGTTATCAGGGCTCCAAATATTTTGATGCCAATTTTAATATTGGTTGGAGTATTGATTGGTTTCACAAAAGTTATATCGATCAAAAATTAGTTACTGAGTTTACTAACTTTTATGGAATCCCCAATTCTTCAATAAATGAACTGCGTGCAAAAACCAATCTGCATGATATCCCTTTTATGTTTAACGTCTCGATGGAACGTTACTTAGCTCCGAGAGTAAAAGGATATATAACTGCAGGTGCAGGGTTGGAAGTATTACTTATTTTTTATAAAAATTTCCAAAAACCGGATGAAAATGAAATTAAAAGTGCATTCGATTTTGGATGGCAAATTGGTTCTGGTGTACAATTTCAAATTGGAAGAAGGTCAGATTTATTGTTTGAATTAGCTTATCATTCGTCTTATCCCATCTGGACTTATGAAGTAAACGATCCGACAAATAATTACAGAAGAATTTTACAAAGGGAATTTAATATGAGCGGAATAATGGCAAGAGTTGGATTTAAATTTTACTATTAAAATGAAATGAGTCAGGTTCATTCTCCGAATCTGACTCAGATATATTTATAAAATATCTTTCAACGATTCATAATTAGCTTCAATTGTTTTATCCAAATCAGAATAAGAGTGAGCTGTCGAAACAAATAAAGCTTCGAATTGTGCCGGGGCTAAATAAATTCCTTTGTCTAGCATTTCAAGGAAATACTTCCCGTATAATTCGGTATTTGATTGCACAGCAGAATTAAAGTTATCAACTTTATCTTCTGTGAAAAACATACACATCATTGATCCAACTCGGTTCATTGCAAAACTTTTTCCAAGTTTCCGCATGTTATTTTTAAAACCTTTCTCTAAGTATGAAGATTTTTTTTCTAAGTCATCATAAATTTCCGGATTTTCTTTAATATGATTTAATGCAGCTAAACCTGCAGACATAGCTAATGGATTTCCGCTTAAAGTCCCAGCTTGATAAATTGGTCCGCTTGGAGCAACTTGTTCCATAATTTCGCGCTTACCGCCAAAAGCTCCGACCGGTAATCCACCACCGATAATTTTGCCAAAAGTAGATAAATCAGGGGAAATACTGAAAATTTCTTGCGCGCCGCCTTGAGCAACTCTAAATCCGCTCATAACTTCGTCGAAAATAAGTACTATTTTTTCTTTTGTACATATTTCCCGAAGTTCTTTGAGGAAACTATCATCAGCATTTATTACACCCATATTTCCGGCAACTGGTTCAATTATAACTGCAGCAATTTCATTTTTATTTTTAGATATTAAGTTTTTTACGGAATCAATGTTATTATATTCTGCCAACAAAGTATCTTTTGCATTTCCTTCCGTTACTCCGGGAGAAGTTGGAACTCCTAATGTTAAGGCTCCTGAACCGGCTTTAATTAAAAAGTAATCTGCATGTCCATGATAGCATCCTTCAAATTTTATAAATTTTTCTTTTCCTGTAAAGCCTCTGGCAGTACGTATAGCGCTCATAGTTGCTTCCGTTCCGCTGTTTACCATTCTAACCATTTCAATAGAAGGAACAAGCTCCGTTATTAACTTAGCCATTTTTATTTCAAGTTCTGTAGGTGTTCCGAAACTTGTACCATTATCTATACTTTTTAATAGTTCACTTTTTATAAAACTTGGGTTATGGCCAAATAAATGCGGTCCCCAGCTTCCTATAAAATCAATATATTCGTTTCCGTCAACATCGTATAGTTTTGAGCCGGCACCTTTTTTCATAAAAACCGGCTTCCCACCGACTGATTTAAAGGCTCTAACCGGTGAATTAACTCCGCCGGGAATGTATTTGTTAGCTTCCTCAAATAATTTTTCGCTGATATTGGTTGTCATCTATAATCCTATAAATTTTCTAAAATGATTTAAATATTTCTAAACAATTTTACTCAATTTGTGTTAAGCATTTTGCATAAAATTCTATCTACTCTTCTGTAATAACTTTGCTACATCTTTTGCAAAGTAAGTTAAAATCATATCTGCACCTGCACGCCTTATACCGATAAGAGATTCCATCATTACACGTTCTTCATCAATCCAATCCAACTGTCCGGCAGCTTTTATCATAGAATATTCACCGCTGACTTGGTAAGCTGCGAGAGGCATATTAAATTTATCTTTTACCCGTCGAATTATATCCATATACGGTCCTGCCGGTTTAACCATAATAATATCAGCGCCTTCATCAATATCGGAAGCCGCTTCTCTAATTGCCTCTTCTGCATTTGCAATATCCATCTGGTGTGAGCGTCTGTCGCCGAATGATGGAGCGGATTCTGCAGCATCTCTAAAAGGTCCGTAATACCCCGATGCATATTTAACTGAGTAACTCATAATTGGAGTTTTTGAAAAGCCTGAATTGTCTAAACCCCTACGAATTGCGGCTACTCTTCCGTCCATCATATCGGAAGGTGCAACCATATCTGCTCCGGCTTTAACGTGAGTTATTGCTTCCCTGGCTAAAAGTTCAATTGTTTCATCATTAAGAATTTCTCCGTCTTTTACCAATCCGCAGTGTCCGTGAGATGTATATTCGCACATGCATACATCAGTGATGACAGCTAAATCTTTAACTTCGGCTTTAATTGCTCTAATTGCATTCTGTATTATTCCATGCTCGTCATAAGCTTCAGAACCTACTTCGTCTTTGTGCTCAGGAATTCCGAATAAAATAATTGCAGGAATTCCAAGGTCGCGAACTTCTTTACACTCCTCTATAAGCACATCAATAGACATCTGGTATACTTTAGGCATTGATCGGACTTCATTTTTTACTCCCTTTCCGGGAACTGCAAATAGCGGATAAATTAAATCGTTTTTGTGGAGATAAGTCTCGCGGACCATATCTCTTATTTTTGAGTTATAGCGCAATCTGCGTAATCTTTGTATTGGAAAATTTGCCATAAAAACTCCTATCTAATTGACAATTTTATTTGTAATTGTTTCGCTGTTCTTTATGCAGTCACCGACCGAAATCCCTCCTCGATAATTCCCGCTCAAATATAATCCAGGATTTTCAACTTCAAATTTATCGAAATAATATTCGTGCTCAATGTAACCGATATTATACTGTGGAATTGCTTTCTGCCAAAATTTCTTTCTCATAAAAATCGGATCAGATGAAATTTGCATGGTTTCTTTAAATTCCGAAAGAATTTTAGAGATTAGTTTTTCTTCATTCATATCAAATAATTCGGGTGAACGGGCTCCTCCCGCAAATATTGTAAATGCTGATTTGTTGTCTTCAGATCTTCCCTCAAAAATAACTGAGCTCCAAATTGCACCTAGATAACTTTTCTTTTCTTTTTCGGGAATTAAATATCCGAAGCCATCCAAAGGCTGCCCAATGGCAGTTTTGTCGAACCCAAGAGTTAATGCCATTACCGGAGGATAGTATATTTGGTCTAAATGTTTCGACAATTCTCCGTCAATTGATTTGAAAATATTTGCTGCAACATAAGCCGGAAGTGTAGAAAGTATTTGAGGAGACGAAATTGTTTTTGCTTCACCATTCTGTGTGTAATTAATTTTATAACCGCTTATATTTTTTTGCACACTTATGACTTCGCAATTAAATTCAATATCCTTAAGTTTTAATGAAATAGCTTTTGGAAGGGATTGCATACCTTTTTTAAAAGAAAACATCTTCGCATTTTGTTTTGACTTTTCAGCGTTATTCTTTCTTTCTTTAGCTCCTTTGATCATCCCTTTTATTAATCCGCCATAAATTTCTTCCAATCTATAAAGCTTTGGAAACGCAGATTTTACACTTAATTTGTCCGGATTGCCTGCATACACTCCCGCTACAAAGGGATTTATTGCGTAGTCTAAAAATTCTTGTCCTAGTCTTCGTCGTACAAAATCGGATATACTTTGGTAATATCCATCTTCGGATTTCCCAATAAACGGTTCCGCTAGTAAACGTAATTTAGCTTTTGTAGAAAATAATTTTGTTCTTAGAAATTGTGGTCCACCCATAGGCAAAGGGAATAATTGGTTGTTTCTTAAAATATAACGCTTATTGCCTTCTTCGTTTGCGTAAATCATTTCGTCTGAAAGTCCAACAGAATCAACAATTTTACGAATTACGGGAGTGGTTTCTAGTCCGCTGTTTGGTCCGTATTCAACTAAAAATCCTTCTGCTTTTTCGCTTATCATCGAACCGCCGGCTTCACTATTCTTTTCCAAAACAGTTACATTAAACCCTGCATCCTGAAGTTGAAGGGCTGTTGCCAGTCCGGAAATACCCGCGCCGAGGATAATTATATTTTTGTCGTTATTCATTTAACAGATCTATCGCTTATAATGTTTAAAACTATTTCTTTTAATGCTTCAATAAAAGTAGGAGAATCGTTTAATCCTTTCATTACAATGTAATTATCAATTCCGGATCTTTCAGCTACATGCCTGTATTCAATATTCAGTTCGAATAAAGTTTCTACGTGATCGGAAGTAAAGCTAATTGGTATTATCAAAAGATTTTTATGTCCTTCCTTTGCCAATCTCTCAATCATCTTATCTGTTGAGGGTTCCAGCCATTTTACCGGACCAACCTTGCTTTGGAAGCACAAATGGTAATTGTGCGAATTATTCCTTTTCTGCATAATAAGTTCAACTGTTTGCTTAATTTGATAACTGTACGGGTCACCCTTTTTTACCATACTTATCGGAGTTCCGTGTGCGCTAAAAACCAGTTGGATTTTGTTTCTTAAATCCTCAGGGAATAATAAAAGTGTTTCATCGATTCTTTCATTAATTGCACGAATATATTTTTCATGTTTATAGTAATTATTCACTAAAATGTGTTCACTTGTATCTCCGGGGTATTGTCGAACCCATTCATTGTAAGAAGAATTTGTAGTTGAGACTGAAAAATGAGGATAAAGCGGTAGCAAAATTACTGTGGAGTAATTCCCATCGTACACTTTTTTAGCAGTCTCACTTGTCATTGGTTTCCAGTATCGCATTGCTGTAAATACATCAACATTGTTTATCCCGTTCTGTAATTCGTTTTCCAGCTTTTCCCGCTGCAGCTCCGTCCATTCATTTATCGGAGATTTACCTCCTATTAGTTCGTATTGCTTTTGAACTTTTGGTGCACGACGGTTTGAAATTATTTTTGCAAACAATTTTTGACCGATAGGGATTTTAAAAATATCTTTATCGCTGAAAAGATTCATCAGAAATGGTTCAATAGCTTCTAAAGAATCAGGTCCCCCTAAATTAAGTAATACAACAGCTGTCTTATTCATTTATCTCTTTCTATGCAAAGTAAATTTATTAAATAATAAAACTAGACGGTTCTGGAATATCTTGTAGTGTCTTCTTTCCTTTCAATGTAACCGTCAAAGTTCATTGCTATATTCCTTATAAGAAGACGTCCCATTTCTGTTACCGTAATTTTTCTTTGACTAATTTTCAGCAAATCATCATCTATAAATTTTTGCAGATTTTCTAATCCGTAAGCAAAATATTCCTCAAAATTAATCCCGAATTGCTTTTCTATTGCAGAAAAGTCCAACTCAAAGTCACACATTAAACGCATAATTACTTCTCTACGCAGGAGATCGTCATCAGTTAACAGATATCCTTTTGCAGTGGGTAATTTGCCGTCATCAAGAGCGGTAAAATATTCTTTCTCGGTCTTATAATTTTGTGCATAAACCCTTTCAAGCTGACTTATACCAGTAATACCCATTGCATACAGATCAGAACCTGAATGAGTGCTGTACCCTTGAAAGTTTCTGTATAATTTTTTCTCATGTAATGCTATAGATAATTCATCTTCAGGTTTAGCGAAATGGTCCATACCGATGAATATATAACCGGCATCCGTTAGTTTTTCAATAGATAATTTTAAAATATTAAGTTTTTCCTCCGGCGATGGTAAATCTTCTTTCTTAATAAGTTCCATATGTTTTTTAAGCCAAGGAACATGTGCATAGTTGAAAAGAGCGATTCTATCCGGTGAAATATTTATCATCGTATCTAAAGTTTTCTCAAAAGTTTTAACGGATTGAAAAGGCAGCCCGTACATTAAATCTAAATTTATACTATCAAAATTTAAGCTTCGTACCCACCCAACTACTTCTCTTGTCATATCTTCCGGCTGAATTCTGTTTACAGCTTTTTGCACTTTCTCATTAAAGTCCTGCACGCCCATACTAATTCTATTAAATCCTCCTTCTCGCAATGCAGCCAAGTGATCGTATGTTAATTCCCTCGGATCAATTTCACTACCTTTTTCGGCATCTTCTTTGAAGTTAAAATTCTTATTTATATAACCGGTTAAATCTTTTATTTCATCGGGATTTAAATGAGTTGGAGTTCCGCCTCCCCAATGAAGTTGCGATACCTTTCTATCCGGTGCAAGAAATGATCTTAAGAGATCAATTTCATTTTTAAGATAATCTGTATATTTATTTATTCTGTCTCTGTTTCGGGAAATCAGCATATTACATCCGCAGAAATAACAAAGAGTATCACAAAAAGGAATATGAAAGTATAAAGACAAATCGCGCTTGTTCTTAATTCTATTTGTTTTAACTATCTCATCCAAATAACTCTCCGAAGAAAAGGACTCATTAAAATGAGGGGCTGTCGGATAGCTTGTATAGCGAGGTCCAGGTCTATCGTATTTTTTAATTAAGTTAATATCAATTTCAAACACAGTTATTTCCTTTCTTCTTGGTTTTCAAATTTATTTATAATTCTTAAACTTTCGATTACAAGTGATACTTACCGCTTTCAAGTTTAATATAATCTACCAATGCTTTTGCGTGAGAAGGAAGAATATCAGGTAGAATTCCATGTCCCAAATTAAAAATATGCCCAGTCCCTTTACCGAAAGACGCTAATATGTGTTCAGCTTCTTTTTCAATTTTAGGGATGTCTGCGTAAAGCACTGTAGGGTCTAAGTTTCCTTGAATTGCGACTTTCTCTCCGATGGATTCTCTTACCTTCTTTATATCAATTGACCAATCAATTCCAATTACATCTGCTCCGCTATTTGCCAATTCTTTCAAATTATCATGAACACCTTTGGCAAAAAATATAACAGGTTCATTTTTCTTTTTAAGATTGGCAATTACTTTTTTAACATAGTGAAGCGAAAATTCATCGAAATCTTTTGGTGTTAAAATCCCTCCCCATGTATCAAATATTTGTACTGCGTCAACTCCGGATTCAATTTTAGCGGACAAATAGTTTGAAACAGCATCTGAAATTTTATCCAGTAATTTGTGAGCTAATTTGGGGTTGTTAAAAATAAGGGATTTTACATTTGAATAATTTTTCGATCCGTGCCCTTCAACCATATAAGTCAGCAATGTCCATGGCGATCCGCTGAAACCAATTAGAGGTACTCTATTATTTAACTCTTTCTTAGCTAAACTTACAGCGTCCATAACATAGTTAAGATCCGAAAACGGGTCAATTGATTTTAATTTATTAACATCATCCGCGTTTCTTATTGGGTGAGGGAAAACCGGACCTTTTCCTTCGTGCATTTCCAAGTGCATGCCCATTGCATTAGGAATTACAAGTATATCGGAAAATATTATTGCGGCATCAACTCCAATAATATCGACAGGCTGCAAAGTTACTTCTGCCGCCAATTCGGGTGTTCTGCACATTGTGAGAAAGTCCGCTTTTTCCCTTACTTTGCGGTATTCGGGCAAATATCTGCCGGCTTGTCTCATTATCCAGATTGGAGTTCTTTCTGTCCGCTCTCTTCTACATGCTCTTAAAAACAAATCATTTTCAAAAACTTCCACTTATTCTCCTCTTTCCATCTTATTTTTTGATATAAAATATTCATTAACAGCTTTTAATAAACCAAGAACAGTAAATTCCCCGGGGATAATATCAATATTAACCTTTGAATCTGTTATAGCCTTTGCTGTTGTGGGTCCAATAGCAGCAACAGTAGAGTTGTTAAAGAACTTTAATGCATTATCTATTTTTAGTATTTTAATAAAATTATTATAAGAAGAAGGACTTGTAAACGCAAATACATCCGGTACATTCGTTTTAATATATTCCGGACTTACAGTTAGTTCATTTTTAGGTATTGATTTTACAGTATAAATCGGAATCATATTTACTAAAGCGCCTTTAGCTTCTAATTTTAGCTTAAGCTCATTCCGAGCAATCTTTGAAGAAGGGATGAAAAACTTCTGATTAGTTAAATCCGTTTCCGAAAATATTTGGGCAACTCCGGAAGCGCTAAACTTATTTGGAACCAAATTAACAGGAATTCCGTATTGTCTGCAGGCTGATGCAGTTTTCGTCCCGACACAAATCACCCTTGTCTTATTAAAATTGACTTTTATGTTTTTATTATGAATTAATTTGACAAAAGAACTAACAGCATTCATTGAAGTAAAAACTATAAAGTTATAATCTGCGATTGACGCAATAGACTTATAAAAATCCGATGTTTCATTTACTAATGAAATTTTAATAGTAGGAAAAGATATTATATTAATTTTAAGATTATTAATGTATTGTTTTTCTGCTGACTCCGGCTCAATCGTATGTGTTATTAAAATGGTTTTATTTTTCAATGTATAATTCAATTATTTATTTCCTTGATTCACTATAAATTTCTTCCAGTACTTTTTTAGCTCCTGCGCGTTTTAAGTCCTGTGCTACTTTCCTCCCCAATGCTTCAGCATGATATTTACTACCTCTAACTTTCTTTCTAAAAGTGATTCTTCCGTCTATCGAACCTACTAAACCGTCAAAATATAATCCATTGGATTTAATTATTCCTAAAGCTCCAATTGGTACTTGACATCCTCCTTCAAGAGTTTTAAGGAATGCCCGTTCTGCAAGTATTGAATAATAAGTATTATCGTCGTGAATACTCCGGATGATTTCTTGAGCAAAAATATTATCCTTATGAGTTTCGATTCCTAGAGCACCTTGTCCGACTGCAGGTAGAATTTGTTCGGTTGGAATAACTGATGAAATATATTTTTTCATTTTAAGTCTTTCCACACCAGCTCGAGCCAAAATAATAGCGTCCCAATTCGAGTCAAGAAATTTCTTAATTCTAGTTGGCACATTCCCTCGTAATTCTACTATTTTAATATCAGGACGTAAATGCTGAAGCTGCGATCTTCTTCTTAAAGAACCGGTTGCAACAGTTGCATTTTCAGGAAGTTTATCAATAGTTATTCCTTTCTTTCGTGAAATCAATACATCTTCAACAGCGTGTCGTTTTGTTACTGCAGCAAGTTTAAGTCCCTTGGGTATTTCCGTTTGCAAATCTTTTAAGCTATGGACTGCCAGATCTATTTTTCTATTTAATAAAGCTATCTCTAATTCTTTAGTGAACAATCCTTTATCGCCTATTTTTGATAGAGCGACATTGAGAATTTTATCCCCCTTTGTCTTAACTAATTCTATAACAACTTTTATATCCTTATGATATTTTTCTATTTCACGTTTTACATATTTAGCTTGCCATAATGCTAAGTCGCTTGATCTTGATCCAATTATTAATTCTTTTTTCTTACTCAATTTTCTTCCCCGTTTCCTTTGTTTTCTGTTCCGTGATTAGACGAATGTTCCAAATCAAACAGTTCTCTTAAGATAGTTGTATCTTCATTAATTTCTTCATGATGCGTTCCCGACTCGGCAAGTTTTCTTAATTTGATAGTCGGGTTATGTAAAATTCTACCGAGCAGTCTCTTAGTCATTTCCTCAATTTTATGATAGTCTTCTTCGGTTACCTTGTGTTTAATCTTCTCTAATTCGTCAGCTTCAATCTTCTTGAAGAATTCTCGAATGTCTTTTATCGTTGGAACGACTTCTAATGTATTGTACCATGTATAAAGATTAGATTTTTCTTCAGCAATTATTTTTTCCACTAGAGGAACTGATGCTTTGCGTTTTTGTAAATTATCGTCAATTATAATATGAAGAGAATCGATATCATTATAAAAAACATTGTCAATTTTTTTTACTTTTGGATTCACATCCCGCGGAATTGCAATGTCTGTTATAACAACCGGATTATGTTTTCTCTTTTTCATTGCAGATTTAACTTCATTAAAATCTAGTATAAATTGCTCCGAACTTGTTGCGCTAACTATTATATCAAATTTTTGCAATTCATCCTTTATTTGATCAAACGGAATAGTATTACCATAAATTTTTTTTGCGAGTACTTCAGCTCTTTTTACAGTTCGATTGGCAATAAATATGTTTAATACACCACGGTCGTGAAGATGGACGGCAGCTAATTCTGCTGTTTCCCCGGCTCCAATTATTAATGCATTTTTTGTGGATAAGTCTGTAAATATTTTTTCTATAATTTGTACTGCAGCGTAACTAACCGTTACTGCGCCTTTACCAAGAGTTGTTTCGTGAATTGCTCTTTTACCAACTCTAATTGCTGTATCTATAATTTTCCTTAGAATGGTTCCTGTAAAATTATTATCTTCCGATATTTGAAAAGCTTCTTTAACCTGCCCTAAGATTTGGCTGTCTCCTAGTATCAGTGAATCAATTCCGGAAGCAACGGAGAAAATGTGTCTTATTGCTTCACGGGAAGAAAATTCGTTAAAATGTTCGGTTCGAATTCCCAGACTATTTTTGTAAGCAATTATTTGATTAATTATGCTTTTACAGTTCACATTATCCGACTTGGGAATTCCGAAAATTTCAGTCCGGTTACATGTTGAAAGTATTAACCCCTGAGAGAATAAACTTTCTTTTAAGATAGGAATAAAATTAATGATTTCATCTTTACTTAAATGAAAAGCTTCCCTTACTTCAATGGGAGAAGTTTTATGATTTATGGATACACCTAATATTTTCATATTTAATAGCTAACTAACAACTGCATAGTATCAGTAAAACGAATGAAAACTTTTTGCAAAAAGATTTGGAATAATCAAAGAAAATATTGCCAAAACAAAACCAACCAATGAAAATATAATCACTTTTTTACCGTACCACTTTGCAATAAATTTTATAACAATCCCAACACCAAATATCAGCCAAATTATCGAAGTAGCAATTAATTTCGGATCAAAATAACTAAATTTGGGAAAAGCTCCTGGCAGCCAAATTACACCGATTATTATAGAAAATGTCAATAAAACAAATCCTATTATCATCGAATAAAAATTCAATTTTTCTAAAGTTTCTAAACTTGGAAGACGATTAAAAATCAAACCAAATTTGCTTAGTTTAAGATCTTTGTATAATATTAGGAACAAAACTCCGTCTACTGCAGCTATTGTGAATCCTGAATAACCCAGCAACGCACTTACTACGTGCAAACCAAGCATCCTATTTCTTAATACTTCCTTAACTACAAGAAGATCTTGTATGAAAAATGAAGAAATTATCTGAAAAACCAGTGAGAATAAAATAATAAATAAACCGGTTCCTCTTACATCAGTTAATAATTCAAGTAAGAAATAAGAAAAACTAATTGTAAAAGAGAGTACAGTAAAAATTTCAAACTTATTTGTGATTGGCGGATGATTAAATTCGGCGGTTCTAATCAATAAATAAATAATATGAATGAATAGTGTGACGAATAGAAAAATTCTCTTCGCATTATTTAAAGAACTATTCTCGTGCATAAAATCGTAGTAGTAAACATAAAATGTAATAATATAAAGTATCGGCAACAAATAATTAAGAATATGTATAATTGACAGCATGTAATTCCAGTTGTTTTACTTGCAAAATTTTATAAAATAAAATGTTAATTATAATAAATATTTTAGACTCATAAAATAGTAATTTTT
>CBEVZC010000026.1:0-29956 GCA_965554225.1 uncultured bacterium | reverse complement strand
TAAATTTCTTAATATTTAAATTTTAATCAAGGAATAAAAAGAGAGATAAAATTATGCCTTTTTCAATTTGAATGAAAATTCCGAACCTGCATCCTCACTACTGATTACTTCAATCTTGGAATCATGAGCTTCAATAATATGTTTTACAATTGCCAATCCCAAACCGGTACCGGGAACAGTTTTGGACCTTTCCCGTTTAGTTCTGTAAAATCGTTCAAAAATTCTATCTAAATCTTCTTGCGGAATGCCAATTCCTGTATCCCTTATACTTACCCAAACTGACTTTTGTTTTTCTTCAACATTAATTTCGATCTTCCCTTTTTCAGTATATTTTATTGCGTTTGAGAGTAAATTATTCATAACTTGAATTAGTCTATCTTTTGCTCCATATACTTCCAGTTCGTCCCGAATTTCATTCACTTCCAGTTTCAAATCTTTTTTTTCCGCTTGTTCATTAAATTCTTGATAAATTTCTTTAACAAAATTTTTAAGATTAAAATATCTAAAACTCATCCTCATCTGACCGGATTCAATCATAGATATATCGATTAAATCATTCAATAAAGCATTCAGGTTTTCGGAGTGCCTGTAAGCTTTTTCTAAAAACTGTTTATTAACCTTATCATCATTAAGCGCTCCGTTTAACAAAGTTTCCAAAAAACCTTGCAATGCAAAAATAGGAGTGCGTAATTCATGCGAAACATTCCCCAAAAATTCTTTACGTGCTTGTTCGAGTTTTTGCATTTGAGTAATATCGTGCTGAGTTCTCTTGAACATTGCCTTAATGTTACCTTCGAGGTCTACTAAGGATTTACTCATCCGTATTTCACCTGGGGATTTATACTTATTTTTACGAATATTTTTAATTGTTGTTTTTATTTCATTCATTTCACCGGCTCTTTTTTTACCAAGTGAATAGAGAAAAACAATATCAACTATGAAAATTAAAATTAAAAATGAAATGATTTTATGCAGCGGGTAGTGGAATAAAAAAGAAGCAATCAAAAGAAACACTAAGCTCAATATTAAAATTTCTTTTATAAATACTTTTGAATGTGAAATATGGTTTTTAAATTTACCCCACATCTTTGAAGCGATACCCTACACCTTTAACAGTTTGAATTAGTGTGGAATACTTTCCCAATTTTTCTCTTATTTTTCTAATATGAACATCAATTGTTCTATCAACAACGTAAACATTTAATCCCCAAATTTCGTTTAATAAAACGTCTCGCGGGAACACTTTCCCTTTGTTGGAAATCAAAAAATGTAATATTTCAAATTCCTTTTTAGGGAAAGCAACAATTTTTCCGTCAACCGTAACAGTAAATCGTTCTCTATCAATAACAATAGGACCTAATGTAAGTCTTGTTTCTTTTTGCTTAATACCGGACTGTAGCTTTTTATTCTTTTTTAATTTGGACTTAACCCGCGCTACCAGCATTTTAGGAGAAATCGGTTTTTTGATATAATCATCTGCACCGAGATCGAATCCTTTAAGCTCATCCAGCTCACTGGTTTTTGCCGTAAGAAAAATAATAGGTACATCATCATATTTTTTATTAGAACGTATTTTCTCACAGACCTCATATCCGTTCATTTTAGGCATCATAATATCAAGCACAATCAGATCAGGATTATTTATTATTTTTGCCAATGCCATTTCTCCATCAAATGCAGAAATGACATCAAATCCTTCTTGTTCTAAATTATATTGTAAAAATTCTACAATATCTTTTTCGTCGTCAACTAATAATATTTTTGCTTTCATCTATTTTAGTATAATTTCTTTTTCTTTTTTAGCCGATTCATAAATTGCTTCTAAGAGTTTCATGCGTGTAACCGCTTCTTCGCTGGAAGATAAGAAAGGAGTGTTCCCTCTAATAGAACTGATAAAATGCTTCAATTCGTTTTCGTAGGATTTTTTGTAGAGATTTTTTGTGCTCGCCGAACCGGTTGGGGTATAATCGATTCTTGCCGAATCTACTCTTTTATAAGCCCTAAACGGATTCAGATGCCCGGTTCCTTCAGTACCGAAAGCAGTTAAGTTAAAGCTGTCTTTTTCCGAATGAAGCGACCAGCTAACTTCAAAATTTATTACCGAACCGTTTTTAAATCTTAAAAATCCAACCGCGGAATCTTCTACTCCTTTAACTTTATGAGAATACGTTTGAACCGAAACACTTTTTACCGGAGGATAATCTAAAAACCAAATTCCCAAATCAAGCAGCATAATTCCAAGGTCAATCAATACACCACCGCCGGATTCGGTTTTTTTGCGGAACCATTTTTCTTCACTACTCTGTTTTCTTGACCATCCGCATCGTATATAAAATAAATCACCTAATTCACTGCCATTAATCATGCTTTTCAAAAGCATGGCATCCGGTCTGAATCTAAAGTTCATTCCAACCATCGCTTTTACTTTTGCTTTTTTTGCGGCATCGTTAATTTTTTTAGCTTCTTCATAGTTTACAGCAATCGGTTTTTCAATAAGAATATGTTTCCCGGCATTTATAGCTTCCAAAGAAACTTCCAAGTGAGATTTAGTAGGTGTAGCAATTATCACAGCATCAATATCATTTTCAGCTAACATTTTTTTATAATCTGAATATTGATTTGAAACATTAAACTTATTCCCTACAGTCTTAAGTCTATTTTTATTTACTTCTGAAACAGCTGCAATATTAACGCTGTTCAACTTGGAAAGAATTGGAAGGTGAACAAGTTGAGCAATTCCCCCTAAACCAACTACTGCAATGTTGGTTTTTTTCATTATGCTACTTCTCCTTTTTCAATATTTTTACCATGTGCAAATTTTTCTACTTGTTTGGCAATACCATCCGGATCAATATTTAATAGTTTATGCAATTCGGTTTGTGTTCCTTGTTCAACAAAATTATCGGGCAACCCGATTCTTAACACATCGTTTTTATAACTCTTTTCATTCATATATTCTAATACAGCTGAACCAAAGCCGCCTGCCAGTGTATTTTCTTCAAGAGTAACAATTTTATCAAATTTTGAAGCGATTTCATCTATTGCTTTCTCATCAATTGGTTTAATAAATCTCATATTATATAAACTGCAGCTAATTCCTATTTCGTTTAGTTTATCAATTGCTTTTTGAGCAAAACCAACCATAATTCCTACCGCAAGTAATGCAACATTTTCACCTTCAATAATTTTTTCGCCGGTGCCAATTGCAATCTCGTCAAACCCTTTTTTCAACTCAACGCCAAGAGCGCTTCCTCGAGGGTATCTAAGCGCTATGGGACCTTCATTATATTGAACGGCAGTATAGAGCATATCCCGCATCTCCGATTCGTCTTTGGGAGCCATAATAACCATACCGGGTATCATTCGCAAGTAAGAAAGATCTAAAACACCATGATGTGTTGGACCATCGGCACCAACTAATCCGGCTCTATCCAGTGCAAAAACTACATGAAGTTTTTGTAGAGCTACATCATGAACGATGTGGTCAAAAGCTCTTTGCAAAAATGTTGAATAAATAGCTACAACAGGAATGATACCCTGAGTTGCCAAACCTGCAGCAAAAGTAACACCGTGTCCTTCAGCAATACCAACATCAAAATATCTTTTAGGAAATTCTTCCTTAATAAGGTTTAAACCTGTACCGTCAGGCATAGCAGCAGTTATGCCAACAACTTTTTTATTCTCTTCCATAATTTGCTTTAATGCATTTCCGAAAACTGAAGTATAAGAAGGCGGAGCACCGGCTTTTTTAAGAACTTGTCCTGTAAGTTTATCAAAAGGAGAAATACCGTGAAACTTAGGTCTATTCCCTTCTGCAGGTTTATAGCCCTTTCCTTTTTCGGTAATTACGTGAACAAGTATTGGTCCTTTTAAGGATTTAATTTGCTCGAAAATTTTAACTAACTTACCAACATTGTGACCGTTTATTGGACCGAAATATCTAAATCCTAAAGCTTCAAACAACATACCAGGAGTAACAACTGCTTTTACACCAGACTCTAATCTGGACGTAACATATCTCAGTCTATCACCAAAATGATCAAGTTTACCTGTTAGTCCCCATACAGCATCTTTTAATCTATTGTATTCCGGATGAGCAATAATTTCGTTAAAGTAATTTGAAATTTGCCATACATTCGGTGCTATGGACATATTATTATCGTTCAGAACTACGATTAAATTCTTTTTCAAAATTCCGCTATTATTCATTGCCTCATATGCTAAGCCGCCCGTCATAGCACCATCGCCTATAATTGCAACGACACGCCTGTCAGCTTTCTCTTCTATATCGTTAGCAACAGCTATACCTAATGCCGCAGAAATTGAAGTTGAAGCGTGGCCAGCTCCGTATTCATCATATTTACTTTCGGTGCGTTTTAAAAAGCCGCTAATACCTTTGAACTTCCTAATCGTCTTTAAGCTGTCCCTTCTGCCGGTAATAATTTTATGCGGATATGCTTGATGTCCTGTATCCCAAACTATTTTATCATTTGGAGTATCAAAAACTTTGTGGAGTGCGAGTGTCAATTCAACTGTTCCAAGTCCTCCTCCAAAATGTCCCCCTATTTGGGAAATGACATCAACAAGATATTCTCTAATTTCACTGCCCAGTTGTTTTAAGTCGGCTATACTAAAATCCCTTATATCGCTGGGATCATTTACATTAAACAACAATTTGTATTTTGATTCATCTGTCACTTTATTTCCCTTCCTTTTCTATTCTTCTAATTTATCAAATTCACTTTCAAGCTGCTTTTTCAATTCCGTTACCTTTAACTCAGCTTTTTCAAGAATATTGTAACATTTTCTTGATAATTCAATACCCTCTTCATATAACTTAATGGAATCTTCCAAATCAACATCCTCGCTTTCAAGCAATGAAGATATTTCTTCAAGCCTTAATAGAAGTTGTTCAAACTTTTGGTTTTTCTTTTTAGTCATTGTTTTTAATTATCTTTTCGTTATCATAAAATTTAATTGTAAAGCTTTTGTTTTCTTTAAGATTCTGTGCTCTTTCAACATATTTTCCGTTTTGCTTAACAAGAGTAAAGCCCCTTTTTAGTGTTGCTTCCAAATTGTGAGCTTCAATGGATTTGGTATAAAAGGATAAATTACTTTTACTTGCAGAAAGTTTTATTTCAATATTGTTGCTTATTCTGTAAACCAAATTGTCGAGAAACTGCACTTTATTATTAATTTTACTAAGCGGATTTCGAAATCCGTATGTATTTACAATGCGATTAATATTCGATCTATAATTTTTAATTTTGTCTAAAATATTAAGCTTTATATTATATGAAAAATCGTTAACAAAGGCAAAAATTTCATCTTTATTCGGCGTGGCTAATTCCATGGCAGCTGATGGTGTAGGGGCTCTCAAATCAGCTACAAAATCTGTAATAGTAAAATCAATCTCGTGGCCAACACCGCTAATTATGGGAATTTTAGATTCAAAAACAGCGCGTGCAACAATTTCCTCATTGAAAGGCCATAAGTCTTCTAAGGAACCGCCGCCTCTGGCAACTATTATTAAATCTATATCATTTCGATTATTCAATTCTCTAATAGCGGAAACAATTTCACCGGCAGCCGCTTCGCCTTGTACCGACGCACCCGCTACAATTAACTCAACAGCCGGATATCTTCTTTGGGCTACACTAATCATATCTCTTAATGCAGCAGTTCCTACCCCCGTTACAATTCCAATCTTTTGCGGGAAATTGGGAATAGCTTTTTTATTTTTTTCATCGAAAAGACCTTCGGCACGGAGTTTCTTTTTAAGTCTTTCAAAAGCAGCTTGCAATTCCCCTTCCCCAGCAGGCTGCATAGAGCGTACATTAATTTGATAGGACCCGCGCGGAGGATAAACCGTGAGTTTTCCTTTAATTATTACTTTCATGCCGTCTTGCGGGGTAAAGAATACGTAGTTATTTACTCCGCGCCACATTGTACAACTAATTTGTGCACTGCTATCTTTCAGGGTAAAATACCAATGTCCGGAAACGTGAGCTTTAAAATTTGAAATCTCGCCAACAATTTTAAAAGAGTCAAATTCCTCTTCCAGCAGCATTTTAATTTGGGAAGTAAGCTCTCCAACTGTTAAAATCATATTATCCATCTTCTTCCTTTCTGAAAATTAAGCAATACTGGTGATGCCGGTTACCGACCCAAGCATTGTTAATGCCAAGAGCAATTAAAGGTTTATCATCCTGCAGCCAAATTTTTTCATCTTTCAGAACCCAGCTTTTTGAACCGCGTTTTGTTAATGAAACGGCTGTATCAAAAGCCAAAGGATACAATTTACTTTTGTAATATATGTTGTTTGTAATAATTGTTAAATATCCTTTGTTATTTACTAAATCATAAACTTTATCAAATATTTTCGCTTGATTCTCAATAAATTCTTCATAGCTTTTTATGTTGCCGAGGTCTTCCTTATCAAGAGAATATTGTGTATCCAACCCTTTTTCTTTTCTTGATTTCTGCCTTATACTGCTTCTTTCCAATTGATTCCAATAAGGCGGTGAGGTTATTACATAATCAAATTTTATGTTGTTTAAATCTATATTATCCAATAATTTATCAGTTTTTAAAGACGAACCTAATAAAGGAATAATATTTTTCGAAAAATTCTTAGCTCTAATTCTTTCTTCTACTATCTTAAAATATTTTTGGGCAAGTTCAATACCTACTGCATTCCTGTTAAGTTCGCCGGCAGCAATTAAAGTACTACCCGTTCCTAAAAATGGGTCTAAGACCCATTGATTTTCTTTTGTAAAAAACCGGATAAATTCCTTTACTAATGATTCGGGAAATTTTGCCGGATGCAATATTTCATTATTCTTTCGTCTGATTGGCCGGTGAATAAACCATGACTTCGAAAACTTAATCCATTCCTTGCCTGTTAAATTATTTAATTTATTATTAATATTATACTTGCCTCTTTCACCAAGATCGATATACTTTAATTCTTTAGCCGTTTTTGTTTCCATTTAATATGTAAAATATTTATTAGTAACCGTAACTTATTTTTTTCAATATAATATTAAAAATTTACCGAGAAAAACGAGGCAAACAATCCTACTGATATTTCATGAAAATCATTTAATTGTTCGACCGGTTGAAAATTATAACGGTAAGAAGCGTAAACAGTAAAGACATCATAGAACTTGAACAAACCTACCTTTAATTGCGGGGAAAACCCGTTGTGCCCACGGAAATCCGTGTATACACCAATTCCGGTGGAAATGAATTCCAATCCACTTATTCGAAACAATTTTTCATAGTTAATTCTTAAAATGTTTTTAATCGGGGCATTAAAAATATGAGAGTACCCTAATGAAAAATATGCTGTCGGATAGTTATATCCACTGGAGTAATAAGTCAGAACCGGTAAATCCTTTGTCAACTCAAAGTATGTATCACCATTAATAATCGCAACAGCCGGAGTAGGTGCTAAATACAGCAAACTTCCCAGACACAGTTCCACAAAAGCGTTGGTTGTCTTCTTCATTTCAAGCTTAGTCTTGTAAGGAAATTCCAGGTCATAAACTTCACTTTTATAAGACCGATTGTTTTTATCTTTTACAATCATGTAAAACGGTACGTGTGTGGAATCAAAATGATATTTTGTAAGGTTAACTTTAATCTTATGATCTTCGCTTAAAATTTTGGATACATCAAACTTATATTTTTTATTTAATATTAGCACGGAGGTTACGCTATCGCTTGTAAAGAATGACAGTACAAATGAATGAGGAAGTTCAGGTGTTACGTAGGCATCAATCAAAAATACGTCAACGTTTTCACCTAAACTATCAGTTACTTGTCCAAGAGAAGCAATGTTAAAAATATATAAAATAAAAAATACTGTAAGAGTTTTCATGAGTTATGGAATTGAATTTTGTGTAAATAGAAATATAATTATTTTTAGCAAGAAATTACATGCTTCATAAGTGTTAATTTAATAGATCTTAAAATGTTTCTCCAAGAACAAATATGTACAAAAACCAATAATAATTGACTAATAATAATTCTATTCAATTTCAAAGAATAATCAAGTAGTTTAGTATATTTTGGTTCACGAACTAAATAATTAATAAAGCAAAAAAATGGAAAAAATAATTAAAATATTAGTTAGTAATGATGACGGAATAGAATCGCACGGACTTCATGTTTTAGTAAAATATCTTAAGCAATTAGGTCATGTACTGGTCGTAGCTCCACTAACCGAGCAAAGCGCTGTTGGACATGCAATTACAATGAAAGTACCGCTAAGGGTAACTGAATACAAAAATAACGGCAGCTTTTATGGATATGCGGTTGAGGGAACTCCGGCAGATTGCGTTAAAATGGGTATAAAAAACATTCTTAAGGAAAAACCGGATATTGTTGTCTCGGGTATTAACCACGGATCAAATACTGCAATTAATATTGTTTACTCCGGGACAGTATCTGCCGCCAGGGAAGCTGCAATTATGGATGTTCCGGCAATTGCTGTTTCAATCGCAAGCCATAATCCTCAGCATTTTGATTATGCCGGCAAAGTATCAAGGGAAATAACAAAGTTGGTTTTAGAAAACGGACTGCCGACGGGGACGTTATTAAACGTTAACATTCCGGATTTACCTGAAGAAGAAATATTAGGTATTCTTCCTACTATGCAAGGTAAAACCAAGTGGGACGACGTATATGAAGAACGAATTGATCCCTTTGGCAAAAAGTATTTTTGGCTTACCGGGAAACTTATTGAGAATGACAACAATCTTTCCCAAGATCATTTTGCGGTTAAAAATAATTATGTTGCTCTAACTCCAGTTCATTTCGATTTAACCGATTACCGAGCTTACGAGAACATGAAGCAATGGGATTTGAGTAAGGTATCGGATAACAATATTATTAAAACAGAAAAATAATATTATGCCTGATCTTCATAATATTAGTATTTCAATTTCAACATCACCATTAACAATAATTCTAAGTTTATTGTTAACTGTTTTATTTACATTTTTTATCTATAAATTCACTCTGCCGAAAGTATCGAAGGTTTTAACCTTCTTGTTAATTTTTCTACGCTCCGTAATTTTATTATTAATATTGCTACTGCTTTTTGAACCGTCCGTTTATTTAAGAAAAGGAATAGTTAAAGAACCAAATAGTTTAATTTTTGTTGATAATTCGGAATCGGTAGCTTTTAAGGACTCATTAAAAAAAAGAATTTTTATTGAGAATCTTATTCATAAATTAACTTCTGCGGATATAAACGCCCAGCTCTTTAGCTTCGGTTCCACTTTTAGGAAATTACCACCCGATAGCTTAAACGAACTGAATTTCCATGCTTTAACAACCGATTTTTCACAAATTTATGACAAAGTGGAAAAGAGTAAAGATAAAGTATCTTCCGTTACTGTAATTTCCGACGGAATAATTACAAAAGGTGAAGATCCAATTGTCAAATTCGAAAAACTCGGCATTCCGATTTTTGCTGTTGGTGTAGGAGACACAAGCAAGGTAAAAGATATTTTAATAAGTAAAATTCTTTTTAACCGTTATATTTATACAAACAGACCGACTAAAATAAAGGTCTTCTTAACAGGCAACGGTTATCCGGGCAAAGGTGTTGTTGTAACACTGAAAGATAATTCTTCTTTCACTACCCGGAAAAGCGTCAAGTTAAATTCAAATAATTTCAGCAGTGTAACTTTTGATTATATTTCCAAATCGTCCGGCGAGCAGAGACTTAGCGTTTCCGTAAGTAAACTTAAAGGTGAGGAGTCTTATAAGAATAACAGAAAAGTATTCTATATAGATATTCTAAAAAGTAAGTTAAAAGTTCTTATCATCTCCGGCAGTCCTTCAGAAGACCTTGCTTTTATTGAGAACACTTTGAAAAATAAGAAAGAGTTTGAAATAAATTCTATTGTACAAATATCAAAGAATAAATTTGCAAGGAAGCAGAACAACACTCAGCTTATTGATTCAGCCGATGTTTTAATGCTTATTGGTTTTCCGGCTAAAAGTTCGCCTTCCGGTTTAATAAGTAAGATCAGGAACGCAATAGGTAAAAAACATAAGCCATATTTCATTTCCTTAGCTTCCGGAACAGATTATAATAAGCTAAGAAATTTTAGTGACTATTTAAATTTTAATTATAAAATAATTTCAAAAAGATATCAGAATGCCCAGCCCTCTATTTTGGATAATAATAATCCGGTATTTAAAAATAATGCGGTTAATCCGGTTGAACAATGGAACATGCTTCCTCCTATTAAAATTTTAAATACAAATCTCACTGCAAAAGTTGGCGCTAAAATTTTAGCAGACATCAAGCTTAATAATGTCCGTATTAGTAAACCTCTAATCATATCGCAAATCGTAGGTAATTCAAGATCATTCTCGCTTCTCTGTAAAGATATTTGGAAATGGAAGTTACAATTAGCAGATAAAAATTCCAATCTGTTTGACAATTTTTTGACCAATACGGTAAAATGGTTAAGCTTGAACCAAAAACAGAAACAATTTAGCATTAAAACATCAAGGCGGTTTTACTCATTAGGAGAAAATATTTCTTTCTCTGCACAAGTTTATGATGCAACTTTGGCACCGATCGAAGATGCTTCGGTTGATGTAACAATTTTTCATAATTCCGAAAAATATAATTTACAGTTAAACTCAATCGGAAGCGGTTTGTACGAAGGTTCATTCGAATCAAATTTACCCGGAGATTTTACCTACACCGCTCAAGCAATTGTAAAAAACAAACTTGACGGTAAAGCTAAAGGATCATTTAATATTGGTGAAGTGAACATTGAATTAGTAAACACAAGAATGAATAAATCATTTCTTTTACTCTTATCATCAAATACAAACGGTCAGTTTTATATGTTGAATAATACAAATGGTATTATTAATAAATTACTTAAGTTGAAAACTAAAAACACTAAAGAAAAAATAGTTTCCAGTGAAGTAAAATTATGGACTAAAAGCTGGATTTTGTATGGAATTATCTTTTTATTTGCAGTTGAATGGTTTATAAGAAAACGAAATGGTATGTTATAATACTTTTGCAGATTAGTATTCATTGAATATTTTATTGTTGTAAATAAATTCTTGGAGATAAAAATGAAAATTTTACCCTGGCACAAAAGCTATTCTGTTCATGTAAAAATTATTGACACGCAGCACAGAAATGCTAACACAATAATAAATAACTTATTCATGGCAGTTCAAAAAAATAATTACAAAGAAATTAAAAAGCTGATGAAAGAATTTGTAAAAGATTTAAGAGATCATTTTGATACCGAAGAAAAATTAATGAAACAATACAATGACTTAAGTTATTTCTCTCATAAACTTGAACACCAAAGAGTAATAAGGAAATACGAAAAAATTAACGAAGAAATTCAGAAAAAGAAATACCCTAAAATTTCACCTGAGTTTTTTGAATCTTTTGAGCGATGGTTTAAAAATCATTTGCATTTTAAAGATTACAAACTGGGTGAATTCCTCAAGAAAAAAGGTGTAAAATAAAAAAAACAGAATAATAAGTTGGGAAATATTTATCTAACTATCTTCGATTTTATCTTACCGAGAATTTGCGCTTCTTGCGGAACTAAACTTACACAAGATGAAAAAGTAATTTGCAACCATTGTAAAGATCAACTTATATTTGCTGATAATGAAAGATTAGAACACGAATATTTCCGGAAGTTCAAAAAAAATAATTATATTGATGATTTTACTTCTCTTTTTGTTTTTGAAACGGGAACACCTATACAAGATTTAATTCATTCGGTTAAGTATGATAACAAATTTAGAAATGGTAGTTATATTGGACGGCAAATTGCTCTAAATTTAAAAGACACAATAATATCTTGGCAACCATCTTTTATTATTCCAATCCCATTACACTCATTAAAAAAAGCAGAAAGAGGTTATAACCAATCTTATTACATAGCAAAGGGAATAGGGACTTTACTTAATATCCCCGTGAAGCAGAATATTATTCGGAGAAGCAGATACACTCAAACTCAGACAAAACTTAATATGGATGAGAGAAGAGAAAATATGCGTAATGCTTTCTTACTTAAAAACAGAGAATTTATCAATGAGTCTAGAATTATTCTTTTGGATGATGTAATTACAACGGGTGCTACGGTAAGTGAATGTGGAAAGATTTTAAAAGAAAACGGTGCGGAAAAAGTATTTGCTCTTTCTGCTGCAATTGCAGATTGATTACATCTTATCCGGTGCTTCCACTCCAAGTATAGCAAGACCATTTCTTAAAACTATCTGTACTGCAATTATTAGTGCAATTCTAGCTTCGGCAAGATCTTTTCCAGAACTTATAATTCTGCATTCCGTATAAAACTTATGAAATTGCGCTGCAAGATTTTCCAAATAATTTGCAATTTTATGCGGTTCATAATTTACAGCGGCATAATAAACTTCCTCCGGAAACCTTGCAATATATTTTAATAAACTTTGTTCATAAGGATGTTCTAATAAATCCAAATGTTCAACCGAACTGTGCAAATTTTCTTCCTTCGTCATTCGCAATATCGAACTAATTCTTGCGTGAGCATATTGCAAATAAAATACCGGATTCTCATCGGAATGTTTTTTCGCCAGGTCCAAATCAAAATTCATATGGCTCGAATAGTTCCGCATATTAAAGAAATAACGAACCACATCTTTTCCTACCTCATCAATTAATTCTTCCAGTGTAATAAAGTTCGCTTTTCTTGTTGACATTTTAACAACTTTACCGTTTTGCATTATTGTAACAAACTGATGAATTATTACTTTAACTTTTTCCTTATTGTATCCTAAAGCGTCAACACCGGCAAGTACATCGGGAAATGTTGCATTGTGGTCCGAGCCAAAAATATCAACTATTAAATCATATTTCCTATCGAACTTAACAGCATGATAAGCAATATCAGGTAATCTGTATGTTGGTTCTCCGGTTGATTTAATAATAACTTTATCCTGTTCCTGTCCAAGTTCGGAAAGTTTTAGCCAGACAGCATCATCTTTCTCATAAGAAAGGTTCTTCTCTTTAAAAACTTTTAAAACTCTTTCAATATTACCATTTTCATAAAGAGACTTTTCATTAAAAAATTTATCGAGTTTTATATTTAATTTCTTCAATGTATTTTGAATATCTAAAAATATTTCTTCTTCCGCTTTTTCTTTAAATATTGTTTCAGCATCGGCATTTTCAATACTGTTACCATGTTCTTCAAATAGTTTTTCAGCAATATCCTTAATATAATTCCCTTGATAATATTCTTCCGGGAACTCAATTTCCTTTCCTAGTAATTCAAGATAACGGGCTTTAACCGATTCCCCCAGTACGCGCATTTGTCTGCCTGCATTGTTAAAATAATATTCACGGGTAACTTTATATCCTATCCATTCCAGCATGTTTGCAATTGTATCGCCAAGAACGGCGTTTCTTCCATGCCCAACCGTTAGAGGTCCCGTTGGGTTTGCCGATACAAATTCAACAATAGCTTTTTTATTACTAAAACTATCGAACTTTCCAAAATTACTGTCTTCTGCAAGAATTTCCTTAATTACCGAAGCTGCAAATTTATGTGAGAAATAAAAGTTAATAAAACCTGGACCGGCAATTTCAATTTTATTAATAATATTTGAATCAAAGTCCAAATTGTTAATTATATCTTGAGCAATACTGCGCGGATATTTTTTAAGTCTTTTTGCCAATACCATTGCGGCATTAGTTGAATAATCACCGTTTTCGGAACTTTGCGGGACGTTAAATATAATATCAACATCGTTTAAGTAATTTAATCTATTTTTTAGTGCATCAAATATTTTATACAAATACTTTTTCAAGCTTTACCTTTGGATTAAATTTTTAATTCGAATTCATATAAATATCACTATTATAATTCCAACTTATCTTCAACAATTTTAAAGGGGGCATCAGCCCAGAGACGTTCCAAATTATAAAACTCTCTGGCATCTTTTTTAAAAACGTGAACAACAACATCAAAATAGTCTAACAAAACCCAATTGAGGGCGTTGTAACCTTCTTTATGAAAGCATTTAATCCCCTTTTCCCTTAGGACATCATTCACTTCATCAGCAATACTTTTTACTTGAATATCAGAATCTGCAGAACAGATAACGAAATAGTCAGCTATAGCAGTTAGCTTTCTAAGATCAAGCACTTTAATATCATATCCTTTTTTAGAAAGTATTATTTCGGATATTTCCGAGGTAAATTCATTAAAAGCCAAGTTTCATTCCTCTTTAATCGGTTTAAGTTTATAATAATCTTTTCCTATAATAATTGATACATCAAGGAAATAATTATTATTCAGCTGCTGTACAACATTGGTTCTTTGAATACCTAACGAGCGTGCAACTTTTCTCGCATTTTCCAAATTCCCAATTCTATCAACTACAATTGTTTCATCAACATTAAAAGTAAAATAATTTCCTACATTTACAACATCAAATTTATGCTCTCGCAAAAAATCGGTAAATCTATCTGCAACCCCGGCTACTCCGCAACCATTTAGAACTTCCACCTGAATAACCTCCGATGCAGTCTGTTTTTTAGCCTCCGTATTTTTATTTACCGATTGATCTGTTATTTTAATAAATAGTGAATACGATACAAAAATTACAATAGCTGCGAGGAGAAAAATAATAATATTGAGGAAAAAATTATTAGTCGTAGATTTTATATCAGGTATTTGCTTCTTTCTCTTTTTTATATTCTTTTTCTTCAACTTAAAAATCAACTATTAAAAAAATAACCGAGCAAAACTCGGTCAGCAAATTTAATAAAATTTAAGTTCTAATTCCTTTCATCAAATTCATCCAGAAAAGGATTGTAATAAGAGGAGAAAGGAGAATAACCGTATCGACCTCTGTAGCCAAAAGGAGAATTTGAAAATTGTAATTGGAAATGGACATCTTTGGACGGATTATAATTTATTTGAGCACGTGAAAGATAAATGCCATTGATTTGTTTTGAAAAGTTCTTTCCGAAAGTACTATAAGGAGAATTAACAATACTTGTTTCAAGTTCGACGTTAAACTTATCGTTAAATTTATAAGCCATGCTGTTTGTGTAAACTCCCAGCGCTAATCCGTTACTGCCTGCAGCCGAGTACGATAAGCTAAATGAATGATGCATACTGAAATTATTTGGATTTATAAAACCTAAGAAAAAATCGGATGGAGTGTTATTAATCATACTTCCCTTTATATCAATAGGTTTTTCAGCTTCGCCTTTAAATTGAGCATTGATAACACTTAACACCAGAAAAAAGATAAGTAAAAAATTTTTCATTTAATCACCTGATAAATATGCATAACACACAAACTTGTTTATTATTTGACATCTAAATTAAGTAATTGTTTCGAAATTAATAAAAAAATTACGAGCAATTTTATTTAACGGCAACAATCATTTCAACTTCAACCGGAGCATTTATCGGTAATTCATTTACACCCACTGCACTTCTAACATGTTTTCCTTTCTCGCCGAATACGTTAACTAAAAAATCAGACGCACCATTTGCTATTTTAGGCTGATCAGTATATCCGTCTGCCGAATTTACGAATACCGTAACTTTAACTATTTTATCAACTTTATCAAGATCTCCTATTTCCGACTTTATCACATTCAGACAATTCACCGCACAAAGTTCGGCCGCTTTCTTTCCTTCATCATCCGATAAATCTTTGCCCAACTTACCTTTGTAAAGCAAGTTACCTGAACTTACCGGGACTTGCCCTGCGGTAAATACAATGTTTCCGACTGTTGTTACCGGAATATAGGATGCAAGCGGTTTGGGAGCTTCTTTAAGCTCGTAACCCAATTCATTAATTTTTTCTTCAACCAAGATAGAATTCCTCATATTTGGTAAATATTTTATGATAATATAAGGGAAATGAATGAAAATAAAAAAAGAAATTTGAGAGAATGGTAGACTTTTTTGAAACGTTTTGCTAACAATTTTTAACAAAAAAAAATTAATCAAAAAAAAACGTACATTTGCTAATCATAAATTTCGGTAAAACATGAATGATTCAAAATTTTCCAAACTGATTAATATTATGCGTCGTTTACGCAGGGAATGTCCTTGGGATAAAGAACAAACTTTTGATTCTATAAAAGGCGCTACGCTTGAAGAAACATACGAAGTAATTGAAGCAATAGATAACAAGGATTACGAAGAATTAAAAAATGAACTTGGTGATTTATTGCTACACGTTGTTTTCCATTCTGCAATAGCCGAAGAATCTAATCTGTTTAACATTGATGATGTTATTGATGTAATAACACGAAAACTGATTAGACGGCATCCGCATATTTTCGGGGATTCAAAAGTAGCAGACAGCAAGGAGGTTGCAAGAAATTGGGAGCAGATTAAATTAGAAGAAGGACGAGATTCCGTACTGGAAGGTGTTCCAAAACATCTACCGGAATTACAGCGTGCTTACAGAATTCAAGAAAAGGTTTCCAAAGTAGGGTTCGACTGGAAAAATAAAAAAGATGTATGGGAAAAAGTTGAGGAAGAAATAAAAGAACTAAAAGAAGCAGAAGCAAGTAATAGTATTGATGAAGTGGAAAATGAAATGGGAGACCTTATTTTTAGTCTGGTAAACTATTCACGGTTTTTGGGTATAAATCCTGAGGACGCTTTAAGAAGAACAAATAGTAAATTTACAAAACGGTTTACTTTTGTAGAAAATAAATTACAGCAAAACGGCAAAAAAATAACCGAGTCCGATCTTAACGAAATGGATAAATTTTGGGATGAAAGTAAAGCGGAAGATTAGTTCTTAGCATTTCCGTTGGTATATTTTTCGTATGCGTTAATAATATCTTTCACAAGTTTATGTCTTACTACATCCTTCTTGCTAAAATTTACAAAACCAACACCGTCAACATTTTTAAGTATTGCTTTTGCTTCAATCAATCCACTAACAACGTGAGAGGGCAGGTCAATTTGAGTAATATCTCCTGTAATTATAGCTTTGGAATTAGGGCCTAATCGCGTTAGAAACATTTTCATTTGCAAGGCAGTTGAGTTCTGCGCTTCATCAAGAATAACATACGAATTATTTAATGTTCTTCCCCTCATATAAGCAAGGGGAACAATCTCAATAATCCCCTTTTCAAGATAATTTCTTAACTGATCGCCGGGAAGCATATCCTGCAGCGCGTCTAATAAAGGCCGTAGATATGGATCAATTTTTTCTTTAAAATCTCCGGGAAGAAAACCTAAGCTTTCTCCGGCTTCTACAGCAGGTCTTGCAAGCACAATTCTTTCTACAATACCTTTTTTTAATGCAGAAAGAGCAAATGCAACAGCCAAAAATGTTTTACCTGTTCCTGCCGGACCTACAGCAAAACAGATATCATTATCCTTCATAATTTTTAAATATTCAATTTGGTTAGGAGTTTTGGCTCTAATCGAATCCTTTTTTGTATAAAGGACTATATTATTGTAGGACTTTCCATTGATTATTTCCTTTCCTTGCGCAGTTAGATTAATAATTGTTTCAACATCGGAAGAATTTAGTTTGTTTGTGGTATTAAGAATGTAAATCATTTCCTTAAATATTTTTTCAATCGCTTTTACTTCTTCTTCCACACCTTTTATAAATAAAACATCGCCTCTAACACTGAAAGAAGCGCTGAATCTATCTTCAATCGGTTTTATATTCAAATCATTTGAGCCAAGAAGCGATAGTATATCCACATTCTCTAATTTAACTTTTTTTTCTACTTGCGTATTAAACCTCCTAAAAATGAATAACTTAAAATAATTGTTAATCTATAATCAGAATCATTATTAAAAATCTAGCGAAATAAACAAAAAAAGGTTGACCCTCTAACAAAACCGTTAGAAAATCAACCTTATAATTGTTATACAGAAATAAAATGAGTCATTAACCTACTATTGTTCAGGAGCAGGTTTGTATGTTTTTCTCAGTTTATTGTAGTGAGCTTGCTCATCCTCTGTAAGATTCGGAATCTTAAATATTTGTTTTGGATAAATTAAATCTGGATTTTTAATTTGATCTCTGTTAGCCTTATAAATTTTTGGCCATGCGAATCCATTTCCGTAATGAGCAGGGTTCTTTGCAATTTTCCAAAGATAATCACCTTTAATAACCGTATACATAATTTCTTTCGGTTTTTCCTGCCATGCATCTAAAAGGTTTTGTAATCTTGTATGCACAGTTGAATAAAATTCAGGAAGTGCACTAATCTTACTTCCTTTTAACGCATCTAAAGCTGCTTGTCTGTCTTCCTTAGGTGATTCTTGTCTTTTAATTTGACCTTCTAAAGCGTTTACTTTATTGCGGTATGCATCAACATCAGCTTTTGTAGCGCCAACCATGCTATATTCTTCGCCGACGCAAGCATCATAATCCTGCATGCCTTGTAATTTTGTTTTACTTGCATTTACATCATTTTGCAATGATTCAAGTTCTTTTCCCATATCAGCTTTTTGCTGGGTCAATCTGTTTATTTCGTTTTGCCATTCATCCTCTGTCATCTCTTTTTCTTCTTGAGCCATTAAACTGGTAGAAAGAGTTAATAACAGAGCAAGCAAAACAACAAAATACTTATAGTACTTCATTTAATCCTCCTTAATTTTAAATTACATTCCTAATTTTTCTAAATTTGCTTTTGTTGCAGCTTTATCGTTTGCACATTGCTCTAGCTTAGATTGTTTTTCAGCAATCTCTCTTTCTAGTTTGGTTTTTTCGCTCTTAAGAGTGTTTACTTCTTTTTCAAGTGAACTTACTTCACTTCTTAAGGCATCTAACTGTGCCATTTGCTCTTCGCTTACGCCACCGCAGCCTGTAAGACTAACAGTACCAGCTACAAGCAATACCGCTAAGGATGTACTTAACAGGGATTTGATTTTGGTCATTGAGTTCCTCCTTTTTATGATGATTGTTAACAAATCCAAAAATTTATTTATGGAATATACACATTTTTTTTAAAAAAAAATCAAATATTACAAATATAAAATACTAAATTATTCTTTGTTCAACCAAACTTTTAAATGAATTTCCTGAGACAATTAAATGGTCAAGGACATTAATATCAAGTACTTTTCCTGCCTCTATCATTTTTTTTGTTACTTTAATATCTTCTGTACTTGGTTCCGTATTTCCGCTTGGATGATTATGAAGCAATATAATATTGGCAGAATTATTATCAATTGCAACTTTAAAAACCTCCCTCGGATGAACAACACTGGAATTTAAGTTTCCAACCGAAATTGTTTCATACTTAATTATTTTGTTCGCGGTATTTAAGCAAACAACAATAAATCTTTCTTTTACTTCATCACGGAGTAAAGGAATAAATATTTCCGCAACCTCGCTTGGCGACGTAATTTTTTTATTCGAGAACCATTTTTGCTGAGAAATGACCCTCCGGCTAATTTCGAATGCTGCCGCTAATGTTGCAGCTTTATCTTTTCCAATACCTAATTCTTTTGTAAATGATTCTACTGTTTTTGAAGCTGCCATTGCGAGATTTGTATGCCGTTTAATAAACTCTTGCGACATATCAAGTACTGATTTCCCTTTCGTCCCAGTTCTTAAAAGGATTGCAATCAATTCGGCATCGGTTAAACTTTGTGCTCCTCTTAAAAGCAGCTTCTCGCGTGGACGGTCATCCAGTGGTAAATCTTTAACTTTCAGAATAAATCTCCGTTTTTAATAACTGAGAAATACTTGCATTATCAGGATCAATCTTAAGAAGCTTTTTGAAATATACTTTGGCAATTTCTACTCTGTCCAATTTCATATAACAATTTCCAATCGATTCCAAAACTTCAATATCAAAATTATTCCGATCGTAACAATCCAAAAAGTAATTCAATGCTTTTTTATACTCCTTAAGTTTTAACAAAATCTTTCCTGCACACTTCTGTATTGAAAGATCACCTTTATTTATTTTTATTGAATTGCGTATTGATTCATATGCATGATAATTCATTCCCTTCATAAAATAAATTTGAGCAATTACATAATGTAATTCATGATTCTGGAAATACAAATCAGCTGATTTTTTTGCAGCAATTAAAGCTGGATTTAATTTATTTAATTTAACTTGCGTTTTTGCCAAAAATAATAAAGCTTCAGGAATTAAATCAGATTTGCTATTATTGGAAATAAACTCTGTAAAATTTATCTCTGCAATTTTATATTCATCAATCTTAAAATTAGCAACACCCATAAGAAAATAAATTTCCGGATTTGTTTCTCGGGATATAAGCGACAAAGCATCCAAAGCCTCTTCATAATAAGAATGCTTAATTAAGAAATGGACATATAATTTTCTAACTTCTTCATCATCATTCGGCTTAGCCAAATATTCTTGTAATATTTTCTTTGCTAATTCGGTTCTGTTTAATTTTTCATAAGCCGCGGCTAATCTTACTGTTGCCACTCTTTTATATTTTGGATTTTTCAATAGTATCTGATAAAGTTGCAGGGAGTGTAAATATTTCCCGCTTTCTTCAAATCTTTGCGCTTGTTTTAATGTATTTTCTAAAAACTGCATAGATTAACTTTACTCCCACTCAATTGTTGAAGGAGGTTTGGAACTAATATCATACACGACCCGGTTAATCCCTTTTACATTTCTGATAATTTTATTAGACACAAGCTCTAAAAAATCGGGATCAAATCTATACCAATCCGCAGTCATTCCATCAGTCGAAGTAACTGCTCTAAGTGCAACCACGTTTTCGTAAGTCCTTTGGTCGCCCATAACGCCTACGGTTTGAATAGGAAGCAGAACGGCAAAAGCTTGCCAAATTTTATCATACAGTTTTTCCTCTTCGAGTAAATCAATAAAGATTTTATCTGCTTTCTGAAGAATATTTATTCTTTCTTGTGTAACTTCTCCTAATATCCTAACTGCCAACCCGGGACCAGGAAAAGGATGACGTTTTATAAAAGAGTCGGGTAAATTTAATTCTTTCCCGATTTTCCTAACTTCATCTTTGAATAATTCTCTAAAAGGTTCAATCAACTTTAGGTTCATCTTATCCGGTAACCCGCCAACATTATGATGTGTTTTGATTGTTGCCGAATTTCCTTTGACCGAAACAGATTCTATTACATCAGGATATAAAGTTCCCTGCACGAGATATTTAATATCCTTATTTTTATTCGCTTCTTTTTCAAATACTTCTATAAACGTATTGCCAATAGCTTTCCTTTTCTTTTCAGGATCAATAACATTCTTTAGCCTTTCTAAAAACATTTTCGAAGCATCAACATGAATAAGATTTAAGTTGAAACTATTTTTGAACATATTCACAACATCTTCACTTTCATTATAACGCATCAAACCTGAATCTACATGTACGCAAATTAAATTTTCCCCTATTGCTTTGTCAATCAAAACAGCAGCTACAGATGAATCGACCCCGCCGCTAAGAGCACAAATGGCTTTATTATTCCCAACCAATGATTTAATTTTTTCTATTTCATTTGCAATAAAATTTTGCGGAGTCCAATTACCTTTACATTTGCAGATATCAAAAAGAAAATTATTCATTATCTTTTCACCATCTTCCGTATGGTGTACTTCCGGGTGAAATTGAAGTCCGTAAATGTTTGAGTCTGTATTTTCTATTGCAGCAAGGGGTGTTTCTGAAGTTTTAGCAATAATATTAAAATTATTCGGGGCGGAAGAGATCAGATCTCCGTGACTCATCCAAACTGATGATTTATTACGAACATTTTTCAACAGCACAGAATCTGTTAAAACTGACAGTTCGGCTTTACCATATTCACGGTTATCCGCCGGTTCAACTTTACCGCTAAACATTTTTGTTATAAGCTGCATTCCATAACAAACACCTAAAATTGGGACGCCTAGCTTAAAAATTCTTTTATCAATCGAAGGAGCAGCAGCATCATAGACACTCATTGGACCACCAGAAAGGATAATTCCTTTTAGTGATTTCAATTCAATTTTTTCTAACGGATAAAAATGAGGGTGTGTTATTGAATAAACATTACTTTCACGAATTCTTCTTGTTATTAATTGAGTATACTGCGACCCAAAATCAAGAATTAGAATATAACCATGATTGTACATATTTATTCGAATTATTTAAATTTTAAAATAGATTATCAAACAACTATTAAAGTTATCTATCAGAAAGTATGAAAGAGATAAAGAATTAACTACCTACTTGTGCTTGATAAGCAGTACTATCCATAAGATCATTCACTTCGTCCAGATTTTCCAACTCAATCTTCAATATCCAGCCTTCGCCGTATGGGTCTTGATTAACCAATTCAGGTTCGTCTTCAAGCTTTGGATTCAGCTCAAGAACTTTACCATTGCAAGGCGCAAGCATATCACTAACGGTTTTAACCGCTTCGATAGTACCGAATGATTCACCGGCTGTAATATTTTTTAGGTCAGGATCAACGTCAACATAAACTATATCACCTAATTCACTTTGAGCAAAATCCGTAATTCCTATTGTGCCAATATTACCATCGACCTTAATCCATTCATGATCTTTTGTATACTTAACATCTTCGGGAAAATTCATAATTAACCTCTTAATTATTTAAAAGTTTATCAATAAATGATGTATCATAATCAGCGTTTTTAAATTGTTCATTTTCCAAAACGCTTAAATGAAAAGGAACAGTTGTTTTTATACCTTCTACAATAAATTCTTGCAATGCACGCTTGGCTCTAACAATAACCCCATCTCTAGTATCTGCCCAAACAATTAGTTTTGCAACCATAGAATCGTAAAATGGAGAAATTACATAATTATTATATATATGAGAATCGATCCTAACACCGAAGCCTCCTGGGAAATGCAAATCTTCAATTTTTCCCGGAGAAGGTCTAAAATCATTCTCAAAATCTTCAGCATTTATTCTAAATTCCATACAATGTCCAAAAGGAGTGTGCAAAGGTTTTGTCAATTTCTCGCCTGCCGCTACTCTTATTTGTTCTTTTATTAAATCAACATCATTCACCATCTCAGTAACGGGATGTTCCACTTGAATTCTAGTGTTCATTTCCATAAAATAAAAATTTTGATTTTTATCAACTACATATTCAACTGTGCCGGCGCCTTCATAATTAACAGCTTTTGCTCCAAGTAAAGCTGCTTCTCCCATTTTTCTCCTTGTTTCATCAGATATGATTGGCGAGGGTGATTCTTCAATTAATTTTTGATGCCTCCGTTGAATAGTACAATCTCTTTCTCCGTATTGGAAAACATTTCCGAATTGATCGCCCATTACTTGAATCTCTACATGATGAGGATTTTCAATAAATTTTTCGACGTAAAGGTCGCCGTTATTAAAAGCAGCTGCAGCTTCAGTACTTGCCATTTGAAAGTTACTCTCAATCTCGGATTCATCCATGACAATTCTCATACCTTTACCACCGCCGCCGGCTGTAGCTTTCAGCATTACCGGATAACTGATTTCTTCTGCAATCTTTTTTGCTTCTTCAACATCATTAACAATTCCATCGCTACCGGGAACAACAGGTACACCAACGGATTTAATAGTTTCCTTAGCAAAAGCTTTATCACCCATCTTGTTAATCATATCCGGCGAAGGACCTATAAATTTAATCCCGGATTGCTCACATATTTCCGAGAATTCTGCATTTTCCGCTAAGAAGCCGTATCCCGGATGAATTGCATCAGCGCCCGTAACTTCTGCAGCTGCCATTAATGCAGGAATCTTCAAATAACTTAATTGACTATTTGCAGGACCAATACAGACTGCTTCATCTGCAAAAAGTACATGTAAAGAATCTTTATCAGCCTCGGAATAAACCGCTACGGTATTAACACCAAGCTCTTTACAGGTTCTTATTATTCTAAGGGCTATTTCCCCCCGGTTTGCTATAAGAATTTTTTTGAACAATACTACCTCAAATTGAAATTTGTAATCTTATTCTTTTTCAATTAAGAACAACGGCTGATTATATTCTACGGGAGTAGCATTTTCAACTAAGATTTTAACTACTTTACCCGAAACATCAGATTCAATCTCGTTCATTAGTTTCATAGCTTCTACAATACAAAGTACTGACCCTTCGGATATTCTATCACCCACTTGGACATAAGGATCGGCATCAGGTGCCGGTGCCCGGTAAAACGTTCCTACAATAGGTGAGCGAATTTCATGTACATTAGCTGCTAATTCTTCTTCATCCGTATTTTTTACCGGTTCGGTTTGAGGTATTAATTGAGCTGTGGTCTGAACAACTTCTGCAATCGGCTGCTGAGGAACTCCGATAACTTGGCTGCCGTTTTTTGATATTTTTACTTTCAACTCCCCTTCTTGAACAGTAAACTCCGTAATAGAACTTTTTTCTACTATACGAATTAATCGCTTTAATAAATTAATATCCATTTTTTAACCTTTTACTCTTTCTAAATATTCACCTGTTCTCGTATCTACTTTTAGTACATCTCCAATATTTATAAATAGCGGAACATTAACTGTTGTACCGGTTTCAACCTTTGCCGGTTTAACTGCATTTGTAGCCGTATTTCCTCTAAAGCCCGGATCGGTTTCTACTACTTTAAGTTTAACGGTTAGCGGAATTTCCACAGTTACTATTTGGTCATTATCGTCTAACAATAAATCAACCTCTTCACCCTCTTTTAAGAATCTATCACCACCGTCAAATAAATTAATTGGGACGGGAAGCTGTTCATATGTCTCATTATCCATAAGAACCAACGCTTCGGGTTCTCGATATAAAAATTGATATTTTCTTCTTTCTACCCTAACCGGTTCAATTTTTTCACCCGCACGAAAAGTATTGTCTAAAACCCTGCCCGTCCTAAGATTTTTTAATGTTGAACGAACAAAGGCTCCGCCTTTACCCGGTTTTACATGTTGAAAATCAACTATCGTATATAAATCGTTTTTGAACTTTATTATTAAACCGTTACGAAAATCTGATGTATCTGCCATTTTACCTTTGGAATTTTTTAATAAATAATTGAAAATATACTCACACACCGACCTAAAATCAAGTTAACAAAACTATAACGATCAACCATATTTTAAGTTGAAAATGCCGGAATTATTATATGGATAACTCCGGCACTTTTTAGAATTGATTTATATAAATACTTATTTAAGTAAAGTCATTTTCATTGACCTTGTAAAATTACCATACTTAAGCGTATAAATATAATTGCCGCTCGCAACTTTAGCGCCGAAATTATCGGTACCGTCCCAGACTACTTTATGATTACCCTTCTTTAAATCTTGGTTATTTATAAGAGTTTTTACTTCTTTCCCTAAAATATCATAAACTTTTAGAGAAATTCTCTTATCTAACGGAAGTTGGAAAGTAATAGTAGTTGTCGGGTTAAACGGATTAGGATAATTCTGATTTAATACATAATTATCGGGTGTAACTATTGTAACATTCTTTTCTTTAACTCCGGTTGGATTTGTAGCTTCTAAAATTCTTAAGCCCCAAATTTTAGGATTACGAATATTTGTTGTATCGGCAACATACGCAGTATCTACCCATGTTTTTGTAATGACTTCTATACTATCATTTATGGCTTGATAAGGAAGAATCATGTCTTCAAAACCGTCTTTATCAAAATCAGTATTTCTAGCCCACATTTTAGATACAAAAGCAGTTTGTACCTTAAATGTCGTATCAACAACTCCTGCTGAATCTGTTATGGTCATACTTGTATAAATTGTAGAATCACCAGCGTATAGTGTACTAATTTGCCAATTATCAGGATCTGTTTTATCACCGCCTTCAAATTCTGCCGTTACAACATTTGAAGGATAAGAAGAAGAAAAATATAAATTAGGTTTACCGTTACCATCAATATCGCCATAGCCATAACCGAAAGAAGATCCAGCAAAAAGTGTATCGGTTCCATTTATCAATTCAAGCGGAAAAACATTATCAGTTGTTATCTCATTCACACTTTGACCAACTTCATAATGAATCATGTCGATACGATAACCGGTTTTATAAGTTGGCATATAAATTTCCTCTCTCCCATCTCCATCAATATCGTAAGCAAAAGCACCCATTAATGATACTTCGTCCGTAGAAGATAATTGCAAATTTTGGTGGTTGTTGGAAGTGTCTGCCATTGAATAGCTATTCGGTCCATTAACAGTAACCGGAGAGACATTTTTCAAATTCCAATTATGTAACAATATTTCCTTTAATCCGGTACCGTCTAGCTGAGCAGAAAACATTCCATAAGGAGTTCCTCCACCCAATCCAAACTTCGCGTTATCTCTTCTTAATTGTTTGAATTCTACATTGAAAGATGAGAATCCGGCATTCCCTGTTGACCAATCACCGGTTGCACTAATAATGTAATAACCATCATCATTGCTGCCGGAACCTGCATCGCTTACAGTAAGCAGTTCATTTTGACCATCTCCATCAATATCAGAAGTCTCCATGTACTCATTTTTCCCCGGCGTTCCTTCAAAGACACCCGCACCAATTGTTTGAGATGGTTTATCGCCAAAATTGTATGAACCAGCAACTCCGTCCCATTCGTATATTAAAATACCATTACCGTTGCTGTAATAGAGTATTTCAACTAAACCATCATTATCCAAGTCAGCAAATAAAGGATAACGAGGTGTAGACCCGCCGCCGTTTTCCGCTAGTACAGGTGAAGTCCAAACTAATTCTAATGAATCGTTACCAGTATTTACAAATAAACTTACTGTACCGTTTTTGTTATAATTCGTGGCTAATATTGCCGATTGCCCGGTACCAAATGGATCCGCAGCATAATATACACCACGAATACTGTTTAATCCCGCAAGTAATGAATCTTCATTAATAGCCGGTACATTATATGCTGTAGATATTCTGACTTGCGAAAATGCAATACTTGATGTTAATAAAAAAGCTAAAAGAAATAATAGTTTCTTTTTCATTGCTCCCTCCTCGTTAGTTAATACTTTTAATTTATTGAAGCTAAATACCGCTCTACTTCGGATTGTAGTGGTGATTTTTTATAATCATTTTTAAGTTTTTCAAATACTTCTTTTGCTTTGGAAATATTTTGTGCTTGTATATAATCAATTCCGCTATCTAAAAGATATTTTGGGTTTTGCACATTAAATTTTGAAACAGAAGCGGCTTTTTCAAAGTACTTAGCAGCTTCTTCGTAATTACCCTGCCTTTCATTACAACTCGCAATTCCCGCATAGGCAGCAGCTTTAAATAAGTTGCTATTTCCGGAATAACTTTCATAATACTTCAATGCATCATCAACCTTTCCCAAATAGTAGTACGAATTAGCAAGATACACTTTTGCAATTTCTCCTTGCTCAGTACTACCGTAGTTTTCAACAATTTGTTTTAACCCTAAAACATCAGTCCCGGGTTTGCCTTCAATTGCTTCTTGGTAGGAACCGGATTCGTAAATAGGAAGCATTTTAGCTAATTCTTTTGTTGCTTCCAAATTGTCTTCCTTTACTTTATTAGCATACCAAACAAAAGCCAGTACGATTACAGCCAATGCTCCAACAGCAAAAAATATTTGCTGTTTATACTTTTCAAAGAATTCCTGTGATTTATAGAGAGAAGTAACTAACTTATCTTCCTGAATTTCTTTTTTTGCAATTCTTTTTTTCTTAGCAATCACTTTATAACCCAAATTTGTTAGTTGTATATTTTAAAAATTATTCAGCAAATTTAATAAATATTATTACTCAATGCTAATATGATTGGAATAAATCCAGGCGTTTCCATTTAAATAAACTTCAACCCGGTAAGAGCCTTTTCGTCTAATAATAAAGTCGGCGTCCATATTTTCCACAGTATCGGTCAACCTTCCGTTTCTAATTAGATTTATAGTACCGCTTATATTTGGTAAAATAACTCTTAATTTTGCTTTGCCGGAGAGTTTCAAAAAATCGCCCATATTATAAATTCTATTCCCGGATTCAGCAAAAAATCTAAAACCGGCTGCATCACCATGGTAATAATTGGATACAAAACATCTGCCATTTTTTAAAGAGTCATATATAATCGTTTTTGCAGATTCTATTTCTTTTACTATACGAGACGGTTTGATTTTTTTTTCGCTTAAAATATGTGTCCGTATTGATTTGAACAAAACTTTATATGGAAAAACTTCAACCTCAAAAAAGCCTACTAAGTTTACTTTGTGTGCATGAGCATCCAGACCGCCAATTCCCACAACTTTTCTTTTTTGGCTCAATTTATCCCACACTCTCAAAGTTTCTAAAGGAGGTGATTTAATTGATTTCAACGGATGCATAAAATAACTATACTTATTTTTTTCCGTCAGTCCTTCCATCCATTCTGACATATGATTCCAAATTTCAATTCCGGTAAAATCTTTTGAATCCCATGCCGTCCATGGATAAGGAGGATGTTCTTTCATAGAGGAACGTTTTTCATGCGGGTGAGCAATAAAACCAATTCCGCCTTTTTCATTAACCTTTTTAACATATTCTTTTGCGGAAAGACGAGTGGAAAGGGTTTCGTTTATACCTAATGCCAAATAATGGTTTTGGTTTTTTCTATCGTTTATTTCAACGCCAACAAGCAAAAGGGTATTGCCGTACCACCCTTCGTAACCTTCGGTTTTTGCTCTTAGGGTATTATGATCAGTTAGTATTAAATAATCTAATCCTGAAATATTTGCTATCTCAGCAATTTCTTTTACATTTCCGGAACCATCCGAAAACTTCGAATGGACATGGATTGCGCCGACATACTCATACATATCAAATCACTTTCTTTATTACTCTAACTATCAAGTTCAAATAGAGTATTATACTTTGTTGATTTTTCTTTAATCATATCTGACAGCTTGGTCATTAAAATATCCACTCTTTCATCAATGTTTTCATCGGAATTTTCCCAGGCTTCTTTTGAATCGTAAATATAAATTTCTTCGAACGAATTTGGCTTTCCTTTAAATTCGTAGACAGAATAACTATCTAATCCGTCTCCCTTAACCAAATTTTTTAATTCCTTAATAACACTGACATAATCATTTCTCTTTTCTGGAAAAATGTCGTACTGGATTGAAAAGATTACTCTACTCATTTAACTCCTCTTATAGTTAGATTAAAAATTCTCCGTTATAGATAACATGAGCATTCCCGGTTAAAGATAACTTATTAAACTCATCATTATTAAATTCAAAATTAACCATTAAATATTCTTCGCTTTTAGTCAGTAATTTTACCGGCGGGTTTAAACCTTCATTCAAAGATGCAATAATTGCAGATGAAACCGCTCCCGTGCCGCAAGATAGAGTTTCTTCTTCCACACCACGCTCGTATGTTCTAATTAGCAAAGAACCGTTTTTTACATCAATAAAATTAACATTTACTCCTTCAGGAGCAAAATATTTATGATATCTAATCTTTCTTCCCAATTTATTAACCGGTATTTTCTCAATGTCATCAGAATTATTTCCCAACTCATTGGGAATATCCGATATCTTTATTACTACGTGAGGTGTTCCGACATTTACATAATTAACTTTTAACTTTTGGTCATTAATTTCAATATAAAAATTTCGTATTATTTCGTTCGGTGAATGTAAATTAAATTCAATCTCGCTTTGGTTAAAAACAATGCCGGTAAAAATATCATCATTAAATAAAAACTTAGTTTCGTTAGAATTTAAACGCTTAGTAATATATGCATACTTTATAATGCATCTTGCTCCATTTCCGCATAATGCACCGGTTGTTCCATCTGAATTAAAATAATTCATCGAAAAATCGTATTCACTATCATACTGTATCGTGATTAAACCGTCTGCCCCAATTCCCGTTCTCCTTTTACAAAGTTTTTTAACCAACTCAGGTTCCGCACTAAAAAAAGGATTGTTTTTTTTATCAATAACAATAAAGTCGT
>CBEVZC010000025.1:0-31934 GCA_965554225.1 uncultured bacterium | reverse complement strand
CATAGTTAAAATTGTCCGGCTCGGTTGGGTTGCTGCACGAAATGAAGATTATTGTACTTAAAAGAAGATATTTTATATAATTCATATTTATACTTTTAGTAATTATTATGAATTTATAAAATAAACAGCTGAAATTAAATAGAAAAATTCAGAACTTTATAAGATTCTTTTGATTTGAAACTATTCTCGATTTTTATTCTAATTTGGTTAAACTTTTCCGTTACGATGATATTATCTTTTCGATCAGCCGGTAAATCAATTTCAAAATCATCAATAATTTCACCGGGATTTTTCTTCATAAGGAAAACCTTATCTGCTAAAAATACAGCTTCGGTAATATTTGATGTTCCGATCAAAAAAGGAATGTGTTTTTTAAGTTGCAAGTCTCTGACTAAGTTATAAATTTCTTCTTTAGTTATAATATCCATTTCATCAAACGGCTCATCAAGGATTATTAAAGCGGGCTCAACTGCCAATGCTCTGGCAAGCGAAATTCTAAAACGGAAGCCAAGACTTTTATTGTGCGGAAAATGTGTTTCGTATCCGTCCAAACCAACAAGTTTTAGCAACTCTTTTTCATTACCGGCAGTAATTCCGGGTTTCGCGAATCTGATATTCTCTTGTACATTTAACCAAGGAAACGAGGAAGGTTTTGAAGGAATGAGAGCGATATTAGATTTATTATCTTTGCTTATTGTTCCCCTTGTGGGAATTTCAATACCTGAAATAATTCTTAGCAATGATGACTTGCCGGAACCCTTAGGTGCAATTAAAGATGTCGATTGATTCAGAGACAAAGTAAAAGAGATGTTCTGCAATAAATTTATTCTAAAACCAAATTCATCGGAATATTCTTTTGAAATATTATTCAATATTATTTTTGTACTTTCCAACTATGGCTCCCAATCAACAAATTTATTTTTTAAATAAGACAAAAGCATTTTCCCAAGTAAAATTACAATGCTCAAAATAATTGCTAGGTCAATTATAATTGCGGGATCTTTATAGAGTAAAGCTAATTTGTATATTAGACCCAAACCGTTTGTATTAGCAACATATTCATAAATCAAAACTAAAATCCATAAAGAAAAGTGAAGTCGAATCAGTTCATTAAAAACACCGGGCTTTAAGGATTTCCAAATAACTCCGGAAAATATTTTTTTTGTCGGAACGTTTAGGCTTTTAGCTGCATCAATATATTCCCTTGGAACATCCGGTATCCTTTTTAAAAAGCTAAAACCTAAAAGAGATGCTGCGTAAATAATTCCAAAGATAAACTCAAAATAAATATTATTATCGAACCAATAAGCAAAAATCAAAATGTAAAAAAATGCGGGAAAATATTTTAATATATTCGGAATATTTAAGAAGTTCGGGTATAAGTAATAAAATTTGATGATAAAGTAGCGCTTTAAAAGTAAAACCAAATAACCTATAAATATCGATAGATAAACAACAGAAAAAGTTAAAGCAAACCGTACCGGGAAATCATAATCAAACCACAATGACGGAAGCGAAATAACAAGAAGAGAAGGTTTAGGAACTATTTCATTCGGAGGAATGATAAACTCGAACAACATAAGATAAATAAACAGCAAAGCAGTGATTGCAGTAAATACGATTTTTATTCTTTTCGAACAGCTGATATTAAATTTATTCATTAAAGTAATTTAAGAATTTTCCTCTCTTTTCAAACAAAAAATATAAATAAAGTAGCAATGTAAAGCAATTTAACCATTGGCTTTCAAAATAATCAGAAAACGTTAAAAAGGATTAAAAAAATGTTTGTATTAGAATAACTTTAATACAGATTTAAAAATATCCTCAAAAATTATTCTCAACCCAACACTAAAAAGATAGCCATATAAAAAACATCCGGGGTTGGCGGTATCCGGTATGACATGAAAGTGCTTGCCATTCCTATTAAAAGTATCTGTCATTTCGATTTCGACAGCTTCCCTTCCTTTTTACGGGAAGGAGAATACTGGTTTATCCCTTTGGGGAATCTTATAATGGGACTAGATAGGAGATGCCGGTATCCGGCAGCTGCCGGAACCGGCATGACAAAGAGAGCTCATCATTCCGCTTGTAGCGGAGCGGAATACCGGTTTATCCCTTTGGGAAATCTCATAATAGAATTATTTAGGAGATGTCACGCCAAAAATACGGTGGATAAACTAGTATTGCAAAAACCGATATGACGAAGGATAGAGAAAAGCCCAACTTTTTGAAAAAGTTAGGAAATAAATAGTTCCAAAATATTTGTTTTGGACAGATGTGAATTTAACGAAGGAAAGTGTTATGTATCTTTTCATAGCCAATAGTAGTTTCTTCACCATGTCCGGGATAAATAATTGTGCTTTCCGGTAAAGTCAACAGTTTCGTTTTAATCGAACTTATCAGCGTATCAAAATTTCCGCCCCATAAATCCGTTCTGCCTATTCCCTCTTTGAATAAAACATCACCAGTAATGCAAAAATTATTTCCCTTTGAATAAATAGAATACTCTCCGGGAGTATGTCCGGGTGTAAATAGAAAATTCAGATTGTAATCACCTAATGCAATCGATTGTTCGCCGGAAATTAAGCGATCTGGTTTGGGTGAAAGTTTAACCTTTAGACCAAACATATTTGCCTGATCATGCATCATATCGATTAGAAACACATCTTTCTCGGGAGCCAGAAACTCACAACCGTATTTAAACTTTACATAAGCATTCCCAAAAATATGGTCTATGTGACAATGTGTATTAACAAGATATTTTATAATAAGTGAATTTTTTTCTATAAAATCAGATAATAATTTTTCTTCCGATTGTTCCACGCAGCCAGGATCTACAATTGCGGCAACATTTGTATTCTGATCCCAAACAACATAAGTATTTTCTTGGAACGGACTAAAAATAAATTTTTTGATATTCAGCATAGTTTTTTTTGCAATAAAAATTAATGTTTTATCTGAAATTTCTTTTAATGCGATTATTTAATTTTTTCGTATATGAATTATAATTATCCTTCGTTTCCTCCATTGAATCACCGCCAAATTTTTCCAGCATAAATTTAGCGATAACCCATGCAAGCATTGATTCGGAAATAACTGCACAGGCCGGGACAGCTACAAAATCGCTTCGTTCTCTTCGTGCAAGTATGTTTTTCATTGTGGATAAATCAATAGTAGCAATTGGTGCCATTAATGTAGCAATCGGTTTCATGGCGCCTCGCACAATAATCGGAAGACCGGTTGATATTCCGCCTTCAATGCCGCCTGCTCTATTGGTTTTGCGAATTATATTATTTCCTTTTTTAATTATTTCATCGTGAGATTCGGAACCGAGAGCATCAGCTGAAGTGAACCCCGTTCCAATCTCCACACCTTTTACTGCATTAACCGACATAATTCCTGCAGCAATTTCGGTATCCAACCTTTTATCATAATGAACAAAAGTTCCTAATCCTAAAGGCAAGCCGGTTGCAACGGTAACAAAAGTACCACCGAGTGTATCGCCTTTCTTTTTTATTAATTTTATTTTTCTAATTATTTTTTCTTCTTGCTTGGTCTCTAATACTCTTACAGCACTTTTGTCTGCATTTTCTGAAATCTTCCATGCATTAAATTTGTTTGGTAAAGTATTATTAAAAAGTTTGGTTAGAAAATTGTTTTCAGGATAAATATTACCAATGCTTTCTACAAAGCTTCCAATAGTGATTCCAAAAATTTGCAGAAAAGAACGGGCAATTGATCCTGCAGCAACTCTTGCAGCCGTTTCTCTGGCGCTCGAGCGTTCAATAGAATTTCTGATATCATTAAAATTATATTTTCCACTGCCAACTAAATCAGCATGTCCGGGTCGTGGTATAGAAATTTTTTCAATATTTCTAGGTCTTTTACCCGAAGTCATTTTACCAGTCCAGTTTTCCCAGTCATTATTTTTTATTAGCAGAGAAATTGGTGACCCAAGTGTTTTTTGAAATCTTACACCGGATAAAATCTCTACAGAATCGGATTCGATCTTCATTCGCCCACCACGTCCGTATCCCATCTGTCGGCGCTTTAAATGAAAATCGATATAGTTCTTTTCAATTTTTAGATTAGAAGGAAAGCCTTCAATAATTGTTGTTAAAGCTTTTCCGTGAGATTCTCCTGCAGTTAAAAAACGTATCATTCTTATTCCAATTGAAATTCAGATTTGATAACAAAGATAAAGAAAAGTTTTGAACATATAAAATATATACATCTAAACACAAGAATAAAAAAGCGCCCGTGGAAGGACGCTTTGCCATAAATTTATTTTGGAAAATTATTTCTTGGGAATTTCTAATCCAACAAAGAAAGTATTCCCTTTATCTGCTTTTATTTTCAGCAAAATGGCTTTGCCTTTCTTTTTATTAATTACTTCCTCCAAATCCTTTGCAGATTCCATTTTATTATTGTCTGCTTCGGTAATAACATAACCCGATCTTAATCTTTGATTAGCAGCAGGGCTATATTCTTTAACGTTCGTAATTAAGATTCCGTTTTCAACATCGAACTTCTTTAATTGAGCTTTACTCATATCTTTTACGGTTAATCCTAAATTCTTAAAGGATATTGCTTCAAAACCCTCATTATCTTTTTTCTCTTCTTTTTCATCATTTGATACCACAGTTTCGTCACTATCAGAGTTACGAGCTTTTAATTTTACTGATCTTTCAATCTTTTCTCCGTCTCTAAACAATGTTAATGTCACTTCATCACCAGCTCTTTTAGTAGCAACATATCCTTGCAGTTCGTTCGGTTGATTAACAATTTTACCATCAACTTTAAGGATGATATCTCCGGCTTTTATATCTGCAGATGCAGCAGAACCGTCTTTCACAACATTCTGAATCATTACTCCGGTTGGTTTATCTAAACCGACGGCTTTTGATGTAGCTGCATCAACTTCGGATATTTGAACTCCGATATAACCTCTGCTTACTTTTCCATTTGCTATTAAATCTTGTGCAACCGATTTTGCAAGGTTAATTGGAATAGCAAAACCATAACCAATATAAGTCCCTGACATACCGCTTGTTGCAATAGCTGAATTAATACCAACTACAGCTCCGTTTAAGTCGACTAAAGCGCCTCCGCTGTTTCCTGGATTTATTGCAGCATCGGTTTGAATAAAGTCTTCTACCCCATAGCTGTCTTTTATTAGTCTAAGACTTCTGTTTGTTGCACTTACTATTCCTGCAGTAACTGTTGAAGTTAATGAGAGTGGGTTTCCAATTGCCATTACCCAAGTTCCGACTTTAAGTTTATCGGAGTCTCCTAAATAAGCTGCCGGTAAATCTTTTGCATCAATTTTAATTACGCCCAAATCCGTTAAAGGATCGGCGCCGATTATTTTTGCTTTGAACTCACGTTTGTCTTTTAATGTTACTTCAACATCAATAGCATTTTTTACGACGTGATTATTGGTAAGAATGTAACCGTCATCCGAAATAATAATTCCACTGCCGGAAGCTGCCTGTTTGTGAGGCATGTTTTTATCCTTAAACGGGAAAAAGAAATTAAATCCTTCATGCGGGTTATTTTTTACTTTACTTACTACTCTTATTTGTACAATTGAGGGAGTTACTTTCTGAGCAACATCAACAAACGCATCGTTAAATGATTTTGCATTGGTCATAGTTGGTGATACCGGCGGGTTCTTGCTTCCAATTTGTATTTCTGCCATGCTTGGTTTTACCCAGCCGAAACTGGAAACTAAGATAACTCCAAATACTACTCCTATAATTAGCAGCGCAATAGTTCCGAATAAAGTTCTTTGTTTCATTATTTTATGTCCTCCTGACACTTAAATTTATTAATACATGTATATTGATTTTATTCCTTTGAATTCCGTGATATGATAAACTAAATATTTCTCCATCAAATAAATCATTTTATTAATTAAAGATTGATTGAATTCAACGCAATAATTTTTGGAGTTTAGACAATTCAATAATCTGAAATGTTCCGAAGTAATATTTTCTACAGCATCATATTTATTTTTACAATTTTCACATAAAATCCCTTGGTCAAATTTAAATCCGTAACTATGACTTTTAGATAAATCCGAATCGCATTCCGAACATTTATTTACTTGAATATCGTATCCAATTTCTTTTATAAAAAAATGCAAGTATTTGGCAAACACATTTGAAGCTTTAATATTTGTAGAGTCTAAAATATCTAAAGCTTTTGCACTTCCTCTAAACAACCTTTCGTTTTTTTCATTTTCGGATGTCAAGTTAAGTAATAATTCCACAATAGCTGAAGCAAACTTTAATTTCTCAAGGTCTTCTTTTATTCTTGGAAAGGCCGAGATTAAATCGGCTTGACTTACAATTTGAATATCCCTGCTTTCTTTACGATAAATAACAATTTCCAAGTAGTTTAACAAATCAACTTTATTTTTTAGTTTGGATTTACCCGAACGAGCACCCTTTAATATGCCTGAGAGTTTACCGTAAAGAGGGGTGTAAAAAGTTGTTATTTGGCTTGTATCTCCAAAGTTTATTTTTTTTAATACTAATGCTTTAGTTTTTATAATTTCAGGCATGTAAAAAATCTTTCATTGTTAGATAAAAAGAATTTAGAGGAAAGGAATTTATATCTTTTTAAAATTATAGGGAAATTTATAAAACCCCGAATCCGTAATAATACCTTTTATAAGTTCACTTGGAGTTACATCAAATGCCGGAGAATAGACATTGTAGAAATTTTTTGATACCGGAACTCCTTTAATTTCTAAAACTTCTTTTTTATCCCGTAACTCGATTTTTATATCATCACCGGTTTTGCACGACTTATCAATAGTTGTTACGGGAGCTGCAATATAAAAAGGTATATTATGATAATTGCACAGAACAGCTAAATTATATGTGCCTATTTTATTTGCCGCATCTCCGTTTACGGCAATTCTATCGCTGCCTGCAATTACTATGTCTATTTTTTTTTGTTTCATTAAAAATGCTGCGGTAGAATCGGTAATTATTGAAAAAGGAATTCCGGATTTATCCAATTCAAATGCAGTAAGTCTTGAGCCTTGAAGCAGAGGTCTTGTTTCATCGGCATAAACATGGGAGACCAATCCATTTTTAAAACCTTCCAGAATTACATTAAAAGCTGTTCCGTTTCCGCCGGTAGCAAGTTTCCCGGTATTACAGTGAGTCAGCACAACAGATTTTTTATTGAATATATCTAAACCGTTTTTTGCCATCAAATCACATTTCGAGATATCATCTTTATGTATTTCAAAAGCTTTATTAAGAAGAATATCATATAAATCCTTATTATCCTTGTTAATTAAATATACATTCTTCATTTCATCCAATGCCCAAAAAAGATTTACGGCGGTTGGCCTGGTTGAGGCAAGTCGTTCATAAACCGTATAGAAATATTGCTCGGAATGAGAACCGTTTTTAAAAGCGAGCGCTAATGCATAAGCTGCTGCAACTCCAATAGCCGGAGCACCGCGCACCTCTAGTTTTTCAATTGCTTCAGCAATTCTCTCATATTCATCCGTTTTGATATACTCTTCTACAAGAGGAAGTTTAGTTTGGTTAATTAAAATAAGATTATCATTTTTAAATTCTATCGAATTAAAACTACTCATCGTCATCAAACCTGGAGAGTTCGCGGAATTCTAAAAACCGATCATGTATTTGAAGTTTATCTAAATATTCAATTCCCTTAGTACTGAATTGTTCGACGCAAAACGAAGCTAAAGCACTTCCATAAATCACTGCTCTTTTTAGGTTCTCAAAACTCAAATCCCTTGTTTTATGTAAATATCCTACAAACCCTCCGGCAAAAGAATCGCCGGCGCCTGTTGGGTCAAAAATATTTTCCAATGGGTAAGCCGGAGCTGAAAATACGGTGTCACCATCAAATAGCAAGGCACCATGCTCACCCTTTTTAATTATCAAATATTTTGGACCAAGTTTTTCAATAACTTTGGCAGCCTTAATTAAATTCGGTTCATTCGAGAGTAAACGGGCTTCCGAATCATTTATAATAAGCACATCAACTCTTTTAAGAACTTCCAGCAGATCTTCTTTTGTGGTTTCTATCCAAAGATTCATTGTGTCGCATACTACAAATTTGGGATCTTCAAGCTGGTCAAGTACTTTATTTTGTAAAGACGGAATTATATTGCCAAGAAGAACAAAACTATTCTTTTTTGATTTTACCGGAATCACCGGGTCAAAATTTTCAAAGACATTTAAATCTGTAAACAAAGTATCTCTAACGTTAAGGTCGTAATGATAACGTCCTCCCCATCTAAAAGTTTTTCCTCCTTCAATTATCTGCAAACCTTCCGTGTCAATTTCATGATTCTCAAGCATTTCAATATACTTGCTAGGAAAATCTTCGCCAACAACGCCAACGATATGAACTGGATGTGTAAAATAACTTGCAGCTAAAGAAATGTAAGTAGATGAGCCGCCTAAGGCATTCTCAACCTTATCAAAAGGTGTTTCTACAGAATCTAATGCAATTGAGCCTACAATTAAAAGTCCCAAATTAACTCCAATTAGTAACAGAAATTTAGACCTTTAAACTAAATAAAATAATGGGAAATACTATAATTCTATTTTATTAAAAAATAAAGAATTATTCTTGGTTGTTATATACTCATTAATTATATCAAGAGATATCCTTTGACCGGACCATGCAAACTTACTTTTAGCATCTTCCAGGTTTGTCCATAAATACTCAGAATGATCTTCAGAGATTGTAACTTCTGAGTTTGGACTAACTTCGGCACAAAAAACCGGAATTAAGCAAATAGAATCTTTTTCTTTAGAATAAAATGAGTTTACAAAGGGAACCACCCAAAAGTTTTTGGGAACGAGATTAGTTTCCTCTTTTATTTCTCTAAGAGCAGTTTCAAAAGCCTTTTCATTATTATCAATTGTACCGGTAACCATTTGCCAAATATTCGGGTAGGAATCATTCTCAGCTCTTTTTAAAATAAGATATTCAACTTTATTATTTAATTTTCTAAAAATATGAGATTCAATCAAATAAGATTCAATATGCACAACTAAATATCTCGCTTTATTTTGAAATTTAAATCTAATGATTATTTTAAACAATTTTTATATTAGAAGTAAGCTCTCGCTTCTGCACGCATCGTATTTATTACTTTCCCAATGCCCTGCAGCCTGCCGTTATAATTTACGTTTACTTGTAAATTACTTGCAACGCGGTAATCAAAATTGAGATTCCATCTGTAATTTTTGCCGATTGAATTTCCGCGCAAAATTTCAAAAGGGATTTGATTAGTCAGAATATTTGGGTTCAGTTCAATCCTCTCTGCTTCAACTCTTAATCTTCCTTTACCTGCAAATGAAAGCGTAAAACGTAATAGCTCGGAATTTTCGTTGATAATTGTAGGAATAACCGGGAAATCATCTTGAGTTTTGCCGACCTTAATTCTAAAACCAACTTCGAGGTTTTTAACCGGTCTATATGAAAAATTTGAAATTAAATTGTTACTGGTAGTTATTCTGGAGCGATTTGATACTGATGTAGCAAGAACATTATCAATCTGATTAACAAACTCGGTCTTATTATTTATTTCTTTGACAAGGCGAAAATCTATTCTAATACTTCTTTCGCGAAAATATCCGGTCTCTATGCCGGAGCTAAATTGATTCAAACTTTTTCTCTGTAAATACCTGAATCTGAACGAGAGATCATTCCGATTCTTGTAAAGATAAACATCTTGTTGAAATGTATTAAATCCATTGATTGTTGTTGAATCATTTAAGAAATGGTTAAGCTTAAGTAAATATATATTTTTTGTGTTTGCTTCTTTACTTTTTTCCTCAATTCTGAAGGAGGATTCGGTGGAAACCGGTTTAATTAAGGAAGAAAACCAATTATTGGATTTAATAAGTTTACTAAATTTTAACTTAAATCTTAAATTAGTTTTTAGATTTATTATGGGGAAAAGTTCATCTGTAGGAATTGTGGTAATTATAAAATTGCCGTTATATATGGTTGGTGCAAATTCATTTTCTTGTGCAATTCCATCATTATTTAAATCACCGAGATATTCATAATTACCTGAACCTTGTTTAACTTTTACAAAAACTCGTTCAAGTTTTGCTGTCTTTTCAGTTGCTGCTTGGTAATAAAGACTCCCGTCAAAAAAACTGTTTAAAAATTTAAATCTGGAATTTTCTCTTATTAGTACGGTTTGATTATTAAGTCTTCCAAGCGTTTTGAACTTTTGTGTAAAATCCTTATTACGAAAAGTAATTTCAGCATTAGTACTAATAGATCGACTTGAATAACCTAAAATATAAGAATGAGTTTTTGCCAGAGATTCTTTTTCCAAATTACCGTTCAGCGGGGAGTGTTCTGTTCTTAAAGAATATTTTGCCGTAATTGAAAGTCCCTTAAAATTTAGCAGCTTAATGAACGGACCGAATTCAAAATATCTTAAACTAGTATTAAATAATGAGTCGGTTTTAGCATTCCTATCTTCTTTGTTTTCATAAAGATATTTAATACCCGGTTTAACAAATTTAAATAAGTACGAAGTACTTCCGTTTTGTCTCATCCATTTGGTCTTAATTAAAGAATTGCTGCTATTAACGTAATCAAGACTAAAATCAGCTGCATAGGTTTCATTGTTTTTCAAATTAGCATTTAAGACGTATCGTTTTGATTTCAATTCACCTTTCTTCAGAAAACCGTATTTTGAATAAAGATTAAATTGCTCTACGGGGTTCAATGTAATTACAAATTCTCTTAAAGTCTCATCGCTATTCTTTACAGAGTTGATATTATAGTCCCGGTCAAATTCAACACTATTAAAACGCTCTAAGGAAGAAAATCTTTTTTGAACAAATCTGTCCTTGTAATGTAATCCGATTTTTCCGAGATGGATTTTACCGATTGTAATTTCCTTTGGCTTTAGCTCTAATTTAATATTTCGTGCAAAGCCGTCATTGTCATCATCATCTTTAGAAGATAGTCTGTTTCTATCAAATAAACTACCCGCTAATTCAAGACTTAAATTCATTTCCTTAATCGGTGAAGCTACTAAAATAATATTTGCCGATTGTTTGAGCTGAGGCATGGGTAAGAATATAAGGGGTAAATATGTCCCTTTGTTTTTCCCGATGAATCTAAAGTTACCTATAGTTTCCCTTATATAATCTCCTTTCCCTTCTCCTACAAAACTGAATTGAACATTATAAAGAGAACTCGGATTGCCGGGATTATATACATAATAAGAAAACGTTTCTCCACTAATTAAAGTATCCACTTTAATATAAGTCCCTATTGTATTTCCATTGGAGTCGGGTTTAGCAAGTGAGACTCCCGAAATTACAGCGTCATTTCTTTCATCGCCCGCATTAGCAAGAATGCTCTTGTCTTTTTTTGTTAATGTAAAATCAATTGGACTGGAACTATTGTCTCCTTCTTGAGCATAGCTGAGTTTAATACGAACTTTACTATTAAAAAGTTTCGTTTGAAAATTCCCACCGAAAAAAGAACGGTCATATTTTCTGTCGGTATATTCGAAATCAACACTAATTCTGCTGGCAGAAGTTATTAGCACGTTTGGCGTAAAAGTAATTTCTGCATTTGAATACTCAATAGTGTACCCGTTGTTATCTCCTCTTTTTAACTCCTTCCCGTCAACGTAAACATTTTCGCTGCCTGCAATTATTATTATATTTTGTTCATTGTTAATTCCATGAAGTCTGTAAGGACCCTGAACGCCATCAGAACCCATAAAATTATTTGTATTGAATTTACCTCTCGAACTGGCAAACGCAATAGCGCCACTTAAGTTTTTAATATGTGCTTGCGCTTTAAATCCTTGGAGTTTCCTGTTGATTATTCCGAACTCCCCAATTTTCTCGTTGAAATCATAATCGCCGAATGTACCTGCTGCGTTAGGATGCCTTATTTCAATAAATACCTTATCTAATTCTTGAAGTGTTTCCGTGTTTCCTTCAGGTTGTATGGGAGTATTTTCATCCGTCAAAGCTGCTACAACTTCAATATTATCGGAAAGTTTGCCTGAAAGCTGTAAGCGCAGACCGCTGTTTAATGAGAAATCCTTATTCGTACCGACTGTAAATCCGCGAATTATAGCGCCGCTTTTTCTTATATTTTTACCAAAAATAGATTCGGCAGTGAAAGGCTTATTTACTGATTTTAATATTCTTAATGAATCTTTTAATTTACCATCGAACTTATAAACTAAGGTTTGATGCCGGTATTCCCGCTTCAACGGGAGTTTTGTAGTTTTATAGTTAATAATTAACGTATCAAATAAAGAATACTTTAGAGAATTAGACAAATACAAAATTGGAAACGGATATTTTATTTTATAATCCGATGAATTGATTTTGGCACCATGCAAATATACGGATTCGCTAAATGGAACAATATTTATGGCTGATAACTGATATTTGTTTTCTAAATTTACTCTGAATGTATCACTTACAGAATAAATTAAGTCTGAGTTTTGCGCTAAAATTAGGGTACTAAAAATGATTAATAATGCGAATATTTTAATTATAATATTTTTATACAAAAGATAGCTATAATTTTATGGAAGAATAAAATTAAGAAAAGTATTTGTTTTACATTCGCAATATAAATTTGTTTAATCGTTGCAATAAATCTAATTGTATAAATATGATATTGCAAGGCTTTAAGTCGTAACAAATCTCAATTTATGTAGAGAACGAATAGTTGCATTCCAAATGTTTGAATTTATTTTAGTAAGGAACGAAACATTTTCGTTCCTTAGGTTTTACGTAAAAAAACCCAACTTTTTAGAAAGGTTGGGTTATTAAAATTTTACGATTTACAAATTAACATTTTTTAGTTATAGGGAATTACTATTTTCAATCTCTACACAAGGAATATAAAAACAGTTTGATTAAAGAATACCAAATAGTTAAACTGCTTATACACTATTATAGTTGAAGTTACTCATTGTATTGAATAGATAAGAAAAAAATAAAATAATCCCAATAATGTATAAAACAATAAGAACCAAAGAAATAATTATCATTATTTTTGATATTTTAAAGTACTTTGCCTGAGCTTCAAACCCCCTTCTCAGTGCATTTTTATCGTTTGTACTTTTGAATGCTTCGAAATAATCCGCTGCATCACGCATTCGTAATCCGATAAAGATCATTGGTATGCCGATGACGGCCCCAATAATAGAAAGGCAATTAATTGCGCCGTAAATGATTGTGAACATTCCCACAAATTTCATATCGCTCGTCATTTGGGAAAAAATCACATGAAACGTTCCGCTTATAGGGGGCGGCTTCGGTTGAGGAGAAGGAGTATCATCCATTTGCAGATCATTAAAATCGTCCATAATATCTCCTAATTATTTTGATAAAAGACAATTAAAATTATTCATAGCGCAAGGCTTCAATCGGATCGAGGTTAGAAGCCTTTGCTGCAGGGTAAACTCCGAAAATTATTCCTACAAGTGTAGTAATAAACAGACCAATAAGTATCCACCCTATAGGTAGAATTACCGAAACCTTAAGATAAATTGCAACAATATTACCGCCGATAACTCCAAGTACAATCCCGATAAGTCCGCCAATCAGCGATAGAATAATCGCTTCAACTACAAATTGCATTTTTATATTTATTCTTCTGGCACCTATTGCTTTTCTAATACCGATTTCCCTTGTCCTTTCAGTAACACTAACCAGCATAATGTTCATTATTCCAACACCAGCAGCTAGTAGTGCGATGAATGCAATAATTCCCGCACCCAGCTTAAAATATTTCGTTAAGTCATTAAACTGAGTTATAAGCTGGTCATTAGTTATAATTTCAAAATCGTTATCTTCCCCCGGAGCAACTTTTCTAATTGTACGTAGCGCTCCTATAACTTCATCCTTAGTTGCCTGAAGCGTCTTTTCACTTGAAGCCATAACAGTCAGGTTGGCACTGCTTCTATCTCCATAAACACGTTTGTAAGTTGATAGAGGTACTGCTACAAAGTTATCTTGTCCTCTTCCGAGAACGCTTCCCTTTTCTTTAAAAACACCTACTACTTCTAAATTTAAGTTATCGACTCTTACCTTTTGTCCAATCGGATCAATTGCCTTAAATAGTTTTTTAGCAACATCACTTCCCAAAATACAAACATATCTTGAATATAAAATATCTTGTTGTGAAAAGCCTCGCCCTCCAGAGATATCAAGATCACTTATAATAAAATCATCTAAATTCATTCCTGAGAGTGTTACATCAGGATTCGTTGATAAATTACTATATTTAACGGTTCTACTGCTTTTGTTTAGTGAAATCCCAATTGCAACAGGTAGTTCTGTCATCTCTTTTAATTTTTGACCTTGTTCAATTGTGATATCCTTTCTATGTCTGTATTTTCTCCAAGCACCATGACCACCCATTCTAATAGCAGGCATCTTTTGAATAATAAAGTTATTACTTCCTATAGAATTAAAAGCGTCAACAACGCTGCTTTGGATAGCTCCGATAGCCGTCATAACAATAATGATGGAAAATAAACCAATACCCACTCCTAGCAATGTTAGTGCCGAGCGCAATTTATTGGATTTTATTGAATCGATTGCCAGACGAAAACTTTCCATTATTTGCATAATTAATAATTTGTTTTTGTTATAAAATTAGTCATATCTTAATGCATCCACAGGGTCCATTTTTGCAGCTTTGTAGGCCGGTAAAAATCCTGATATAACTCCTACAACCGCAGAAATTATAAGAGCCAATATTACAATATTAATCGGCATGGAAGTTGGCAAAACTTTATCAATAATTAAACTTAAAGGATAGGAGATAATTAATCCAATTACTCCGCCAATTAATGTAATAATAATTGCTTCAGATAAAAACTGAATCATTATTGACCAAGTTTTTGCTCCAATGGCTTTACGAATGCCAATTTCTTTTGTTCTCTCAGTAACTGAAACGAACATAATATTCATTATACCTATTGCACCTACAAATAAAGCTAATGCAGTAATTACAATTCCGGCAAGTGCAATTATTCCTACAGTCTTATCGTAAAAGTCAGAGAATACTTTTTGCTCATTTATCGCAAAATCATCAGGTTTACCGGGGGGAACTTTTCTAATTAACCTCATATCTGCTTTTACTTCTTCTTTTACCTCTTCCATTTTATTAATATCCGCAACTTTAACACTGATTAAAATTCTGCCGCGCCTTTGTCCGTAAATCCTTTCGAAAACATTTAAGGGCATAATAATTTGACCGTCAAGACTGAAGCTGCCGAAGAAAGCGCTTCCTTGTTTCTCAAGAATGCCTATAACTTTAAGAGGTACATTATTTAATCTTATAGATTTATTTAATGGATTTTGATTCGGGAAAAGTGCTTTTGCAATATCTTTACCAATAATACAAACTCTTCTTGAGGATTTAACTTCCAACTGGTTCATGAACCTTCCTTCTTCGGGAATTGCACCGCTCGTTGTCATATAGTCTTCATTTGTTCCATAAATCATAGCTGCTTGCGTAGAAAGTTGTTTGTATTTTACCGTTTTGCCGAAAGTTCTTTTAGTTGGCGCCATGGCAACATAGGAAGATGGCGAAAGCATTTTTCTAAGTTTTTGGTATTGTTCATAAGTAATGTTTTTTCTATTTCTATAGGACCGCCAATCTTTCCCGCCCATCCATTCGAATTTATCAACATATAAAACATCATTCCCAAGAGAAGAAATAGAACTTATGAATGCTTCGCGTAAACCTACAATTGCCGAAGACATTGTAGTGACGGCAACAATTCCAATTACAATCCCTAAGGTTGTTAAAACAGCACGCATTTTATTAACGCTGATAGCTTTAAGAGAAATGAGCACACCTTCTTTTAACTCGAATAAAAAGTTTTTCATAATTTTAACTTATTTTAAATGTTTGGTAATCTGGAAATCCTCATGTATAATTTAATATATACAAACCTTAAAACAAAATATAGGTTTAAGATTTGTGGAATATATTTATAGGTTTGTTTATTCATAACGAAGAGCATCTATCGGGTCCAAATTTGACGCTTTATAGGCAGGATATGTCCCGAAAATAATTCCAACCATAATACAAATTGTAAATCCTATGATAATCCAATTAACCGGAATTAATGTTTCTGCTTTTAATAATGATCCGGCAATATTACCGGCAAGAACTCCGAGAATAATTCCTATTAAACCTCCGAAAAGGGAAAGAGAAATTGCTTCTACTAAAAATTGAGACAGTATACTTTTTCTTCTTGCGCCTATTGCTTTTCTAATACCGATTTCTTTGGTTCTTTCTGTGACAGAGACCAACATAATATTCATAATTCCAATACCTGCCGCTAATAACGCTATAGCACCTATTACAAAAGCTCCTATTTTTACTCCGCTTGTCATGGAGTTAATTTGGTCAAGTATAGCTTGGTTTGTTCGTATTGTAAAATCATTCGGGTCTCCGGGTGGTACTTTTCTTATTTTTCTAAAATATCCTTCGGTTAACTCTACTAAATTTTGGTACGAAGCTTTATCTTTTGACATAACCGTGATATTAATGCTGTTATTTCTTTTTCCGTAGAAATTTTGAAAAGTTGTTATTGGAATTAACGCAAAATTGTCCTGACTTTGCCCGAACATGTCGCCCTGATTTTCAAGAACGCCAATTATACGCAGCTTATGTCCGTTAACCTTTACTTCTTGTCCAATAGGATCAATAAACGGGAAAAGCTTTTTAACCACATCAGCACCCAGTACTATTACTCTTTCGTAACTATTTACCTCCCTATATGAAAATTCCCGTCCTTCATTAACTATCCAATTGTTATTAGCAAAAGCTTCCGGCGTCATTCCTGCAAGACTAACGTTAGGATTTGTCTCTTTATTGCCGTATTTTATTATCTTTCCACCGTTCCATTGCTCGGCTCCCACACTTTTTGCTTCAACTAAAACATCTTTAAGTCTATAATATTCTTTTAAAGTTATATCTTTTCGATTTCTCAAAAGCGCTGTCCTTTCCGAGCGGGACATTTGAACAATAGGCCATTTCTGAAGCTGAAAAGTATTTTTACCAAGCGCAGATACTCCATCTTCTATTGATGATTGTAAAACTGATATAATAGTGCTTACTGCAATGATTGAAAAAATGCCCACAATAATTCCAAGCACAGTTAATGACGATCGTAATTTATTTGCTCTTAAAGAGGCAAGTGAGATTCTTATTAATTCGGAAAATTTCATTATTCGTACCTCAATGCATCAACCGGATCCATTTTTGCTGCTGTAAATGCAGGAGCAAAACCTGATAAAATACCGGTAACAATTGAAATAATAATTGCCAGCATTACAGAATCAAGTTGAATACTGGTCGGCAAAAACTTATTAATTACTAAGCTAGTGATAACTGAAAGTAACAAACCGATAAAACCACCGAGAAGGCAAATAACAGCCGCTTCAGTAATGAACTGACCGAGAATTGTTCTCCGGTTTGCACCAATAGCTTTACGAATGCCGATTTCTTTTGTCCTTTCTTTTACGGAGACAAACATTATGTTCATTATTCCAATTGCTCCAACAAAAAGAGATAGACCTGTTATAAAAATTCCAGCAACTTGAATTACACCGACTGTTTGATCAATTGTCGATAAAAGACCGGATTGCTGATTTATTGCAAAGTCGTTTTCTTGACTATATGTTAAACCTCGTACTTGACGCATAACACCTATCGATTCTTCTTTTACCTTGTTAACCGTTATGCTGTTTGGTGCTCTTACGTTTATTACAATACTTCCAAATGTTTCATTTTGGAAATACTTAAAAACTGTTCCAATGGGAATGAAAATCTGTTTATCCGGATTAAAATCTCCCATTACCCAGCTGCCTTGTTCGTTAAGAATACCAATTACTTTAAATCGATGTCCTTTTATTTTAACTTGACTATCAAGTGCGCGTCCTTCAGGGAATAATTTCTTGGCAATTTCACTTCCCAAAACAACAACACTCCTTGAACTATTGCTTTCCGTATTAGAGAAAAAACGTCCTTCTTTGAAGGTTAGGTTCGTAGTATTTATATAATCATTAGTAGTTCCCGTACAAAAAACAACATCGAGTGAATGTTTACGGTTTTTAATTCCCTGACGTGTTATTACGGATGGAGCAATTGCAATTGGCAATTTTGCCAAGTCTTTAAATTTTTTGTAATCTTCCATATCGATGTTTTTTCTATTTCGCATTTTCCACCAGGGAATATCGCTGTTAAACCAAGCCCATTTATCAATATATAAATTATCGGACCCAAGCGAAGCTACTCCTTTTTGGAAGGCAATATCGATTCCTTTAATTGCGGTAGACATTGTAACAACAGCCCATACGCCAATAACTATTCCAAGGGTTGTAAGAATTGCCCTAACTTTGTTATCTCTGATCGCCCGGAGGGAAATGATGAGCCCCTCCTTAATCTCAAAAAATAAATTTGACACTTCTTCCCCCAAAAGGTTAATTAAATTACTCCGTTATGGTTCGGAATTATGCGCTTATTTACATTTTCATCTTTTTCAACTAAACCGTCGCGTAATCGAATAATTCTTGCCGCATGCTCAGCTATATATTCTTCATGGGTAACAAGAATAATGGTGTTTCCCAAATCATATAGATCACTGAACAGCGCCATAATATCTTCGCCTGTCTTGGTATCTAAGTTACCCGTCGGTTCGTCCGCTAGAATAATTGAAGGATTGGTAACTAAAGCCCTTGCAATAGCAACTCTCTGTCTCTGCCCACCCGATAATTCATTTGGTTTATGGAAAATTCTGTCGGCAAGACCTACATTTTCAAGCGCTTGCTTGGCTCTTTCCCTCCTCTCCGCAGTAGGAGCACCAGCATAAATCAGAGGTAATTCAACGTTGTGCAAGGCATTTGATCTTGGTAGTAAATTAAAAGTTTGAAAAACAAATCCTATTTCTTTGTTCCTAACTTCCGCTAATTCATTATCATTCATTTCGCTTACATTAACACCAGTAAATATATAAGAACCTTTTGAAGGAGTATCGAGACAGCCGATAATATTCATCAATGTTGATTTCCCGGAGCCTGAAGGTCCCATAATAGCAACATATTCATTTTTCTCAATATCTAGCGATACATCTTTTAATGCTTGTACTTCTTCCGAACCTAGTTGATATATTTTTGCAATATGTTCTAAATTTATAACGCTCATTTATTTCCCGAATTAAAATTATTAATGTTTAGCACCTTTTGAAAAATTCTTTTCAAGCATAATTTTAACACTATCTTGAAGTTCTTTTGAAATAGCTCTGTAAGGTCCGGTTACAACGGACTGACCTTTTTTTAGACCTTTAATTATTTCAATATAAGAATCATTACTAATTCCGGTTTTTACAGGTTTCATTCTTGCTAAATTACCTTCAATAACAAATACAACTTCCTGCGGTTTAGACTTTTTAGCTGCTTTTTTCATTTCCGGTTTATTTCCGCGTTTAGGCATCGATTTGGGCTTGTGCATTCTCGCTGTTACACACTGGATAGGAACGGATAAAACATTGTTCCTCGTTTCTGTCTGAATTTCAGCATCACAAGACATTCCGGGGCGTATTTTTTCATTCGGATTTTTTAACCTTATTTTAGCATCAAAATTTACTACTTGGTCTTGTGATCCGACACCCGTTGTAATAGCACTGTTCCCAATCTGAGAGACAGTTCCTAAAAACTCTTCATCACCGAAAGCATCAATTTTAATTTTTGCAGTATCGCCGACTGATATAAGAACAACATCATTTTCATCAACTTGCACAGTTGCTTCCATACTGGTCAAATCGGAAACCGTCATCAAAAGTGTTCCCTGACTGAATGAACTTCCCAGTACTCTTTCCCCTGCTTCTATTTTTAAATAAGTAATTGTTCCTTTTAAAGGAGAATAGATTGCAGTTTTAGCTAATTCAACTTCAGCATCTTTATAGTTTTCTTCCGCTTGCATAACGGAAGACTGCTGAGCTTCAACTTGAGCTTTAGCTCCTAAATAACTTGAACGTGCTGCTTCTAAATCCGCTGTACTTGATAAATCTTTTTCATATAATTTTTTAACCCTTTCAAAATCTGCTTTTACTTTTGCTAAAGTTGCTTCCCTTTGTGCTAAAGTTGCCTTAGAAAAATTTAAGCTTGCCAATGCTTTATTTTTTCTTGCTATGTATTGATCGGGTTTTAATCTTATTAAAAACTGTCCTTTGCGTACATGATCTCCCTCTTTAACCGGAAGCTGTACAATTTCACCTGTAACTTCAGGTCGCAATTCTACCGAATAAACAGGATTAATCTTACCCGTTGCAGAAACTACTTGTGTAATATCTCGTTTTTGTACTTTTTTGGTTTGAACTTTAATTATCTTCTCATCATTTTTATTAAAGAAGACTAAAGCAAGAACAATAAGCAGTAGAATGGTTAAACCACCGAATATAAAAAATTTTTTCTTGCTCTTTTTTGAATTATTTTTTGACATCAGAATTCTCCTTAATGAATTTATTCGTATTTTTTTACTTCCAATTTACCAAGTGAATTTACTAGTTTATCTTTTAACTTATAATAACTGTATTCGGCATTAATCCTATCATTTAACGCCTGTGTGTAATCCTTATCCGCTTGAAGGACATCAAGAATAGTTCCGGAACCAAGGCTGTATCGCTCCTTATTTATTCTTCTGTTTTCCTTTGCCGAGCGAACGTTTGCCGTACTAACATCCAATTGCTTCTTTGCCGCAACCAAATCAAGGTAACCTTGTTTTATTTCAATTTTTATTTGTCTCTCAAGAACAGTAAGATCTTCGGCGGCATTATCTATTCTAACTTTTGCAAACTGAATTTGATTTTCAGTATTCCAATTTGAAAATATTGGAATATTTAATGATAAACCAACATTCCAAACTCTTCGTTTTAGTAAATCTTTAGGCGCTCCGCTTTGTGTAGAAAAAGAATAGTTCCCGCTTAAACTCGGGAATAATCCTCCTTTGGCAATTGTTAACCCGTTTTCGGCTGAAGCCAAGCTTAATTTTTGACTTTGATAATCTTTCCTATTATCAAAGGCTGTTTTTACCATCTCTTTAATATTCTTAAATTCTGAAAACGGTAATTCCGAACTATTATTTTTCAATTCTTCAGAAGGTCGCTCAAAGGTATATTCTTCTAATACATCGAGAGCCAAATAGTTTAAAATATTACTCTTAGTGTTTTCGTAATCATTTTGTGCCTGTATCAATAATAATTGAGCATTGCCAAGCTGTACTTGTTGTGTATAAACATCGGCAATAGGAACGGAACCAAGTTTATTCCGAGCCTGAATTTGTTCGAGTAATTTTTTATGGAATTTAAGGTTGTCTTTTCTAACCTTTACCAATTCTTGTGCGTTTAAGACCGTGTAATATAGATTTGTTGTCTGATAAATAATATCCTGCTTTAATTTTTCCAAGCTCAATCTGGCTGCATTCAAGTCGTTCCTTTTCTGTGATACACTCGCATAGTTAGAAAGTCCGTCAAACAAAGTAATATTCCCTCCTGCTGAAACATTATAATTCCTCGAATCGCTCTTGGTTGCAGGTTTTGTTGTTTGTTGGCCAAAAAAATCAACAATGGTTGTACCGCCGTCATCGTCTATTCTATTCCATGACCAGGAACCCCTCACATTCAAATTAGGGAGTAAATCACCGTAAGCGCTTTTTAACTGGGATTTGTTTGTTTCAAGGTTATTCTGTCCTTTTATTAAATTTGAGTTCCTCTGCAAAGCTATTGAAATGGCTTTTTCTAAAGTAAGTTTACTTTGAGAGAAAATATTAGTACTAATGAAAAGTGTAAAAATGAGCACAAAAAGTTTTTTCATCGAGTTCTCCGATATCGTTAAGAATTATGTAAAATTTTATTCTTTGGACTTTGGACGTTAAAGAGTGGTAAAAAGTTACAAATTTTTACCTACTTTTAAAAATTACTAGCCGGCATATTAAATTTAGACAACTAATTTTATATAAAGTCAAATCCTAAATAATTCCCAAATTTAAATTTAAGAAATATAAACAAATAGAATTTACTTCATATTAGGAAATTTATAATTCTATTCGTTTAATTTATTTTTAAGCTCAAGCATAAACTTATAAGCAGCATCATAATTGTTTTCAATTTTGCCGTCTAAAATAGCATTTTCAATCGCTTTCTTTATTTCGCCAACTTTTCTTGATGGTTTTAGATTGAAGACTTTCATAATTTCATTTCCTTTAACAGGCGATTGAAACGCTCTTAATTCATCCTTTTCCTCAACATCTTTTACTTTTTCCATTACTATATTATAATTAGAAAGATATTGAGCAACTTTTTCGGGGTTCTTACTTGTTATATCAGCTCTGCACAAAGTTATCAAATCATCTAAATCTTCACCTGCTGAAACTATGAATCTTCTTATAGCAGAATCGGTTACATCCTTGGAAACTAAAGCAATCGGTCTAAGATGCAGCCGGACTAGTTTTTCCACATAATTAAGTTTAGAAAAAGGAAGTTTTAATTTCTTAAATATTGACTTCATCATTCGCGCGCCGAGTTCTTCATGTCCGTGAAAAGTCCAGCCTATTCCATCAATAAACCTTTTTGTTTTAGGTTTAGCTATATCATGAACCAATGCTGTAAATCTTAGCCACAAGTTATCTGAAACTATTGCAACATTATCTACAACTTGGCATGTATGTATGAACACATCTTTATGGTGATAATCCTTTCGCTGATCAACGCCGCCCAAGTTTGCAATTTCCGGGAAAACTATTTCCATAACTTTAGTATTGTATAATAACTTTAGTCCTACGGAAGGTTTTGGTGATTTTAGAATTTTAAGGAATTCATCAGTAATTCTTTCTTGAGATACTATTTTTAGTCTTTCCCTTATTTCAGTCGCAACCTGCAATATTTTATCATTAACATGGAAATTAAGCTGGGCAGCAAACCTGAAGGCACGCAGTATCCTTAAAGGATCATCATCAAATGTTTTTTGCGGGTCTAAAGGAGTTTTAATAATTTGATTTCTTAGATCTTCCAAGCCGTTAAATTTATCAATCAGTTCGCCAAAATTTTTGCGGTTTAGAGAAATTGCTAATGTATTGATTGTGAAATCCCGCCTGTTTATATCATCTTCGAATGAACCTAAATTAACATTCGGCTTTCTTGAATTTCTATCGTAAGATTCTTTTCTTGCTCCTACAAATTCGAAATCAATGTTGTTAAATTTGAATTGCGCAGTACCGAAATTAGCAAAAATGTTTACATTTTCAACGCCGAACGACTTGGCAACTTTACGTGCAAAATTTGGACCATCGCCAACTACAAGAATATCAATATCAACACGCTTTCTATTCAAAAGTAAATCTCTTACGTATCCACCTACAATAAAAGCCTCTACATTTTCCCGGTTGGCAATTTCGGCCATAGCTTTCAAGTAGTTAATGCTGTCAATATATTCGGAAAAATTATTTGTCATAATCTAAATTTCTTTCAGTTTAAAGTAATCTTTGTGCCGCTTAAAATTTTATCTCTATTTTCAATAATCCAGTTTAATCTTTTAATCTTTCCATTAATCGAATTTCTAAGCACTTCCAATTCATCAGAATCTTTAATTTTAAGCAGCAAGTTTAATGCCCTTGCATAATCAGAATTCTTATCTGCATAATTGCTTTCTATAAATAATGCATAGTACGATAAAACATCATTATGATTTGTTCTTATAATTATTTGCTTATTAAAATTCGAATAAGATTGATTAAGCTGTTCCGATAGTGATAACATTGAATAAATAGAAGCCGGGTCATTAGTTTTAGAATAATAATATTTCAGAAGCTCGTATTTATCAAAAACCGAAGCTGAAAGATAATCTCTAAGTTTTAAAGAATTAAAATTGAGCATATCAATTCTCAATTTAGCAAGGAAAGAGTAATTGTATCTTGGCTTTTGGTTTAGTAGTTCTGAGTAATACTTTTTTGCTTCATTAAATTTATAATTTCTGACCAAAGCATCGGCAAGAGATAGCTCCAAACTATAATACTGGGCGGAACCTTCAAAATTTTTAAGATTTGCCTTTAAGATTTTTTCTGCATCAAAAGCATTATCAATTTTGAATAAGCTATTTACCAAACCTGTAAGTGCGGAATAAGATTTAGAATAGCTGTAAATTTTCTTAAACTCACGGATTGCTTTGTTGTATGTTCCCAATTGATAATCGTGCCACGCATTCTTAAGCTGATTTGCGGCATATCTAACGCAATATTTTTGAAAAATAGCTTTACGTCCGAAATAATAATTTGCTATATTTTTATTCGAATCGATTGGATAATTTTTGATAAAATCGAAATACTCTTTAGATAATTTCTGGATACCTTTCCCGTAATATTTTTGGAAATCACCGTCACCGTATAAATATGTAATCTTTTCAATTCCGTATTGATCTGCTAAATATTTAATAAATGAGCCGGCATAAATATAAGAAAACGAAGAACTTGACAGATAAAAATTAAGCCCTGAAAAAAGATTGCTCAATTTCACTTTGAAGTTATTATGGAATGCAATTGACGCAAGGTAATGTATTTCATAATTATCGTAATTATTTTCAATAGCCATTGCAAAGCCTTCAATTAAAGCGGGATTGAAGTTGTGAGATAGTTTTAGGATAGTTGTTCCATATTTTGCAGAAAATACGTGAGCAAGTTCATGTTTTAAAACATGCAGTACATCATCTTCATTTAAATAAATCTGGCGCAGCCAAGGTTTTGTTACGTCTGCGCGATTTGCTCCGAACAGGTTTCTTTTCTGCTCCCCGTTTTTAAAAATATATGAAGTTGTAACAAAATCGTCTTTTCTTGTTAATTGCTTTTTAATTTGTGAATAATAGTATTCATGATTCAGTACAAAGTTTTTAATTTTCTCTAACGGGATGTCTTCGGAAAAGTAAATGTTAAAGTGCTCCGATTTAACTTCTCCCCGTAATTCGCTTTTCATTCTTGCTTGAGTAGTTGCCAGGTTTACGTAAGGTTTTAAAAAATAAAATCCGATTGCGGAATAAGTTAACATCAATACAATAAGAGCTTTTCTTGTCCAATTTAAGTAATACATCTTTTCTGCAGAAAAAATTATTACAGCTCCGGCGGCAACTATAAAAACGCGATACAATATTAATGATGAAGTTATGGAAATGTCTTCATCGTAAATAACACCCGGGAAAAATCCGATGATTGGATTATAAAAATATATTTGCGGATTAAAATATATTTCAAAAATCCAGACAAAAGCAGTGATAAAGAAAAATAAAATAAACCAATAATATCTAAATCTCGGACTAATACTAAAACTGAAAAATCCAAGAGCCATTCCTATGAATAACGAAGGAAGTGTGATTACTATGTAAAATAATAATCCTTCACTAATCGGACAGCCTTGTGAAAGTATTGTTGGGACAATTGATATTACCAAAGGTAAAAAAGCAATTAACAGAATTATAAGCCAATTTTGTTTAACCGTATAAAAAAAACTGAGAGTACCTCTATTATTTTTATTTATTAAATGAATTAAAAGTATTCCGCTAACAAAAGAAAGCAGTATTGCATTAACTACTGAAAATTCGAATCCGAGTACATTTGTTAGCGGATAATTTACCAAGAGATAATTAAACAAAATCACAATGAGCAATATTACAGATTCGAATATTCCAATGTTCTTATAAATTTTGGACATTAGTATTCCTTTGTGGATACTCTGGTTATATTTGCACCGAGTTTGTGCAGTTTTTCCTCTATTTTTTGGTAACCCCTGTCAAGATGGTAAATTCTTAAGATCTCCGTTGTTCCTTTTGCCGCTAATCCCGCTAAAACCAAACTTGCACTCGCACGTAAATCGGTCGACATTACCTTAGCTCCGGTTAGCTTTTCTACTCCTTTTACAATTGCGCTATTATTTCTCATCTCAATATCGGCGCCAAGTCTTTTTAATTCCGGCACATGTTTAAATCTATCTAAATATATATTGTCTGTAACAGTTGATGTACCTTTTGCTAAAGTCATATAAGCAATCCATTGTGCCTGCATATCTGTTGGAAAACCAGGATAAATAGATGTTGTTACATCGGTACTTTTTATTTCTAAATCTGCCGCGTCAATTTCTATTAGTCCATCAACTTGTTTTAATTTGGCGCCGCTGTCTTCAAGTTTTAGAAGAAGTGATTCAATATGTTCGGGATGTGAATATTCAATTCCGATTTTGCTTTTTGTTATTGCTCCGGCAATTAGTAAGGTTCCGGCTTCAATTCTATCCGGAATGTTAGTTATATCTGCAGACTTTAGTTCATCTACTCCCTCAACTTCAAGAGTGCTGGTTCCAATACCGTTTATTTTTGCACCCATCTTTTCTAAGAAACGTTCCAAGTGAGTAATTTCAGGTTCAATTGCAGCATTTGTAATTAAGCTTGTTCCCTTTGCCAAAACAGCAGCCATTAAAGTATTGCCCGTAGCGCCTACGGAGGATACATCGAAGTTTATTTTTGCACCGGAAAGTTTATCTGCTTTAGCAACTATATATCCTTCTTTAAGCTCAATAGCTGCACCTAACTTTTCCATCGCTTCCAAATGTAAATTAATCGGTCTTGGTCCCCAAGCACATCCGCCGGGCATTGAAACTTTGGCATAACCATAATTCGCGAGTAAAGGACCTAATACATAAACGGAAGCTCTCATTTTTTTTACATGTTCATAAGGAGCTACAAAATTTTTAACATATGACGTATCAATTTTTAATTCGTGATTATCGAAAAAGATTTCAGCTCCAAGTTCTTTTAGTAATTTTATCATTGTATAAGTGTCGTTAACTTCAGGAACGTTAAGAATTTTGTTTTCTCCTTTTGTTAACAATGTTGCCGGCATTAAAGCAAGACACGAATTTTTTGCGCCGCTTATATTTACCGTTCCATTAAGTTTACTGCCGCCGTTAATTACAAATTTGTCCAATTCTGCCTCGTAATCTATTTTAATTAAAATATAATCTTTAAATAATGAAAATAACATTTTGAGTTTTAAAATATGTATAAATTTTTGTCCGCAATAACAACACATGTTCAAATTATCCAAAGGGTTTATTTTTGAAATTTGCGTATAAAATGAATAAATCATTTTTGCATTCATCGTTTACAAATGCAATTCTCATTAAGTAAAATACTTTGTAATAGTGGATTATAATTCCTAACTTTGCTATTGATGTAAGAAGAGTAAAAAATTAAAAGAGGAGTAAAAAATGGGTGCGTTATCGGGTCTTTCCGTTGTAATTGTTATTGCGGTAGTATTTTTTCTAATTTTATTTACTTATTACGTCCCGATTGGGTTGTTTATTACTGCATATTTTTCCGGAGTTAAACTTAAAATATTCAAAGATTTAGTTGGAATGCGTCTAAGGAAAGTTTCCCCGACTATAATCGTAAGGAGTATGATCTCGGCAACAAAAGCCGGTTTATCACTTAATTCGTCTCTTTTAGAAGCGCATTATCTTGCCGGTGGAAATGTGATTAAAGTTGTTAATGCTTTAATATCGGCAAATAAGGCTAACTTGGAGCTTAGTTTCGAGAAAGCTGCTGCAATTGACCTTGCCGGAAGGGATGTTCTGGAAGCGGTAAAAATGTCCGTTCTTCCCAAAGTAATTCAAACTCCTCTTGTTTCGGCAGTAGCAAAAGACGGAATTCAATTAAAAGCAATTGCACGAATTACAGTTAGAGCAAATATTGAGCGATTAGTAGGCGGTGCCGGAGAAGCAACAATTCTTGCCCGTGTTGGCGAAGGAATTGTTTCTACAATCGGCTCAAGTAATTCATACAAAGATGTTTTGGAAAACCCGGATTCTATTTCAAAAGTTGTTTTGTCAAAGGGACTGGACTCGGGAACAGCATTTGAAATTTTATCAATTGATATTGCAGATGTTGATGTGGGTACCAATATTGGTTCCATACTGCAGGCAGATCAAGCGGAAGCAGATCTTAAAGTTGCACAGGCAAAAGCCGAGGAAAGAAGAGCAGCTGCAGTAGCTCTTGAACAGGAAATGAAAGCTGAAGTTGCAAGAATGAGAGCAAAAGTTGTTGAAGCGGAAGCCGAAGTTCCTTTAGCATTGGCAGATGCATTCAGGTCCGGAAATCTTGGTGTTATGGATTATTACAACATAAAAAATATTCAGTCGGATACTGAAATGAGAAATGCAATAGCCAAACCGGAAGAGAAAAAGGATCCAAAGAAAAATGGATAATCTGTTTGAATATTTATTTATACTTTTTATAATTATAAGTTTTTTCTCTTCCTATTTCGATAAGAAGAAAAAAGCGCAGCAGAAGAAAAAAGCGCGTGAGAAAGGGCAAGTGAATAATATACCTGCCGCTAAACAGAGGCAGCCTCAACGGGATATATTGGAAGAACTTTTCGGTATTAAACAAAATCCGCCTCCGTATCCAATCCCTCAACCGGAGAAGAAGACTGAAGTTGCTGATGAATCTTTAGATATATCAATGGGAATGGAAGATAATAAGACGTGGAATCCTGAAGATGAATTTAAAGATGTCATCCCGATGAAAGCGGAAGGAATGATTGAAAAAGCAGGCACGGATTTAGAGGTCGCAGATAGTATAAAACTTAATGCCGCTCTAAAGAAATCTGCTTCAGAAGAATTGGAGCCATATTATATTGTTGAAGCGCCTAATGCTTATGAAAGCGATCTTAAAGAAAGACTTAGGAACCCGCGAACGGTTAGAGAATTTATTATAGTCTCGGAATTACTTGGGAAGCCTAAAGCATTACGTAGATAATGACGAAGATATACAAACTTAATAAGATTAACAAAACGGGCTTATCTATTCCGCAATTTGATGAAGCCCGTTTCTCTATTAATTACGAAAACGAATTAAATCCTGCACAATACGAAGCTGTTTCCGCAATTGAAGGCGCCTACCTTGTAATAGCCGGAGCCGGAACGGGTAAAACAAGAACTCTGGTTTACCGTGTTGCCAGACTGGTTGAAATTGGATTTGATCCAAAATCAATATTATTGCTTACGTTTACACGTAAAGCTGCAAGAGAAATGATGAGCAGAGCTGCAGCCTTGCTTGATAACAGATGCTCGATGATTAACGGCGGAACATTCCATTCTTTTGCTAATATAACTCTAAGGAAGTATGCCAAGAGTATTAACCTCGATCCCGGTTTTACAATCTTAGACCAAGGCGATAGCGAAGACGTTATAAACCTTATAAGAGCTCAGCTGAATTTAGCTAAACTTAAAAAGCGGTTCCCGAAAAAATCTACAATATTTAAAATATTAAGTTTAAGTGTAAATACGGAAAGAGATATAGAAGAAATTGTTGAGCAAGATTATCCGCATTTTTTTGAATATGCAGATAAAATAAAAGATATAGGAAAAATTTACCACGCTTACAAAACCCAAAATAATTTACTGGATTATGATGATTTGCTTGTTTACTTAAAAGAATTTTTGGAGAGTAAGAATTCTGCAGCTCGATCCCTATTAGCATCTATCAATTTTGTAATGATTGATGAATATCAGGATACTAATAAAATTCAGGCAGATATAGTAAAGGGTTTAGTACAATTGAATAATAATATTATGGTCGTGGGCGATGATTCTCAGTCAATTTATTCCTTTAGAGGAGCAAATTTCAAGAATATAATGGAGTTTCCTAAACTATTTAAAAATGTTAAGCTGATAAAGCTTGAAGAAAATTATAGAAGCTCTCAAGAGATATTAGACTTTACAAATTATATTATTGAGTCGTCAGTTGAAAAATATCCGAAATTTTTATTCACACAAAAAGTAGGCGGAGAGCTTCCGGCAATAATTTCCGCCGCAACGGAAAATATGCAGTCGCGTTTTATTGTGAATAGAATTTTAGAATTACGTGAAGAAGGAATAGAACTTAATGATATAGCCGTATTATTCCGTTCATCATATTTTTCTTTTGACCTTGAAATTGAGCTTAACAAAGCAAATATACCCTACTTAAAATTCGGCGGGATGAAGTTTATAGAAACTGCACATGTTAAAGATGTTTTAGCATTTTTAAGAATTGCAGCAAATCCTAAAGATATTGTCAGCTGGTTTAGAGTATTGCTCCTGCACGAAGGAATTGGTCCTAAACGCGCTCAGCAAATTATAGATGAAATTCAATCCTCGAAAATAAATATCGGGTTGAAACCGGATGCAGTATTGAACAGCAAATATAAAGATGTAATTTATAATCTGTTTAACTTGCTCAATAAAATTTATACGAAGAAGATGTCTCCTACCGAAAAAGCAGAACTTGTATTGGATTACTATAAACCAATTTTTAAAAGTAAATACGATGATTTTAACAAGAGAAAGAAAGATTTGGAAATATTTTTGAATATCACACAAAATTATAGAAGTCTTGATTCTTTATTATCCGATATGGCATTGGACCCGCCTCAAGACAGTGTAGTTGGTTTGGATGAGGAAGATAAAGAAAGGGAATATCTTACACTTTCAACAATCCATTCTGCTAAAGGACTTGAATGGCATTCTGTTTTTATTATTCATGCAATCGAAGGGTTTTTCCCTTCCGGCTTAGCCGCTCAAAGTTTGGATGCTTTGGAAGAAGAAAGAAGATTGATGTACGTAGCTTCAACAAGGGCTAAGCAGAACTTATATATTTCCTATCCTATGAAAATATTTGACAGGCAGAACGGTATTACGTTTTCAAAACCGTCAAGATTTATAGAAGGAGTGAATGAGGACCTTGCCGCGGAATGGCTTCTGGAAGATGAATATTAAGCAATAAGATATTTATATTATTTATGACTGCAATATTTTTGTTATCAGCAACATTTTTGATTTATATCTTTATTTTCATAAAGTATTTTAATACCCCACCTCAAGCAGAAACTGACACCGGATTAAATGAAATAAGTATTGTTATTGCTGCAAAAAATGAAACGGGAAATGTTGAAAGCCTTATAAATTCATTGTTAAAATTAGATTCCCCCGATAACCGGTATGAAGTTATTATAATTGATGATAATTCGGATGATGATACATTCCAAAAAGTGGAATCTTTAATCACTAACGTCATTAACTTTAGTTTATTCAGAGCTTCAGATAAAAAATATAAAGGTAAAAGAGGAGCTTTACAATTTGGCATCGAAAAATCTAAATATCCTTATATTATGATTACGGATGCAGACTGCAGTCCGCAGCCCGGATGGATAAAAGCTTTCAATAAAAAGTTTAATAAAGGAAATGATTTTGTTTTCGGATTGTCCCCTTTTGTTCAGAAGAATAATTTTATTAACAAATTAGCATGTTTTGAAAATTTGCGGACGCATATTTTATCGTTCTCTTTTGCTTACATCGGACTTCCCTATTCAGCTGCGGCAAGAAGTTTCGGGTTCCGCAAAGAATCATTCTATAAAATTAAAGGTTATCAGAATACAACGGAAACATTAAGTGGTGATGATGATTTATTGTTGCGGGAGGCTGTAAAGCATAAAATGAGAGTAGGGATTGTAACAAATGAAAATGCAAAAGTGTTTTCCGAAGCCAAAAGTAATTTCAAGGGATATTTAACACAAAAGTCCCGGCATACTTCAACATCTAATCATTACTTATTAAAACATAAGTTAATTTTAGGATGTTGGCATTTGCTAAATATATTGTTTTTATTTTCTCCTTTTCTAATTATCTTTAATTCTCTTTGGAGTATATTATTCCTAACTAAAATATTTATTGATTTATTCGTAACGAAAATTAAAATGAAAAAATTAAATTATTCATTTAGTATATTTGAAATACTTTATTTACAAATTTCATACGATTTGATGAT
>CBEVZC010000024.1:0-32008 GCA_965554225.1 uncultured bacterium | reverse complement strand
TAGAGCACATCCTTGGTAAGGATGAGGTCACCGGTTCAATCCCGGTCGTCAGCTCAATTGCCGGACTGAGGTTTTTTTAGTTTAGTAAATTAAGTAGAAAGATTGATTAAAATTAAAAAGTGAGTCACTGATGGCAAAAGCAAAAAATGCTAGACAAATAATTGTTTTAGAAAGTACGGCCGGAACGGGATTCCGCTACACAACTAAAAAAAATAAAAGAAATCATCCGGGAAGAGTGGAATACAAAAAGTATGACCCGGTTGCCAGGAAGCATGTGGTTTTTAAGGAAACTAAATAATACGTCAGTGGCTCAATTGGCAGAGCAGCGGTCTCCAAAACCGCAGGTTGGGGGTTCGAATCCCTCCTGACGTGCATCTATTATTAAATTTATAGTCATATGAAACAAAAAATTATTGATTTTGTTACCGGTGTAAACAAAGAAATGAAAAAGGTCACTTGGCCTTCAAAAGATGATTTAAAAGAGTCAACCTATATTACAATTATTGTGGTTCTTCTTTTTGCTGCTTTTACTTATATAATAGATATGGTTGTTGCTCAATTATTAAAAGGACTTTTTTAAGATATTGGAAAATTCAAATTATAAATGGTATGTAGTCAGAACGTTTTCAGGTCATGAGAATAAAGTTAAAACTTTAATTGATTTGGAATTACAGGATAATGAAGAGCTGCGTGAAAAAATTGACGAGGTTTTAATTCCCATCGAAAAAGTGTTCCAAATTAAAGATGGCAAGAAAAAAACTAAAACGCGTAATTTTTTTCCAGGTTATATTTTATTACATGCCGAACTTGATAACAAAGTAAAGGATTTTATTGTTAACACTCCTTCGGTTATGGGTTTCTTGGGAAGTGGAAACAAACCGAATCCTCTTCAACCGGAAGAAGTGAAAAGAATTGTTGGGAGAATAGCACAAGAAAAAGATACCGAACGAACAGATACTGTGTTCAGAGCAGGAGATTTTGTTAAAATTATTGACGGTCCTTTTAATAATTTTTCCGGCTTAGTTGAAGAAGTAAATGAAGATAAAATGAAAATTAAAGTAATGGTTTCAATTTTTGGTAGAAAAACTCCCGTTGAAATCGATTTTGTACAAGCTGAATTAGAAAAATAACAAATAATATTTTTAAGGTTTACAAATGGCAAAGAAAATAGAAGGCTATATTAAATTACAAATTCCTGCCGGTCAAGCTAATCCTTCACCGCCTGTTGGTCCCGCTTTAGGACAGAAGGGCGTGAACATAATGGAATTTTGTAAACAGTTTAATGCAAAAACTTCAGATAAAGCCGGCTTAATTATTCCGGTTGTTATAACTGTTTACCATGATAAATCCTTTACGTTTATAACAAAAACTCCGCCGGCTGCCGTTTTATTGAAAAAAGCGGTTAATATTGAAAAAGGTTCGAGCGAATCTAATAAAACTAAAGTTGCTAGCGTAACCGGCGCTCAATTGGAAGAGATTGCTAATACTAAAATGAAAGATCTGAATGCCCATGATATTGAACATGCTAAAAGTATGATAGCAGGCACCGCCAGAAGCATGGGAATTACAGTAAAAAATTAAACTATTAAACATTTAATGTGGTTTTGATATGAAGGTTTCAAAAAGAACTAAGGAAATAAAAACTAAAGTTGATACGAAAAAAGAATATTCTATTGAGGATGCAATTAAATTATTGAAAGAATCAAGCAAGGTAAAATTTACCGAATCACTTGATTGTGCAATAAAACTAGGAGTTAATCCAAAGCATGCTGATCAAATGGTAAGAGGAACAGTTTCTTTGCCAAATGGAACAGGTAAAAAAGTTAGGGTACTTGTTATTGCAAAAGATCCTCAAGCAAAAGAAGCTTTGGAAGCCGGTGCTGATTATGCCGGTTTTGAGGAATATCTAGACAAAATTAAATCCGGCTGGACTGATGTAGACGTAGTTGTTGCAACCCCAAGTTCAATGGCTGAAGTTGGAAAGTTAGGACGTACTTTAGGGCCTAAAGGTTTAATGCCTAATCCCAAAAGCGGGACTGTAACTAATGATGTAGCAAAAGCTGTTAAAGAAGTAAAAGCCGGTAAAATTGAGTTTCGTGTTGATAAAAGTGGAATTGTGCATGCTTCTTTGGGCAAGTTGAATTTTGACGACTCAGCTCTGATGGAGAATATAAAAGCTTTTTTACAAACAATTATTAAGCTGAAGCCTGCTTCGTCAAAAGGACAGTATGTTAAGAGTTTGTTTCTATCAAGCACAATGGGCCCTGGCTTAAAAATTTTAAAAGACGAAGCAATAGCTTCGCTTAAATAAAGATTACGCACTCATTATAAATAAATGCTTCAATTTATATTATTTTTAACGTAAAACGATCTGGGTAGAATATGAATAAAACTGAAAAAAAAGAACAAGTTTCTCAGGTCAAGGAATTATTTGAAAACTCAACTAGTGTTTACTTAGTTGACTATCACGGTGTAAATGTTGAGGATATCAACAGCATCCGAAAAGAATTTCTTAGTGAAGGAATAACTTACAAAATCTTTAAAAATACCTTAGTCAAACGAGCCATTAATGATATTGGCGGGTTTGATGAATTTAACAATAATTTGTTCGGAATGAACGGTTTTGTGTTTACCGGTGAAAATTTTGTTGCTCCGGCAAAAATTATTAAAAAGTATTTTAAAGTTCATAAGAAATTTATTTTTAAAGGCTGTTACATAGAATCTCAATACTACACTGAAGAGAAACTTGACGTATTGGCTTCAATGCCTTCAAAAGAAGAAGTATTAAGCAGTATTGTCGGAAGCATTGCTTCTCCGGCATCTGGAATTGTTGGTGCCATCAATGCGGTTATGCGAGATGTTGTTAGCTTGGTTGATGAAATTAGTAAAAAGAAAGCTGCTTAATTTAAATATTTTAACGAAAATAAACTTATTTAGAGGAGAAAAATAAAATGTCAGAGAAAATAGCTGAAATTGTTGAAAAAATTAAAGCTTTAACTCTTGTTGAAGCTTCGGAACTAAAAACTGCTTTAGAAGAAGAATTTGGTGTAACTGCTGCGGCTCCGGTTGTTATGGGCGCTGCTCCTGCAGGAGAAGCTGCTGCTGCAGAAGAACAAACTGAATTTGATGTATTATTGAAAAGCTTCGGCGAGAAAAAAATTAACGTTATTAAAGTAGTTCGCGCTCATACCGGATTAGGATTAAAAGAAGCTAAGGATTTAGTTGATTCAGCACCAAGCACTGTTAAAGAAGCCGTATCTAAAGATGAAGCTGAAAAGGTTAAGAAAGAGCTTGAAGAAGCAGGCGCAACCGTAGAAGTTAAATAATAACTATTCGGTTTTGTTTAATTTTGAAAGTGGTAATGCAAGCTAATTGTGCATTACCACTTTTGTGGCATTTACGAACTTAATTTTTACGCAGGATTTTTCTGAAAACTGAGGACTTTTTAACAGATTTGCAAAATTTCCCATCTAATATTTATGCATCTATAATTGTTAAGGATTCCTAAAATTTTGGACACAATATTTTGAATAACAAAATTTAATAAGGGGTATAAGTTTGGAGAAAACAAAAATTAATAAAAAAAATGGTAGAGTAACTTTCTCTTCCATAACTCCTGTTATGGATACACCTGATCTTTTGAATATCCAAATGGAATCTTTCGAAGATTTCCTTCAATTGAATGTTCATCCCAATAAAAGGGAAAACAAAGGCTTGCAAGGTGTATTTAACACAAATTTCCCCATAATGGATAATAAAGAATTTTATAGACTGGACTTTCTTGGTTACAATATGGAAACACCCAGATACTCGATACCTGAATGTGCGGAAAGAGGCTTAACCTATTCTGCCGCATTAAAAGCGAAACTGCGTCTTTCAACAAAGGACGATGAGACCGGTGAATATGTTAATTCTATTGAGCAAGAAGTTTATTTGGGGAATCTGCCTTATATAACTAATAGAGCTTCATTTATTATTAACGGAGCCGAAAGAGTTATAGTTAGCCAATTGCATAGATCCCCCGGTGTAGCTTTTGCACAGTCAGTACACCCAAACGGAACTCCGATCTATTCAGCAAGAATTATTCCATTTAGAGGTTCTTGGGTAGAATTTGCTACAGATATAAATCATGTTATGTATGTTTATATCGATAGAAGGAAAAAATTTCCTGCAACCACTTTATTGCGTGCTGTCGGTTATACAACTGACGAAGAAATATTAGATCTTTTTAATTTGGTTGAAATTACTAAAGTTAAAGATCTTGATGTCGAAACATATTCCGGTAGAATAGTTGCCGAAGATGTTATCGATATGGAAACAGGCGAAATATTTGTTGCAAAAGATGAAGAATTAAACGAAGAGATTATTGAGAATATTCAAGAGTCATCGCTTAAAGAAATTAAATTAATCACTTCGGAAGTTTCGGCCGACCAAAACTTAATCTTAAATACTCTCAAAAAGGATACTTCACAAAATAAAGAAGAGGCCTTGTTTGCAATATACAGACAATTACGATCCGGTGAAGCGCCAGACTTGGATACGGCTCAAGGACTAATTGATAAGCTGTTTTTTAATGAGAAAAGATATGATTTAGGTGAAGTTGGCAGATTTAGAATGAATGATAAATTGGAACTCAATATTCCAATGGATGTTCGTGTTCTTACTATTGAAGATATTATTGCTATAATGAAAAATATAATCCATCTGAAAAATGGAAATGTAAACGTTGATGATATAGATCATTTGGGAAATAGAAGAGTTAGAACTGTTGGCGAACAGTTAATGCAGCAGTTTAATGTTGGATTGGCAAGAATGTCCCGCACAATAAAAGAACGAATGAACATGAGAGACGCAGACAATATGCAGCCTCAGGATTTAGTAAATGCCAGAACTTTGAGTAGTGTAATTAATGCTTTCTTCGGAACAAATCAGCTTTCTCAGTTTATGGACCAAACTAATCCGTTGGCCGAAGTAACACATAAACGGCGTGTTTCGGCTTTGGGTCCCGGTGGTCTTACAAGAGAAAGAGCCGGATTTGAAGTGCGCGATGTTCACCATTCGCATTACGGAAGACTCTGCCCAATCGAAACCCCGGAAGGTCCTAATATTGGTTTAATTTCTTCCCTTACTATATTTTCAAGAATAAATGGTTACGGATTTCTTGAAACTCCTTATAGAAAAGTTAAAAACGGTAGAGTTACAAAAGAAGTAGAATACTTAAGTGCAGATCAAGAAGACGAATATACTATAGCTCAAGCAAATGCTCCGGTAAATGAAAAAGGTGAGTTTTTAAATGAGAGAGTGAAATGCAGGCATACAGGTGAATTTCCGGTTGTTCAACCTAAAAATATTCATTATATGGATGTTGCTCCCACTCAAATAATTAGCGCCGGTGCATCGTTAATAACATTTTTAGAACACGATGATGCGAACAGAGCTTTGATGGGTTCAAACATGCAGCGTCAAGGAGTGCCTTTGTTAAATCCTGAAGCCCCAATTGTTGGCACAGGTATGGAACAGAAAATCGCTAAAGATTCAAGGTCTGTGATTCTTGCTGAGGATAAAGGAGTTGTTGAATTTGTAGATGCAGATAGAGTTGTCGTTAAATATGAACTGGATCCGAATAGTATAGAAGCGTTAACAGGTTTTGATGATGAAAGAAGGGTGGAATATAACCTAATTAAATTCGCCGGTACTAACCAAGAGACTTGCTTCAATCAGAGACCAATTGTTAAGGTTGGACAATCTGTTAAAAAAGGAGATGCTCTTGCTGATGGCCCTGCTATCGATCATGGCGAACTTGCACTTGGACGAAACATTAAAGTTGCTTTTATGCCATGGAACGGATACAATTTTGAGGATGCCATAATTATTAGTGAGCGTATAGTTGCTGAGGATGTATATACTTCGATACATATTGAGGATTTTGAATTACAAGTTAGAGAAACTAAAAGAGGCGAAGAAGAATTAACTCGAGATATCCCCAATGTAAGTGAAGAAGCTACCAAAAATCTTACTGAATTTGGAATCATCAGAGAAGGTGCAGAAGTAAAAGAAGGCGATATTCTCATTGGTAAAATTACTCCTAAGGGCGAAAGCGATCCTACGCCTGAAGAAAAGTTATTAAAAGCAATATTCGGCGATAAAGCTGGGGATGTAAAGGATGCCTCTTTAAAAGCTCCTCCCGGACTTAAAGGTACGGTAATTAAAACCAGATTATTCTCGAGAAAAAGAAGGGATGCCGAAACTAAAAAGAATGAAAAGAAACAGCTTGAGAGTTTGGAAAAAGAAATAAATGCCCAAAAAGAAGCATTGTATAATAAATTAGTTTCGAAACTTGAGATTTTATCCAAGAAAAAATCTTGCACGGGTATTAGAGATCTTGACGGAAGCATTATTATAAGAAGTGGCACTGTAATTAAAGACTCAACTTTTAGCTCCTTGCCGGATGTAACAAAGTTAAATTATACTCAAGATTGGTTTAAGGAAGAAGAAACTAATAAAATGATAAAAACTTTGTTCTCAAACTACTTCCATATTATCTCTGAATTAGAGAATGAGTTTAAACGCAGAAAGATAAATATTCAAAGCGGTGATGAACTGCCTCCGGGAATTGTTCAATTGGCAAAAGTTTATGTTGCGAAAAAAAGAAAATTATCTGTTGGTGATAAGATGGCTGGTCGCCATGGAAATAAAGGTGTTGTTGCTAAAATTGTTCCTGTTGAGGATATGCCGTATGATGAAGATGGAACACCCGTAGATATTATACTGAACCCTCTTGGTGTACCTTCTCGTATGAATTTGGGTCAATTATATGAAACAGTTCTTGGTTGGGCTGGGAAATTACTCGGCGTTAAGTTTGAAACTCCGGTTTTTGATGGTGCGAGTGTAAAAGATGTAAAAGAATGGGTTGAAAAAGCAAATCTTCCTGATGGCGGCAAAACTACTCTCTATAACGGAAGAACCGGAGAAAAATTCCACCAGAAAGTTACTTGCGGTTATATTTATATGTTGAAATTAGGGCATATGATTGATGATAAGTTACATGCCAGATCAATAGGACCATACTCTTTAATTACACAGCAGCCGCTGGGTGGTAAAGCTCAATTTGGTGGTCAGAGATTTGGAGAAATGGAAGTTTGGGCGCTGGAAGGTTATGGTGCGGCAAATGTATTACAAGAAATTCTTACAATAAAAAGTGACGATGTAACGGGCAGATCCAAAGCGTACGAATCAATTGTAAAAGGAGATAACCTTGGCAAACCAAATGTTCCTGAATCTTTTAATGTACTGATAAAGGAATTGCAAGGTTTAGGATTGAACATTAAAGTTAACTAATTTAGCTTAAAAGCTTAAAGTTTTAAGGAGATAGCTTTATGAGATATAGAGCTCAAGAAACAAAATTAAAAAGAATTGAAAAACTTACAATTAGTCTTGCTAGTCCTGACGATATACTCTCAAGATCGCATGGGGAAGTTACAAAACCCGAGACAATAAATTACAGATCATTTCGTCCTGAAAAAGACGGACTATTTTGTGAGAAAATTTTTGGTCCCGTTAAAGATTGGGAATGTGCTTGCGGAAAGTACAAGGGTATCCGGTACAAAGGTATTGTTTGCGATAGATGTGGCGTTGAAGTTACGCTTAAAAGCGTTCGAAGAGAAAGAATGGGGCACCTTGCCTTAGCTGTACCTATTGTTCATATTTGGTTCTTTAAAGCTCTTCCGTCAAAAATAGGTAATATTGTTGGCGTTACAACTAAACAGTTGGAAAAAATTATTTATTATGAATCTTATGTAGTGCTTAATCCCGGGACAACAGGTTTAAGTAAAAAAGACTTAATTTCTGAAGATCAATACTATGAAATTACTAGTTCTTTGCCTTTTGATAATGATTCACTTGACGATGATGATCCTAAAAAGTTTATTGCTAAAATTGGTGGTGATGGTGTAAGAGAATTATTAAAACAAATTGATGTTGAAAATGTTTTTTGGGAGCTTAAAAATAGATTAAAAGTAGAAACATCTCAACAAAAAAGGAAGGATTTATTAAAGAGATTAAGAGTGCTTGAAGCATTTAGACCCCAGGAAGGTAAAGTTGAAAATAGACCTGAATGGATGGTTATGAGTGTTATACCGGTTATTCCGCCTGAATTAAGACCGTTGGTTCCTTTGGAAGGAGGTAGGTTTGCAACAAGTGATCTAAATGATTTATACAGAAGAGTTATTATCCGTAATAATAGATTGAAAAGACTTATTGACATTAAAGCTCCCGAAGTTATTCTACGCAATGAAAAAAGAATGCTTCAAGAATCTGTTGATGCACTATTTGATAATTCGAGAAGAGCAACAGCTGTTAGAAGTGACGGTAACCGTCCTCTAAAATCACTTAGTGATATGCTTAAAGGCAAGCAAGGTAGGTTCCGTCAAAATCTTTTGGGAAAAAGAGTGGATTATTCGGGCCGTTCTGTAATTGTTGTTGGTCCTGAACTTAAGTTGCATGAATGTGGTTTGCCTAAAGATATGGCCGTCGAACTTTTTAAACCTTTTATAATTAGGAAGTTAATTGATCGGGGGCATTATAAAACAGTGAAGAGTGCAAGAAAAGCTGTCGAAAGAAAAGAAGCTGTTATATGGGATATTTTAGAAAAATTAATTGATAGTCATCCGGTTATGCTTAATAGGGCGCCAACATTGCATAGGCTAGGTATCCAAGCATTTCAACCTAAATTAATTGATGGTAAGGCAATTCAATTGCATCCTATGGTATGTACTGCGTTTAATGCTGATTTTGATGGTGACCAAATGGCTGTTCATGTTCCGTTATCTTACGAAGCCAGGCTTGAAGCCGGATTATTAATGCTTTCAAGTCATAATATTTTATCGCCTCAAAACGGTAGTCCGATAGTAGTGCCCACACAAGACATTATTTTAGGTTGTTATTATTTGACAAAAGTTTTGCCCGGCGCTAAAGGCGAAGGAATGATATTTGGAGATTCAGAAGATGTAACGATAGCTTATGATGCCAGGGTAGTTGATTTGCATGCAAAAATTAAAGTTAAAATTGATGGCGATTTTATTGAAACTACAGTTGGTAGAGTAATATTTAATAAAATTGTTCCAAATGAAATGGGCTTCTTTAATGAACTGTTGATTAAAAAAGTGTTTAGTGGTTTTATCTATAAGATGTTTATTAAGCTTGGAAATGAAGTTACTGCAAAATTCTTAGATAATTTGAAGTCTATTGGATATCAATATGCTACGGCTGCGGGTGTTTCTATTAGTTTTAGTGATATGATTGTTCCCGATGAGAAAAAACCGCTTATTGAAGATTCAAATAAAAAAGTAGCTTCAATATTAAATGAGCATGAACAAGGTTTAATAACTGATGCAGAACGATATAATAAAATTATTGACGTTTGGACTCATACAACTAATAATGTTAGTAAATTTTTAATGAATAGATTAAAAAGTGACCAAAGTGGGTTCAATCCATTACATATGATGGTTGATTCCGGTGCCAGGGGTTCACAAGAACAGGTTCGCCAATTAGCAGGTATGAGAGGTCTGATGATGAAACCTCAAAAAAGTCTTAGCGGGCAATCCGGTGAAATTATTGAAAATCCAATTGTTGCTAATTTTAAAGAAGGTCTATCGGTACTTGAGTATTTTATTTCAACTCACGGTGCTAGAAAAGGTCTTGCCGATACGGCTTTAAAAACAGCTGATGCCGGATATTTAACAAGAAGGTTAACAGATGTTGCACAGGATGTAATTGTTACCGAAGAAGATTGCGGAACAATTAGAGGTGTTTATGTTTCAGCATTGAAAGATATTGAATTAGAGCGCGAACCACTTGCAGAAAGAATTACCGGACGTGTTGCGCAAGAAGATGTTTATGATCCTAGAACCGATGAACTTATTATAGAAGCAGGTGAATTAATTACTGAAAAAATTGCCGAACAAATTGATGAAGCTAATATTGATTCGGTATTTATACGTACAGTTCTTACGTGCGAATCTAAAAGAGGTGTTTGTGCAAAATGTTACGGTAGAAACTTAACTACTGGTAAATTAGTAGAAATTGGAGAAGCTGTTGGTATTGTTGCGGCTCAATCTATTGGTGAACCTGGTACTCAGCTTACTTTAAGAACCTTTCACTTGGGTGGTACGTCTTCTCGTATCGCAAGTCAGTCTCAGGTTGAATCCAACACCGATGGTAGAGTAGAATATGAAAAGATAAATTATGTAGAGAAAACAGATTTTAGAGGAAAAGTAAAAGTTGTAACCGGTAGAAGAGGATCAATTGGTGTTTTCGATCATGATAATAGACAAATAAAAAAATACGATATCCCTTATGGTGCGGAACTATTAGTAAATGATGGGCAAGAAATAAAGAAAAAACAACCGCTTTATAATCATGATCCTTATAACGCCGTTATTCTTACGGATATTGACGGTGTTGTTATATTCAAAGACTTTATTGATAATATTACAATCCAACAAGTTGCTGATGAACATACTGGACACGTTCAGAAGGTTGTGATTGAATCAAAAGATAAAAATTTAACTCCAAGTATTACAATCCGAGATACTGACGGAAACGAAAAAGTTTTTAATCTTCCCACAAATGCTTATTTAGCTGTTGAGGAAGGTGAGAATTTAAAGGCGGGAACTATTTTAGCCAAAATTTCAAAACAAACTAATAAGTCCAGAGATATTACGGGCGGTTTGCCGAGGGTAACAGAACTATTTGAATCTCGAAGTCCTCATGACCCGGCTATTGTATCCGAGATTGAAGGCACTGTAAAATTTGGCGCCCGTAAAAAAGGTTCCAGAGAAATTATTGTTGAATCATTTGATGGATCTTTCCGGGAAGTTTATAATGTTGCTTACGGCAAACATATTTTGGTGCAAGAAGGCGATGAAATTCCGGCCGGAGAAAAAATTACAGATGGTCCAATTGATCCTCACGATATTTTGAAAATCAAAGGAACAAATGCTGTTCAAGAGTATTTGGTAAATGAAATTCAAGACGTTTACAGATTACAAGGTGTTAAAATAAATGATAAGCATATTGAAACTATTGTTAAACAAATGCTGCAAAAATTAAGAATAATTTCTTCTGGCGATACTAATTTTATTGAAGAAGATTATGTTAGCAGAGTTAGACTTTTAGAAGAAAACGAAAGAGTTCAAAATATGGTTGTTGTAGAAGATCCTGGTGATTCCAAACTTTCGGTCGGTCAAATGATTTCTAAACATATTTACAGAGAATTAAAAAACGAATTAGAACGAAAAGAAAAAGCAGCTCCTAAGGTTAGAAATGCTGAGCCTGCCACATTTGGCAATGTTTTACTTGGAATTACGCAAGCAGCTTTATCGACGGAAAGCTTTATTTCTGCAGCTTCATTCCAGGAAACTACAAAAGTTCTTGCAAATGCTGCAATTGCTGCGAAGGTTGATTATTTAACCGGGTTAAAAGAGAATGTGGTAATGGGTCATTTAATACCTGCAGGTACAGGATTAAAAAAATACGGGAAAGTAATTTTGGAAGTTGAAAAACCGGAAGAAGAAGGACAGGAAGAAACATTAGCAAAAGAAGAAAATAAAGCGGTAGAGCAGTAAAAATTTACTGATTCTTACTTGCTTTAATTTATAGTTATATCTATATTTTGAGTCTGAATTTTATTTAAAACGTTCAAACGGAGGATATCATTGCCAACAATTAATCAGTTGGTCAGAAAAGGACGCAAGCAAATTAAGTCCAAAAATAAAGCCCCTGCTTTAAATGCATGCCCACAAAAAAGAGGTGTGTGTACAAGGGTTTATACTACTACTCCTAAAAAACCAAACTCTGCTTTGCGTAAGGTTGCAAGAGTAAGGTTAACTAACGGGATGGAAGTTACAGCATATATTCCGGGTGAAGGACATAATTTGCAGGAGCACTCAATTGTGCTTATAAGAGGTGGTAGAATTAAAGATCTTCCTGGTGTAAGATATCATGTTATTCGTGGAACATTAGATACGAGTGGCGTTGAAGAGAGAAAAAAGGCAAGATCAAAATACGGTGCAAAAAGACCTAAAAATTAAAGTGAAATTATGAGAAAAAGAAGAGCAGAAAAAAGGTACATAAAACCGGATCCAAAATTTAATGACGTTCTGGTTGCGAAATTCATAAACTATATTATGTGGGATGGTAAAAAATCAACTGCACAAAAATTAGTGTATGATGCATTCGAAATAATTGAACAGAGAACAAAACAAAACGCATTGGAAATTTTTAATAAAGCTGTTCAAAATACTCAACCTCTTGTAGAAGTGAGAAGTAGAAGAGTTGGCGGTGCAACGTATCAAGTACCAATGGAAGTCCGTGCTACCAGAAGAATTGCTTTATCTTTAAGATGGTTAAGGAATTATGCTCGTGATCGTAAAGATAAATCTACGGCATTAAAACTTGCAGCTGAGCTTATTGCAGCTTCAAAAGGAGAAGGATCATCAGTTAAGAAAAAAGATGACGTTCATAGAATGGCTGAAGCTAACAAAGCTTTTGCGCATTTCAAATGGTAATGTAAAGGAATATTAAAAGATAATGGCTAAAAAAAGAGTAGATATAAATAAAGTTAGAAATATAGGTTTGATGGCTCATATTGATGCTGGAAAAACTACTACAACTGAACGTATTCTTTATTATACAGGTAAAGTGCATAGATTAGGTGAAGTGCATGATGGCGCTGCTACAATGGATTGGATGGATCAAGAAAAAGAGAGAGGAATTACTATTACTAGTGCGGCAACCACTGCATATTGGAAGGACTATCAAATTAATATAATAGATACTCCCGGGCATGTTGATTTTACAGTAGAAGTGGAAAGGTCCCTTAGGGTACTTGATGGTGCAATTGCTCTTTTCTGCGGGGTAGGAGGAGTTGAACCCCAGTCTGAGACCGTATGGAGACAAGCTGATAAATATAATGTTCCAAGGATTGCTTTTGTTAATAAAATGGATCGTGTGGGAGCAGATTTTCATGCAGCAGTTAAGATGATGAAAGATAGATTAGGTGCAAATGCAATTCCCATAACTTTACCGATTGGTGAAGGTGACCTTTTTGCCGGCGTTATTGATTTGATAGAGATGAAAGCACGGATGTATAATGATGAAACTTTGGGCGCAACTTTTGAAGACATGGAAATACCCTCTGACTTAAAAGCCCTCGCTAATAAATATAGAACTGTAATGCTTGAAGCAGTTTCTGATGTTGATGATACTCTGCTTGAAAAATATTTAGAAGGGGAAGAAATAACATCTGATGAAATTAAAGCAGTACTTCGAGAAGCTACAATTCAACTTAAAATAGTGCCTGTTATATGTGGTTCCGCATTTAAAAACAAAGGAATACAAAAATTATTGGATGGTGTTCTTGACTTTTTGCCTTCTCCAATAGATACTCCGGAATTGGTTGCACATCATGTTCATAAAGATGATAAAGTTGTTAGAAGAATTGATCCAAATGAAAAGTTTACAGCTTTAGCCTTCAAAATAATGACGGATCCTTTTGTTGGTAAGCTAACCTATATTAGAGTTTATGCCGGAATATTGAAAAGCGGATCATATATTTATAATTCAGTTTCCAATAAAAAAGAAAGAGTTGGTAGAATTTTATTGATGCATGCTAATCATAGGCAAGATATGGATGAAGTTAGAGTTGGAGATATTGCTGCGATAGTAGGATTAAAGCATACAAAAACGGGTGACACGCTTTGTACTCAAGATGATCCTATTGTATTGGAAAAAATGGCATTCCCAGAACCGGTAATAAGAATTGCTATTGAACCTAAAACAAAAGCTGATCAAGATAAATTATCAGAAGCTTTAATGAAATTATCAGATGAAGATCCGACTTTTAAAGTAAAAGTTGATGAAGAGACAAATCAGACTATAATTGCAGGGATGGGTGAGTTACATTTAGAGATTCTAGTAGATAGAATGAAAAGAGAATTCAAAGTTGATGCTAATATTGGTAAACCTCAGGTAGCTTACAGAGAAACAATTACAAAATCAGTTCAGGCTGAAGGTAAGTTTGTTAAACAATCTGGTGGTCGTGGAAAATATGGACATGTTTGGATAGAGTTATCACCTAATGAACCAGGGAAAGGATACGAGTTTGAAAACGCAATTGTAGGTGGTACAGTTCCTAAGGAGTATATACCTTCCGTTTCTCAAGGTATTCAACAAGCAATGAGAAATGGTGTTGTTGCCGGATATCAGATGGTTGATGTAAAAGCTAAATTATACGATGGTTCATACCATGATGTTGATTCTGATGAACTATCTTTTAAAGTAGCCGGATCTATGGCATTAAAAGCCGGTGCAAAAAAGGCAGGGCCTGTTTTACTTGAGCCTATAATGGACATTGAAGTTACTACTCCTGAAGAATATATGGGAGATGTCATGGGTGATCTTAATTCAAGAAGAGGTAAAATATCTGGTTTTACAGCTAGAAAGGATGCACAAATAATTAAAGCTACGGTACCGCTGTCAGAAATGTTTGGGTATGCTACTACGATTAGATCTATGACGCAAGGAAGGGCGATATATACAATGCAATTTGCACATTATGCACAAGTACCGAAATCTGTTGCAGAAGAAATAGCTGAAAAATCGCAAATAAGAAGTTCTGTAGAGTCTGTTTAGTTGAAAACAATATTTATTAAGTAAAATAACAAGGAGAATTCGATGGCGAAAGAAAAATTTGATAGGAGTAAGCCACACGTAAATATTGGTACTATTGGTCACGTGGATCATGGTAAAACAACATTGACGGCTGCTATTACAATGGCGTTAGCAAAAAAAGGCTTGTCTCAAGTAAGAACTTTTGATAGTATTGATAACGCTCCTGAAGAAAGAGAGCGTGGTATTACTATTGCAACTGCACATGTTGAGTATTCAACGGAAAAAAGACATTATGCACATGTTGACTGCCCTGGTCATGCTGATTATGTGAAAAATATGATTACCGGTGCGGCTCAAATGGATGGTGCTATTTTAGTTGTTGCGGCTACGGACGGACCAATGCCTCAAACAAGAGAGCATATTCTTTTAGCAAGACAAGTTGGTGTACCAAGAATAGTTGTCTATATGAATAAAGTTGATATGGTAGATGATGAAGAGCTTTTAGATTTAGTTGAGATGGAATTAAGAGAACTTCTTGATGAATATGAATTCCCAGGCGATGAAATTCCTATAATTCGTGGTTCTGCGTTACAAGCATTAGAAGCAGCCTCTGATCCTAATGCTCCGGCTGACGATCCAAGGTTAAATTCTATTTGGGAACTTATGGACTCCGTCGATGAGTACGTTCCAGTTCCGGAAAGGGATATTGATAAACCTTTCTTGATGCCGGTTGAGGATGTATTCTCAATTACTGGTCGTGGAACAGTTGCTACTGGTAGAGTTGAAAGAGGTGAAATAAAATTAAACCAAGATGTTGAGTTAATCGGTCTTGGCGTTCATAAAAAAACAGTTGTTACCGGAATTGAAATGTTCAGAAAAGAACTTGATTCTGCAATGGCTGGTGATAACGCTGGTTTATTATTGCGTGGTATTGATAAAAATGAAATTGAAAGGGGTATGGTATTAGCTAAACCGGGTTCAATTACACCTCATACTGTTTTTGAAGGTGAGGTTTATATTTTATCTAAAGATGAAGGTGGTAGACATACGCCGTTTTTTAATGGTTACAGACCACAGTTTTATTTTAGGACAACAGACGTTACCGGTGTTGCTACTTTACCTGAAGGTACTGAAATGGTTATGCCGGGTGATAACGTAAAATTAAAAATTGAATTAATTACTGAAATAGCTATGGACGAAGGGCTCAGGTTTGCTATCAGAGAAGGTGGTAGAACAGTTGGCGCCGGAGTTGTAACTAAAATTTATAAATAAGATAAATTTCATAATGGGAGATGTTTTTTATCTCCCCTATTTATCAAAAATAGGAGTTAAAGTGCCTGGTCAAAAAATTCGAATTAGATTGAAATCTTATGATCATATTTTGATTGATAAATCAACGGATAAGATAATAAAAACTGTAAAAAGTACTGGTGCGGTTGTGTCCGGGCCAATTCCTTTGCCAACTAAAAGGACGGTTTATACAGTATTAAAATCGCCACATGTTGATAAAAAATCAAGAGAACAGTTCGAAATTAGATCGCATAAAAGAATAATTGATATTCATAACTCAAATAACAAAACCGTCGATGCATTGAGCAAGCTTGATATACCGGCGGGTGTAGATATAGAGATAAAGTTATAGGAATAGAAAATGCCTGGACTTATTGGTATAAAAAAAGGAATGACAAATATCTTTACAGATGATGGTAGATTGATCCCTGTATCTGTTATAGAAACCGGTCCTTGTTATGTTTACAAGATAAGAACTATCGAAAAAGATGGTTATGAAGCTATCCAGATGGGATTTGGATCTAAAAAGAAGAAAAAAGTAAATAAAGCTCAACTTACGGAATTTAAAAATCTAAAATTAAATCCTCCTAGAAAACTTAAAGAATTCAGGAACTTCGATGTTAATACTGTTAAACCTGGGGATGAAATTAAGGTGGATATATTCTCTGAAGGTGATATGGTTAAAGTCTCCGGAATTAGCAAGGGTAAAGGATTCCAAGGTGTTATGAGAAGACACGGTTTTGGTGGTGTCGGCGGTGCAACCCATGGACAAAAAGACAGGTTAAGACATCCAGGTTCAATTGGACAAAGTTCTTATCCTTCCAGAGTGCTCAAGGGGACTAAAATGGCTGGAAGAATGGGTGGAGATCAAGTTACTACTAAAGGATTAAAAATTATTAAAATTATTGAAGATGAAAATATAATTATGGTAAAAGGTGCAATACCGGGTGCCGTAAACTCAATTGTTGAAATTAATAAGTAATGGATTATCATGAAGGCTGATGTTTATAAAATAGATGGTTCTAAGTCTGGTGAGACCGTTGAATTATCCAAAGAGATATTCGAAATAGAACCTAATGATCATGTAGTTTATTTAGCTGTTAAATCTTATTTGGCTAATCAAAGGCAAGGTACGCATAAAGCTAAAGAAAGAAATGAAGTCAGAGGCGGCGGTAGAAAACCTTGGCGTCAAAAAGGCAGAGGTGGTGCTAGAGCAGGTACAACAAGATCACCGTTGTGGATTGGCGGCGGAACTATATTTGGACCTAAACCTCATAAATATACTCAGAAGCTGAATAAAAAAGTTAAGAGATTGGCTAGAAAATCTGCGTTATCTATTAAAGCTAAGAATAATCAAATTATGGTTGTTGAAGATTTTGATTTTGATACTCCTAAAACCAAAAGTTTGTCTGATGTATTAAGCTCCCTAAAAGTTAGTGATAAGAAAACATTGATACTTACAAATGGTACGCTTTCAAATGTTTATAAGTCAAGTACAAATATTAAAAACGTTAATGTACTGGAGGGCTATAAAGCTAATGCCTATGAACTGCTTAATAATCAAGTTTTGATTTTGCAAAAGGGTGCTTTAGAAAATTTAACCAATACATTTCATTAAATTATAGAGCAGTTAAAGATGAAGAAAATTTTAATTAGACCGCTTGTTACAGAAAAGATGACAGATCTAACAGAAAAAGAAAATAAGTACGGTTTTATTGTTCAGCTAGATGCAAATAAAATTGAAATTGCAAAAGCAGTTAAAAGTAAATTTAATGTTGATGTTGTATCGGTTAATACTATTAGAAACAGTGGCAAAACAAAAACACAATTTACTAAAAAAGGTAGATTTAGCGGTAAAACACCAAGATATAAAAAAGCAATTATTACACTGAAAGAAGGTCAAACAATTGATTTGTTTGGTGAAGTTTAATAAGGTTGATGCGGAGAGATAGATGGCAATAAGAAAATTAAAACCTATGACACCTGGTACGAGATATATGTCTATCTCTACCTTTGAAGAGGTAACAAAAACTAATCCTGAAAAATCACTCACTTCAAAATTGAAAAAGAGTGGTGGAAGAAATAATTTAGGTCGAGTTACATCGCGTCATAGAGGTGGCGGACATAAACGTAAATATAGAATTATAGATTTTAAAAGAGATAAATTTAATGTTCCTGCAAAAGTGTTTTCAATTGAATATGATCCTAACAGATCTGCTCTTATTGCTCTTTTGCATTATGCCGATGGCGAAAAAAGATATATACTTGCTCCCAAAGGATTAAAAGTTGGCGAAACTGTGGTATCGGGTGAAGGTGTTGAAATTAAAATTGGTAACGCATTAAAGTTAAAAGAAATGCCTCTTGGAAGTATTGTTCATAATATTGAACTGAAACCAGGTAAAGGTGCTCAGATTGCAAGATCCGCCGGTAGTGAAGTTCAATTAATGGCAAAAGAAGGGAATTATGCTCAACTTAAAATGCCATCCGGCGAAATTAGATTAGTAAGTCTTGAATGTATGGCAACTTACGGATCTGTTGGAAATACTGATCATGAAAATATCAGTATCGGTAAAGCAGGCCGAACACGTTGGTTGGGAAAAAGACCTAAAGTTCGAGGTGTTGCTATGAATCCGGTTGATCACCCGATGGGTGGTGGAGAAGGTAGATCTTCCGGTGGAGGTCATCCGGTTTCTCCTTGGGGACAAAAAGCAAAGGGATTAAAAACAAGAAGTGTGAGAAAAGAATCTAATAAATATATTATAAAAAGAAGAAAAGGTTAGATAAGTTATGCCAAGATCAATTAAGAAAGGACCATTTATAGATTATAAGCTTTTAGCTAAAATCCGTAAACTAAACGAAACTAACCAAAAAAAAATAGTTAAAACTTGGTCTAGAGCAAGTACGATTTCGCCGGAATTTGTCGGACATACAATTGCAGTTCATAATGGTAATAAAATGATCCCGGTTTATATTTCGGAAAATATGGTTGGCCATAAATTAGGGGAGTTTTCTCCCACTAGAATTTTTAGAGGTCATCCTGGTACGAAAGCAGAAAAAGCTTCTAGATTAAAGAAATAATATTGGAGAAAAGGAATTATGGAAGCCAAAGCTACGCATAAATATATCGGTTCTTCACCTCGTAAAATGAGGTTAGTGATTGATATGATTCGAGGTGAATCCGTTGATAAGGCTATTGAGATATTGCATTTTAGTACAAAATATGCCGCTAGAGATGTAGAAAAAGTGTTACGTTCTGCAATCTCTAATTTGTTTAATAAAGACGAAGATAATAAGCACGAGGTTTCGGAATTATTTGTTCAAGAAGCTTTTGTTAACCAAGGACCAACGTTGAAAAGAATGTTGCCTGCTCCTATGGGTAGAGCTTACAGAGTTAGGAAAAGATCAAATCATTTAACAATTGTAGTTGCGACAAAAAGGTAATTTAGGAGGAACATTTGGGTCAGAAAACAAATCCTATAGGTCTTAGAGTTGGAGTAATTAGAGGCTGGGAATCTAATTGGTACGAAAATAAAAGTTATGCTCCAAAATTAAAAGAAGATAATAAAATTCGTTCTTATATTAGAAAAAGATTAATTAAAGCAGGTGTATCGCGAATTATTATTGATAGAACTTCCAAGAACATTATCTTAACATTGCATACTTCAAGACCTGGTGTTGTAATTGGGAAAAGTGGTAAAGAAATTACTCAGTTAGAGCAAGAGTTAAAGCAACTTACAAGCAAAGAAGTTAAAGTACAGATTAGCGAAATAAAAAGGCCTGAGTTGGATGCGTATTTGGTAGCTGAAAATATTGCGAATCAATTGCGAGGAAGAATTTCTTTTAGAAGAGCTATGAAGCAGGCAATTACTTCTTCCATGAGGATGGGAGCACAAGGTATTAAAATTATGTGTTCCGGCAGACTTGGTGGAGCAGAAATGGCTAGAACTGAACAATATAAGGACGGGAGAATCCCTCTTCATACACTTCGCGCTGATATAGATTATGCTGCTGCAACGTCTTATACTATTTATGGTACCATTGGTGTTAAAGTTTGGATATGCCGAGGTGAAGTGTTGGGCAAAAGAGTTTCAGAATAAGTTTTAAGGAGCGATAAATTATGTTAATGCCGAAAAGAGTAAAATTTAGAAAATCCCAGCGTGGAAAAATGAAGGGTAAATCCACACGTGGACATAGAGTAAGTTTTGGAGACTTTGGTCTTAAAGCTTTGGAACCGGCTTGGATAACCAGTAGACAAATAGAATCTTGTAGGGTGGCAATAACTCGTAAAATGAAAAGAGACGGTAAAGTTTGGATAAGAATCTTTCCTGACAAACCGGTTTCAAAAAAACCGTTGGAAACTAGAATGGGTAAAGGAAAAGGAGCTCCTGAATTTTGGGTTGCCCCTGTTAGAAGAGGAAGGGTTATGTTCGAAGTTGCCGGAGTGTCTAAAGAAATTGCTATGGATGCATTAAAATTAGCATCGTATAAATTACCAATTAAAGTTAAAATAGTTTCAAGACCCGATTACGAATAAAATATAAGGTGCTTTATTATGAAAATTTATGAAATTAGAGAAATGAAAAATGATGAGCTTATTAAGAGAATTGCAGAAGAAGAAAATAATCTTGTTGACTTAAAATTTCAAAACGAACTGAAGAGTTTAACAAATACGGCTAAATTAAAAACAGTAAAAAGAGATATTGCTCGCATGAAAACAGTTCTACGTGAACGAGAACTTCAAGATGCGAAGAAATCTGAAAAATAAATAAGGAGTTATTCCATAAGATGGAAAATAAAGGATTAAGGAAAACAAGAGTTGGTGTTGTTACAAAAAACAAAATGGATAAAAGCATTTTAGTAAAGATAGAAAGAAAAGTCGCTCATCCTATTTATAAAAAGTATTTTAAGAAAACTACTAATTTAATGGCGCATGATGCAAAGAATGAATGTAAACCGGGTGATGTTGTTAAAATTATGGAAACTAGACCTTTAAGTAAAAGAAAAAATTGGCGATTAGTCGAAATTATTGAAAAAGCTAAGTAACAGCGTTTGAAAAGGAGAAAGAATTAAATGGTACAAGAAGAAACAAACTTAGTTGTTGCTGACAATTCAGGCGCAAAAAGAGTAAGGTGTATTAGAGTTTTAGGCGGTAGTAATAGAAGATATGCTAGCGTTGGAGACTTAATTGTTGTTTCCGTTAAAGCGGCATTACCTAACGCCGTTGTTAAAAAAGGTGAAGTTTCAAGAGCTGTTGTGGTAAGGACAAAAAAAGAAATTCGTAGAAAAGATGGTTCTTATATTCGCTTTGACGAAAATGCAGCAGTATTATTAAATCCTCAGAATGAACCGAGAGGTACTAGAATATTTGGACCCGTGGCAAGGGAGTTAAGGGATAAGAAATTTATGAAAATTATTTCTTTAGCTCCGGAAGTGTTATAAACCAAAGGTTATGAAAATGAAAATTAAAAAAGATGATAAAGTTATAGTAATTGCAGGAAACTATTTAGGGAAAACCGGGAAAGTTCTTAAAGTTTATCCTAAAAAAAATCGTGTGATAGTTGAAGGTGTTAATATTAGAAAAAGACACACTAAACCAAATCAGCAAAACCCTCAAGGGGGTATCATTGAAAAAGAGGCTCCAATTCATGTTTCCAATCTTATGATTTTGGATCCAAAAACAAATGAACCTTCCAGAATAGGTAAGAAAATTATTATTGATGAAAAGTCGGGCAAAAAAAGAAGTGCTAGAATTAGTAAATTAACTGGAGAAATGTTACCATAATTTTTAAAATGGTTGTTGAGATATAAATATGGCTAAGAAAACACAAAAAGAAACAGGAAGTAAGAAAAAAAGTACTGCAAAAAAACCGGTTGAAGAAAAGAAAGCTGTTGAGAAGATAACACCGCGATTATTTGAAAAGTATAAAAGCGATATTATTCCGAAACTAATGAAACAGTTTTCATATAAAAGTATAATGCAAGTGCCTAAGTTAGAAAAAATAGTTGTTAATATGGGTGTGGGCTCCGCAATTCAAGACTCTAAAGTTTTGGATGAAGCCATGAATCATTTAGCTACTATTACAGGTCAAAAAGCCTCGGTAAGAATTGCAAAGAAATCAATCTCCAATTTTAAATTAAGAGAAGGAATGAAGATTGGTGCAAAAGTTACTTTGAGAAGAGAGCGAATGTATGAATTTTTAGATAGACTTATTGCTACGGCATTACCAAGGGTTAGAGATTTTAGGGGAATACCGGATAAATCTTTTGACGGACGAGGCAATTATACTTTAGGTGTAAAAGAACAAATTATTTTCCCGGAAATTGATGTTGATAAAGTTAATAGAGTTTTGGGGATGGATATTACTTTCGTTACATCCGCACAAAGTGATAAAGAAGCTTATGAATTATTAATGGCTTTTGGTATTCCTTTTAAGAAAAAGGAAATTCAATAAATTTAAGTAAGGTTAATTATGGCAAGAAAATGTTTGGTAGCTCGAGAAACTAAAAGAGAACAATTAGTTGATAAATATGCTGCCTTAAGAAAAGAATTAAAGGAAAAAGGTGATTATGAAGGACTTCAAAAATTACCTAAAAATTCCTCTCGCGTTAGATTGAGAAATAGATGCATGCTTACTGGAAGGCCCAGGGCATATTATAGAAAATTTGGAGTTTCAAGATTGGTTTTTAGAGAAATGGCTCTAAAAGGTGAAATTCCGGGAATAAAAAAATCCAGTTGGTAAAAAAGGAGATATAAAATGCCTGTTACTGATCCGATATCAGATTTTTTAACTAGAATAAGAAATGCTGTAAAAGCCGATAAAAAATTTGTTGAAATGCCTTCGAATAATATGAAGGTAAAAATGGCGGAAATCTTGAAAAATAATAATTTTGTTAGAGACTTTAACGTTGTTGAAGATAATAAACAAAATATACTGCGAGTTTATTTGAATTATGTTAATTCGGAATCATCAATTACTGATTTACAAAGAATTAGTAAGCCTGGATTAAGAGTTTATGCTAAAAAGGATGAAATTCCTAGAGTACTGAATGGTTTGGGACTTGCAATTATTTCAACCTCGCAAGGGTTGTTAACCGATAAACAAGCAAGAAATTTAGGAGTTGGCGGAGAAGTTATCTGCCATATTTGGTAATCGTTAACTTGGAGATTAGAAGTGTCAAGAATTGGTAAAAAACCGATAAATATTAAGGATGTTGAGGTTAAACAAAATAACCAAACTTTAGTAGTAAAAGGTAAATTAGGTCAAATAGAAAGAACTTTCCATCCTAATATTTCTATTGAAGTTAAAGATGAAGAAATTATTGTAACCAGGCCTAACGATCAAAGGGAAAATAGATCTTTACACGGATTAACCAGAGCTTTGTTGCAAAATATGGTTACTGGTGTTTCGAAAGGATATTCTAAAGAATTGATTATAGTTGGAGTTGGTTATAAAGCTGAACTTAAAGGTAAAAATCTTTTACTGAATGTTGGGTATTCTCATCCAATATACTTTGTACCTCCGGAAGAAATTACTCTTGAAGTTCCGCAGCCGACACAAATAAAAATTAGTGGAATTGATAAAGAATTAGTCGGCTTGGTAGCTGCGAAAATTAGATCATTCAGAAAACCTGAACCTTATAAAGGAAAGGGTATTAAATATTCTGATGAAACTATTATTAGAAAAGCAGGTAAAACAGCCGGTTAATATACTACTTAGGAGCTAAAAACAAAGATGAAAGTTACAAAGAATAGTTTAAGATTAAGAAAAAAAATTAGAATTAGAAAGAAAATTAGTGGTACAAGTGAAAGACCACGTCTTTCTGTATATAAAAGTTTAAATCATATTTATGCTCAGTTAATTGATGATGCCAATAGTAAAACTCTTGTTGCAGCCTCTACTTTATCGAAAGATTTGGAAGAAGATTTGAATAAGATTAACGGTAAAGTTGAAAAGAGTAAAATTGTTGGTAAGTTATTAGCTAAAAAAGCTGCGGACAAAGGAATTACTCAAGCTGTCTTTGATAGAAATACCTATCGTTATCATGGTAGAGTTAAAGCATTGGCAGAGAGTGTGAGAGAAGAAGGCATTAAAATATAAATTTTATTGCCGGGTCGTCTAATGGCAGGACAGCGGCCTTTGACGCCGTATGTAGAGGTTCGAGTCCTCTCCCGGCAGCGTAAAATTGAATTGATAAGGAGTAAAAATTGAAGTATAATAAAGTTAGTGGATTGGAAGGGTTAAAAGAAAAAGTTGTACATATTAACCGTGTTGCAAAGGTAGTTAAAGGTGGTAGAAGATTTAGCTTTAATGCTATTGTTGTGGTTGGAGACGGTGACGGACATGTTGGAGTTGGACTTGGAAAGGCTAATGAAGTAACTGATGCAATCTCTAAGGGAATTGATGACGCAAAGAAAAATGTATATAGAGTCTCAATTATTAAGGGTACGATCCCACATAAAATAATTGGTAAATATGGTGCCGGCAGAGTATTGCTTAAACCTGCTTCACCCGGTACGGGTTTAATTGCCGGCGGCGGTGTTAGAGCAGTTTTGGAAGCGGCTGGAGTGCAAGATATTTTGACTAAATCTTTAGGTTCCAGCAACCCTCATAATCAAGTAAAAGCAACTTTAAATGGATTGCTTGACTTGATTGATGCAAGACATATGGCTAGTAAAAGGAAAATGGAAGTAGCTGAATTGTTTAATTCTTAATGAGTTTAAAAAATGACAAAGAAATTAAAAATAAAACAGATTAGAAGTATTATTGACAGACCTAAAGTTCAAAAAAGAACGATTAAAGCTTTGGGTTTAGGAAGACCAAATTATGTAAAAATACATAATGATACACCTCAAATTAGAGGTATGATAAATAAAGTTTCCCATTTAGTAACTTTTGAAGAAATTGAAGAATAGGTAGATAAATGGACATTTTAAGTAATTTAAAATATGCTAAGGGTTCAAGAAAACCAAGGAAAAGAGTTGGAAGAGGCGAAGGAACCGGCAGAGGCGGTACTGCTACACGTGGAATGAACGGACAAAAATCAAGGTCAGGTGCAAAATACAGAGCTTGGTTTGAAGGTGGTCAAATGCCTTTGCAGCGAAGAGTCCCGAAAAAAGGATTCACAAATATTTTTAAAGTTTATTATCAAGTAATTAATGTTTCCGATTTACAAAGGATGGTTGATGCAGGTAGACTAAATGAAGAAAAAATATCTCCTGCTGTCCTTTATAAAAGTGGCGCTATTTCTAAAGCCGCGGCTCCTTTTAAAATTTTAGGCAATGGTGAATTAAAAGCAAAATTAAATATAGAAGCACATGCTTTTAGTAAAAGTGCCAAAGAAAAAATAGAAGCTGCAGGCGGAACTATAACAAAAATTGAACTTTAATGAGCAAATTCCAAGATACATTTAGAAATATTTTCAAAATTAATGAACTAAGGCAGAGAATTCTTTATACTCTTGGCTTATTAGTTGTTGTTAGAATCGGTGCCCATATTACACTTCCCGGTATTGATTCATATTTATTGAATGAGGCAATGGCAAATAAAACCTCTAATAACTTATTTGGTCTATATGATCTGTTTGTTGGAGGGGCTTTTAAAAATGCAGCGGTATTTGCTTTAGGAATAATGCCCTACATCAGTTCGTCCATTGTTATTCAATTAGCTGGTGCAGTTGTTCCTTATTTTCAAAAACTTCAAAAAGAGGGCGAAGAGGGAAGAAAAAAAATTACACAATTAACAAGATATGGAACGGTTTTAATTGCAGGCGTTCAGGCAATTGGTATTGTTACCGGTGTTCTTTTACCTTTGCAAGTAAATGGCGTTCCGGTTGTTCCTGCCGAGGTACATGGTTTTAGTTTTGTCCTTTCGTCAGTTTTGTTTTTGACTGCCGGTACAATTTTTATGATGTGGTTAGGTGAACAAATTACGGACAAAGGTATTGGAAATGGAATTTCATTAATAATATTTATAGGAATTGTAAATAGACTACCTTTTGCTATTTTAGATGAAGTAAGACTATTAAATGCAGGAACAAGAAATATTGTAATTGAAATTGTTATTCTTGCTTTTATGGTTTTAATTATTGCCGGTATTGTTTTGGTTACACAAGGTACCAGAAGAATCCCTGTTCAGTATGCTAAAAGAGTTGTCGGGAGAAAAGTTTACGGAGGAGTAACGCAATATATCCCTTTGCGTGTTAATACGGCCGGAGTAATGCCTATAATCTTTGCCCAGGCAATTATGTTTTTACCGAGTACGGTTTTATCGTTTTTTCCTAATAATGAATTTATTCAGTCTCTAGCCGGATATTTTCAATATACATCGTTTACGTATTCTTTTGTTTATGCAATAATGATTATTTTCTTTACGTATTTTTATACCGCAATTGCGTTTAATCCGCAGGAAGTTTCCGATACTATGAAAAAACAGGGTGGTTTTGTTCCGGGTATTAGACCAGGGAAACAGACAGCTGAGTTTATTGATAATATTTTGACTAAAATTACATTACCTGGATCAGTTTTTCTAGCGATTGTTGCCATATTGCCTGCTTTTGTTTCGAGAATGGGTGTTTCGGGAAGTTTTGCTTCGTTTTTTGGTGGAACAAGCTTATTAATACTTGTTGGCGTCGCTTTAGATACGTTACAACAGGTTGAATCTCATTTATTGATGAGACATTATGACGGTTTTATGAAAACAGGTAAGGTTAGGGGTAGAAAGTAACCCGGTGAATTTGTGATACTTATTAAAAGTAAAAATGAAATAGAGAAAATTAGAGAAAGCGCGCAAATAGTTGCAGAAACGTTACAATTGGTTAAGAAGCACGCAAAACCAGGAGTAACAACATTTGAGTTGGATAAAATTGCTGAAGATTATATTTTAAGTAATGATGCAATACCTGCTTTCAAAGGGTATTCACAAGGTGCTGCTGATGGTTTCCCAGGTACAATTTGTGCATCAATAGATCAAGAAATTGTTCACGGAATACCAAGCGACAGAGTTCTTTTAAATGGTGAAATTATATCAATTGATGTTGGGGTTATTAAAAATAGATATTTTGGTGATGCAGCTTTGACAACGGCTGTTGGTGAAATATCAGATGAAAAACAAAGATTAATGGATGTAACAGAAAAATCCTTATATATTGGAATTGAGCAAGCTAAGAAAGACAATCATATCGGTGATATTTCAGCTGCTGTTCAAGAATATGTCGAATCTCAGGGTTTTTCGGTTGTTAGAGCTTTGTGCGGGCATGGTGTAGGAAGAAAATTACATGAAGATCCCCAAATTCCTAATTATGGTAGAAGAGGAACAGGACCTAAAATTAAAAATGGAATGACAATAGCAATTGAACCAATGGTAAATACAGGCACATATAACGTAACTGTTGCAAGAGACGGTTGGACAGTTATTACCGCCGATAATTTACCTTCTGCTCATTTTGAGCATACATTAGCAATTATTAATGGTAAACCAGAAATATTATCGATTTGTTAAATTGTGGCAAAACAAGAACCTATAAAAGTTGACGGAATAGTAACTGAGACCTTACCAAATGCACATTTTAAGGTCAAATTAGATAATGGACATATTATTCTTGCCCATATCTCAGGTAAAATGCGAATGCACTTTATTAAAATATTGGTTGGAGATAAAGTTGCTATTGAATTATCGCCCTATGATTTAAATAAGGGTAGAATTACTTATAGGTATAAATAAAAGAGGTTGAAATGAAGGTTAGAGCTTCTGTTAAGAAAATGTGTGACCATTGTAAGATAATCAAGCGTCACGGAAAAGTAATGGTGATTTGTAAAAATCCGAAACATAAACAACGTCAAGGATAAACTAAGGAGGTTTTCATTTGGCTCGTATAGCAGGTATCGATTTACCGAAAAATAAAAAAACTTATATTGGACTGACTTATATTTACGGTATTGGTCAAGTCACTTCTTTGGCTATATTAAAAAAAGCAAATGTAGATCCAGATAAAAAAGTTTTTGATCTTACAGAAGAAGAAGTTGCAAAAATAAGAGCAGTCATGACTGCAGATTATAAGGTTGAAGGTGCTTTGAGAAGTGAAGTTCAACAAAACATTAAAAGATTAATGGATATTGGAACTCACAGAGGGTTACGCCATAGAAGAGGGTTACCTGTTAGAGGTCAAAGAACAAAAACCAATGCTAGAACAAGAAAAGGTAAACGAAGAACAGTTGCCGGTAAGAAAAAAGTACCAGGTCAAAAATAAGTAGTAATTAAAATTTAGGAGATAAAAGTGGCTAAAGCTACAAGAAAATCTAAAAAGAAAGTCCATGTTGATGCTGTTGGTGTGGCTCACATCAAAGCTTCATTTAATAATGTATTGGTTACTTTAACAGATGTTTATGGGAATGCAGTCTCATGGTCATCTGCAGGTAAAAACGGTTTTAAGGGATCAAGAAAAAACACACCTTTTGCTGCCCAAGTAACAGCTGAAGCTGCAGCTAAAGAAGCTTACGATTTGGGAATGCGGAAGGTTGATGTATTAATTAAAGGACCCGGCTCCGGTAGGGATGCTGCCATTAGAGCTTTAAATACCGCCGGATTGCAAATTATGTCAATTAAAGATATTACACCAATACCACATAACGGTTGTAGACCACCAAAAAGAAGAAGAGTATAAATTTAAGGGAATTTATTAAATGGCAAGATATACCGGATCAAGTTGTAAACTTTGTAGAAGAGAAAAAGAGAAATTGTTTCTGAAAGGCACAAAATGCCATTCACCTCAATGCCCGCTGGAAAAGAAAAATTATCCCCCGGGAGAGCATGGGTTAAATAGAAGATCAAAATATTCTGAATATGGCGTGCAGCTTAGAGAAAAGCAAAAAGTAAAGAGAATCTACGGTTTGTTAGAGAAGCAATTTAGAATTTATTTTAAGAAGGCCAACAGACAAAAGGGTGTTACAGGCGAAAACCTAATTGCTATGTTAGAAAGGCGGTTAGACAATGTTGTTTTCCGTTTAGGATTTGCACCTTCTAGAAAATCCGCGAGGCAGCTGGTTTTGCACCGACATGTCCTTGTAAACGGAAAGATTGTTAATATTGCGTCGTATCTCTTATCTCCCGGCGATATAATTTCTATTAAAGAAAAAAGTAAGAAACTGGATATAATTCATAATACATTAAGACGAACTAAAGACAGTATGTATAGTTGGCTTTCTTTGGATAAAGCTAATTTAAGCGGGTCTTTTATGCAAATACCGGAACGTGAAGATGTTCCTCTTAATGCTAATGAACAATTAATTATTGAGTTGTATTCTAAGTAATTTTAAATTTAAATTTGAGGAGTATATGAGCTATCCTTTTATTAAGATGCCTGATGGTGTTATTTTAGATGAGAAGGATTCTAGTAATTTTTATGGCAAATTTGTAATTCAACCTTTGGAAAGAGGTTTCGGGGTTACCCTTGGGAACTCATTTCGAAGAGTATTGCTTTCATCTTTAGCCGGTGCAGCATTTACTGCAATTAAAGTAGATGGCGTTTTGCATGAGTTTACAACTATTCCCGGAGTAGTGGAAGATGTTACACAGGTGATTTTAAATCTTAAAAAAGTTAGGTTAAGAATAATTAATAAAAAATCTAATAAAGTTGAAATTTCACTGGAAGGACCATGTAAATTTACTGCCAAGGATTTACAAGAAGCTTCGCCGGATATTGAAATCTTAAATCCTGATCAATATATAGCTACTTTGAATAATGGAGCAAAATTGAACATGGAATTAAGATATGGTGTTGGCAAAGGATACGTGCCTGCTAACGAACAAAATATTAGTGAACAAACTATTGGCATTATTCCTATAGATTCGATTTTTACTCCCATTAAATTGGTACGTTATGATATTGAAAATGTACGAATTGGTGAAAAAAATGATTTTGAAAAATTGAGTCTGGAAGTTACTACAGATGGTTCTATTACACCTGAAGAAGCATTGTCAAGCGCCGGAATAATTTTACGGGATCACGTAAACATGTTCATTAATTTTGACGTTGAACCCGAGGAAGAAAAAGATGAAAGCGAAAAGGATGCTGAATTTGAAAGGATTAAGAAAATTCTAAAAACTAGCGTTGACGATTTGGAACTAAGTGTCCGTTCCCATAATTGTCTTAAAGCTGCTAATATCAAAATTATGGCAGATTTGGTTCGAAGAGATGAAAGCGAACTTCTTAAATTTAGAAATTTCGGTAGAAAATCTTTGGCTGAATTAGTTGATATTGTAGAATTTTATAATCTTGAATTCGGCATGGATGTAGATAAATATATTAAAGAGAATAACGAGTCAAACTAATCTGTTTATAGGGAATTTAGAATGAGACATAGAGTTAAAGGCAAAAAACTGGGTAGATCAACATCGCATAGAATTGCGACTTTAAGATCTCTAGCTACTTCGTTAATTAAGTATAAAAAAATAAAAACAACAGTTGCTAAAGCCAAAGCAGCTCGTACATTTGTTGAACCTTTAATTACAAAAGCAAAACAAAATACTGTTGCAGCAAGAAGGCACGTAGCTAGGCAAATTCAAGATAAAACAGTTTTGCAGGAACTTTTTAATGAAGTCGTTCCTAAAGTTGGTGATAGACCGGGCGGTTATACAAGGGTTGTAAAACTTGGTAATAGAGTTGGTGATGCGGCTGAAATGGCAATCTTGGAATTGGTCGATTATAATGATCAAGGTACGGAAAAGCCAAAATCATCAAAGACTAAGAAAAAAGCGACTGAAAAGACGGAAAAAGTTAAAGAAGTAAAAACCGAAGAAGTGAAAACCGAAAAAGATACGGTTGAAACTGATGATTTGAAAAAGATTGAAGGAATTGGACCTAAGATTGCAGGAATCTTGAATGATGCCGGAATTAATACTTTTAAAGACCTAGCTGAAAGTGATACGGATAAAGTCCGTAGTTTACTTGAAAAAGCCGGTGGCAGATATAAATCTCATGATCCTTCAACTTGGGTTGAGCAAGCTAAATTTGCTGCTGATGGTAAGTGGGATGAGTTGAAGAAATGGCAGGATGAACTTGACGGCGGTAAAGTTAAAAAAGATAACGATGAACCTAAAGATGATAAATAAAATTACTTTCTGAATAGTTCTCTCGAGTTTTTAAACCCAACTTTATATTCTAAAGTTGGGTTTTTTTTTGATATATTTGATCATTCTGAATAACTAAATTGCCAGTAATGGAAAAAATTAAATTCTTAAGATCTGTAAATGATTTAAATCATTTACCTGACTTAAAACTTCCTGAAATAGTTTTATGCGGCAGATCTAATGTTGGTAAATCCTCTTTTATTAATTCATTTTTTAATAGAAAAGGAATTGCCAAAACGAGTTCTACTCCCGGTAAAACACGCTCGCTTAATTATTATTTGGTCGATGAGAAATTATACATTGTTGATCTTCCCGGTTACGGTTATTCAAAAATTTCTAAATCGGAAAGAAACAGATGGCAAGAATTAATTGAGAATTATTTTAGCACAAGTGAAAAAATTGAACTTGCTTGTCATTTTATTGATAGCCGCTACAATTCTACGCCTTTAGATATTTTATTACACAATTATTTAAAAGAAATTAGGTTGAATTATATTGTTATATTAACAAAGGTGGACAAACTAAAGCAATCGGAACTTGCAAAAGCGAAAAGGGAAATTAATAAAACCTTTCCGGAATTGATTTTTGGGAAAAATTTATTCCTTTATTCTGCAACTAAAGGAATTGGTAAAAAGGACTTACAGAAAAAATTTAACAAGCTGCTTTAAAAAAATACTTCTTATTATATTTATTACTATTAAATATAATTTTTTTTATAAATTTATAAATGAAATGTTTACATATCGGGTGATGTTATAAAAATCATTTCCATTGTGTAAGAGTAAAACAATTTAAAATTGATTCAATTGTTTTAGATTTTGTAGAAGTGAAAATAAAATATATGATTTTCTATTAGCAAAATTTAATGAGGACTCTTCTATTTAATGAACATAAGTAATAGAGATAAAAAAAGAATTTTA
>CBEVZC010000023.1:0-32839 GCA_965554225.1 uncultured bacterium | reverse complement strand
AACTATGATTATAAGCGACGAAGCTTCCGGGAAAAAGCCTATATTAACAAAATATAATTTTCTAAAAACCAAGGCACAATAATTTGATTAAATTATTAAATTTTAAATATCTTTGGATTGCACCTATAATAAGCTTAATCTTATCAGCCACTATTTATTCTCAAAATAATTCAATTGGAAAATTTATTGTAATTACGCCGGGGGAGCAATATAAAGCCGGCTGGATACATGAACTTTTTTTTGGCAAGCATTGGCGGGATGTTTGGACAACACCAGTTAAAGTAAAGATTCTTGATCTTAACACATTTGCAGGTGGTTTAACTCCAATTAAAAAGGGCGGCGGGTTCCAAACAAAATCTTTGCGTTTCAAAGGCAATGACGGTAACATTTGGAAATTCAGATCTATAAATAAAGATCCATCCAAAATTTTACCGGAGGACCTTCGTAACTCACTTGTTGAAGATATCATTCAAGATCAGATCAGCTCAGCTAATCCATACGCCGCGTTAGTAGCAGTACCGATAATTTCAGCAGTAGGAATTCTACAAGCAAAACCACAACTAGTTTATTTACCGGATAAACTGAAATTAGGAAAGTATAGAAAAGAATTTGGCGGATTATTAGGTATGATTGAAATACATCCCGACTATAATAAAAAAGAAGGCAGAACGTTTGAAGGCGCGGAAAAAATTAAAAGTACATTCAAGTTATTCAGAAGATTAGAAGAAAAAAGAGATGAATTCTATGATGCGAAAGGATATTTAAAAGCTCGGCTGATTGATATTTTGCTAGGCGATTGGGACAGACACACTGATCAATGGAAATGGGCAAGATATACTGAAAAAGGCATGAAGCTGTGGGAGCCAATTCCCCGCGATCGAGATCAAGTTTTTGCAAAGTGGGACGGGATTGGTCCGAGAATTGCAGAATATATTGTTCCCCAATTTGTTGGATTCGATGATGATTATCCTCAAATTGAAGACTTAACTTGGAGCGGAAGGTTTATAGACAGAAGAATTTTACCTGTAATTGATAAACATACTTGGGATTCTGTTACTGCTTACGTAAAATCAAAAATTACCGATAAGGTAATTGAAGATGCAGTAAAACAATTACCTTCAGAAATCTATCCCAAAATAAGCAAAGAACTTATTTATGACCTAAAAAAAAGACGAGATAATTTAGATATTGTATCGAATGAATATTTCAAAAGGATAAATAAGTACATCGATATTTTTGGAACTAATAAAAAAGATTTAGCTGAAGTAATTCGGTTAAATGACAGCTTAACTAAAGTTACCTTATTCAAGAAAAAGAAAAACGATAAAAAGGGATCGATATTTTTTAATAGAATTTTCGAAAACCAATACACTAATGAAATTCGAATTTATTTATTAGACGGAAATGACAGAGCAATTGTCAAAGGGAAAGTGAATGAAGCGCCCATGGTTGAAATAATTGGCGGAAAGGGGAAAGATGAATTAATTGATAGTTCGGTGGTTTATTATAAGTCAGCAAGTTTATCCAATTCAATTCCAAGTGTTGAAACTAAGTTTTATGACGGTGGGAAGAAAACTAAAATAATACTTGGCAAAGGGACTTATTTTAATTCTGAAAAGTTTCCGGTGCGTCCCAAATCCGATTCCGAGCGTTACGAACCTCAACAAAGAGATAGGGGTCATAATTGGGTCGTGTTTCCAATATTCAATTACAACACAAACGACGGTTTAATAGCTGGCGGCGGACCAATTTTATATAAGTACGGTTTTCGTAAATATCCCTATGATTATAGAATGTTGTTTACTACTGAATATGCGACGCGACCGAAAAGTTTTAATTTTAACTTTCTCGGTTTATTTAATTCGGTTTTTGACTGGGCAAAAGTAGAATTAAAAATTCAGAGTATAAAAGTTAATTTTTCTCAATTTTATGGGTTTGGAAACAAAACGATTTTTAATAACGGATTATACAGAAATAATTTTTACAATATTGAACAAGAATTATTCACTTTTATTCCTAAATTATTTATACCGCTTTCAAAAACGATTACAGGTAAAGTTGAATTGGAATATCGATATTCACACTATCAAATTAAAAATCCAATTTTACTATCCAATTTTACCAATGGTTCTTACGGAATTGAACATGCGAAAAGACTTAGTTTAATATCCGGATTAATAATTGATACTCGGGACGTAATCAGCAATCCAGCATCGGGATATTTTATAAATTTGGAAGGAAAATTGGCTCCCAGAATCTTAGATAATAAATATACTTTTGCAAAGGCATCCATTGATGTTCGAAAGTATTTTACGATTAACACGTTAACTAATACTACTTTTGCTCTAAGAGCGGGGGGTGAAAAGGTATGGGGAAAATTCCCGTTTTTTGAATCTGCGTTTCTAGGCGGTGGAAATAATTTATTAGGTTACTTAAGAAATAGATTTGCCGGGGATGCTTCAATTTATGGTCAAGTAGAGAGCAAAATTTATTTAACGCCACTCAAGTTTATCATTCGCGGTAAATTTGGAATACATTTATTCGCTAATTCCGGTAGAGTGTTTGCAAAAAATGAAGATTCAAGCAAATGGCACTCCTCATTTGGCGGAGGTGTTTGGATGTCTTTCTTGGATAGAACTTTGAACATAATATTAACAACAGCTTATTCAAAAGAAAAAATAATATATTATTTCAGTACTGCATTCAGTATATAAGCTTTGATAAATAAAATTATTAAACTTGAGCTAAATTTTCATTTTTCTGTTTTAAGAAATAATAGGTTTCAACTTGCGATTGTACTTTTCTGTTTGCTTTACTTTTTTTGTATTTATTTTGACCTTTGGCGTCTATTATTCTAGCTTTAACATTATCTTTCAGTTGAATTTTGAGTATGTCCAAAATTTCCTTTTTGATCGCTTCATTATAAATCGGGAACGAAACTTCAATTCTTCTGTTTAAATTTCTTTTCATCCAATCAGCCGACCCCGCAAACATTTTAATATTGCCGTTGTTAAAAAAGACAAAGATTCTTGAATGTTCAAGATATCTATCCACAATACTTATTGCGTTGATGTTTTCACTTAACCCCTTAATGCCCGGAACAAGACAACAAATTCCACGTACAATTAAATCTATTTGAACTCCGGCAGAACTTGCCTCATAAAGTTTGTTAATTATTTTTCTGTCCTCAAGACTATTCATTTTTAGTATCATCCAGGCTTTTTTACCGGCATTTGCATTTTTAATTTCGTTATCAATCATTTTAGTAAATGACTTTCTCATATTAAACTGCGCTACAAGTAAATGTTTAAATTTACCCTTGAACGAGTGACCGGATAAATGCATAAAGACTTTATCAACTTCCGATGTTAATCTTTCATCTTTTGTAAACAATCCCATATCGCTGTAAAGTCGAGCAGTTTTCTCGTTAAAATTTCCTGTCCCCAGGTAACAATAGTTTTTAACAGTATCATTTACCTTTTTCTTAACCATAGCAATTTTAGAGTGAACTTTTATTCCAGGGAAACTATAAAAAACATGAATGCCATAGCTTTTCATTTCCTCAGCCCAATGAATATTCAGCTCCTCATCAAATCTGGCCTTAAGTTCAACGAAGGCAATAACCTTTTTACCGTTTTGAACAGCTCTTATCAAGGAGCTAACAACTGCCGAATTTTTAGCAACACGATATTGAGTAATATAAATCGAGATTACATCGGGATCTGATGCTGCCTTATTTAAGAATTCCAGGACGTAATCATAAGTATGATAAGGGAAATGTAAAACAAAATCTTCCTCGTCAATTGCCGTAAAAATATCAGGATATCTATCTGTTTTTGCATTTCTTAAAAAGGGAAGAGGAATATTTTCCAAATCCCTCCTTCCGGGATTTGGGAATGAGAAAAAATCGCTTAAGTTATGGTATCTACCTCCGGGAATCATATCATCATTATCAATCATTAGAGATTCGCGCAAAGATTTCAGAAAATCCTTGGGTATTTTGCTATCATATAAAAATCGCGAGGGGGCACCTATGCTTCTATTCCTAAGACTCTTTTTAATCTTTTCCAATAAATTACCGCTAAACTCATCATCAATGTATAGTTCTGCATCGCGTGTAAGTTTAATTGAATAAGAGCTGACAATTCGATACCCGGTAAATATTTCATCTAAGCTGACTCGAATTATGTCGTCTAAAAAGGCAATATATGTTTTACCCGGTTCCGTAGGAATTTCAATAAATCTTGGCAAATGATTACTCGGTATTTCTACTATTGCATATTTATACTGCATCCTTTTTTGCTTGGATTTATTAAGTTCCGAATCTTTAGAAGATAGTTTAATTGCAAGATACAATCTTCTATTTCTTAAAAAAGGAATAATTCTCTTTTTAACTATTAAAACAGGCTGAATGTGTGGTACAATATTCTGATGAAAATATTCCTTCATATATTTAATTTGCTGCTCATTAAATTCATTTTCCCTTATTAAATGGATATTATTCAATGCAAGTTCCGGAATAATTTCTTCGCTGAATATTCTGCCGTATTCTTCTTGCTGCTTGAAAACAATCTTATGAATTTTTTTTAATAAAACAATCGGATCAAAATCTAATTCCTTCTTAGTCTTCTTATTCAATCGTGATAAACTTCTTACACCTGCAACGCGAACTCTAAAATATTCATCAAGATTAGAAGAGTAGATAGCTAAAAATTTTAATCGTTCATATAATGGATTTTTCTTGTCTTCAGCTTCTTGAAGCACTCTAAAATTAAAATCAAGCCAACTGATTTCTCTGTTTATGTATGGTTCTTTTTGCATAACAATCTAATTTTAGGCCAAATATTTTTTAGGATACTCGAATGATTTTAATTTACCGGTATTAATAGAAATTCCTTTCCAAAAATTTGCATCGAAATTTATCTCAACAATTCCCGTGGTCGGAATATTTTCCAAGTATTTTCCTGTGAGAAGATTACTAAGCTGAGTTAATCCGGGATTGTGCCCTACGAGCATAACCACTTTATACTCAATTGGAATATTATTAATTAATTTTATCAATTCGCCTGGAGAAGCTTCGTAAATCGTTTCATCACTGTTTATTCTTTCTTTCGGATAATCCAATTTACGGGCAATCATTCTTGCCGTTGTACATGCTCTTTTTGCGGGACTTGTAACAATAAGATCTGGTTTTATTCCCTCTTCTTTCAGAATTTTCCCCATGAAAGGAGCATCTCTTTTTCCCCTTTTATTTAACGGTCTATCAAAATCGGATAAACCATTATCTTTCCAACTTGATTTTGCATGTCTAATTAAAAACAACTTTTCCATTTTTTAAACCTTCAATACTTATTTAATGAAATCATGTAATTCTGCAGTTACAGGATTCATAGCAATAAAAACCGCAAAAACAATAATTGAAATAATCATTCCATACATAAAAATGTTGTAAGATATTCTAAGATATTTATACTTTTTACTAAGAACTTTACCCAGATAATAAAAATCGGTTATCATGCTCGAATATAAATAATCTTTGTCGTTCATCATTTGCTGCATTCCCCAACTAAATTCCTTTAAATTCATATTGTAAAAATTTCCAAAGAATAATAAGTTTGCTTTTTTATTAATAATATCTTCTTTCGTAAACTTTCCTGAAGTTATATTCGGTCTTGTTACAATAACAGAAGTAATTAAAGCCGCAAGACTTACCAAGGTTAATGTAATAGTTGGTACTATTAAATAAGGATTAGTATCCAATTTACGCGCTAAGATTGTAGCAATGGCACCTAAAACAATTGTATTAACGCTTATCATAATGTGCGCTTTGTTATCCGCCATTGAACTGAAGCTAACGTGAGTTCTAATTACGTTTCTAAACATCGTTTCAATTCCACGATCAGCTTTTTTATCGCTTTCGGTTTTCTTTTTTAACTTTTCTTTCTCAACTTTTATTTTTTCATCTTTCAATGATGATGCATTTTTCCTATTCAACTCCTTTTTGAACTTTTTCTGGAGTTTTAACAAATTTTTATTCTTTTGTTCCTCATATTTGTCTTTTGCATATTTTGTATAAAATTTTTGACTCGTAATAAAATCAATATTTTCCTTTAACCATTCATAATTTGATATTTTCCTCCCTCCCCTATTTTCTTTTTCTAATCTTAACAATTCACTTTTATCAAAGAACTCTTTAGTTCCTATATGGTTAATATCGGCATCGCATAAAACTTCTTCAAATACCGATTTGGGCTCATGCGGAATTTTGGTAGCCAAAATACAACCGGTAATTTTTTCAATTTTTCCTCCGGGATAATTTGATTCTGACAAAAAGCTTTTAGCATAGCTTACACTAAGTTCTTCATGTCCTTTACTTTTTTCCACATAGCCGACATCATGAAACCAAGCGGCAATTAACAATATTTCCATTTGCTCGTCTGTTAATTTTTCGGCTTTGCCAATTTTCTCAACTGTTTCTACTACTTCTTTAGTATGGGTAATATTATGGTAAACATTTTCCGGCGGGGATTTTTCTTTAAATATTTTGTAAACAAAATCCTCTACTTTTGAAATTATTCCGTTCATAAATAAACCTTTATTTTTGCAGATTAAATATTGATAAAAATATCAATTACTTCTGTCCGATTATATACATTTGAAAATATAAAAGTAAAATATAAAATTGTAGTAAATTATTTAAAAACCCGTGCTTTATAAAATAATTTTAGTAGTACGAAAATCCGCTTTCGCTATTTAATAAAATAATTGATACATTCGAATTTTATAATTTGCGAACAAGAAGAATTGATTTACATAATTTTTAATTATTATCCGGAGTATCAAGTGAAGCCCGAATATTGGTACAAGCAATCGGCTGTAATTCCTTACAGAAAAAGAAATGGGAAGATTGAAATTTTACTTATTACTTCACGAAATAAAAAGAGATGGATTATTCCCAAAGGAATTATTGAACCTGATTTATCCTCACAAAAGTCCGCTGCAAAAGAAGCCATGGAAGAAGCCGGGGTTACAGGAAAGGTTGAAAAACAAATTATAGCAACTTACAAATACAAAAAATGGGATGGCGTTTGTGAGGTTCAAGTATATGCTATGCCGGTAAAAGAAATTTCAAACGACTGGGAAGAAAGTTTCAGAAGAAGGAAATGGATTGACTTAAATAATTTCAAAAAATATGTTAAAGATAAAAATCTGATTAAGGTTTTAACTAAATTTAAAGACAAATACTTAAACAATAATTAAATCATCTGCGATAAAAATATTCCGGAAACTTTCTCTAAGAATTCACTCAGTATAATTTTTGAGTTTTCATTGTTTAACAATTCACTATATTTCATCACGGCACCGTTCCATCCCTCTGTTTGCCAATACATATGACCGGGTAATTTTTCAATAGTTGCACCTTTAGGAAACGGATACGCTGTAATGTAAAAATAAGGTTCGGCAATTCCTTCGTCTCCGAGCGAAAACCCGAAATTTAATTGTTCCCGCGAATAATCCCAATTTTCCGGATCTTGGCTGGGTATTAAACGACCGGTAAACATTAACATCGCCAAATCGACATGATGCGCCCAAAAATTAATGTTGCTAGTTTCCAACAGTTGTTTTCCTTTGAATTCGAGCAGCACAAAATAGATTTGTCTAATGGCATTCCAAATTTTTTCAACCTCATCCATATTATAACTCAACTGTTCTTCCGATAAAAATTTTTCATCAATATCAGGTTTAATATTATATAAACTAAGTTTTGATAATACTTTCTCTGTAAAAGATTTTACATTAGGTTGAGCTAAATCAACCGATTCGCGTTTTCCGTTATAAAAAATTTTTAACTTATGCTCAACAAAATTAAGATTAAATTCAAGAGCTTCAATTCCGTTTTGTGTTTCAACCGGTATTGGCGTTGTGGTAAATCCTTTTGCATAAATTTTCAGGCTAAACTCCTCCCAATTCTTTTGATGCGGTGTAAATTGACCTTTAATAGAACTTAACAGTTGTGCACAAAGTTGTATTGTTTCTTTTGTCGATTTAAATTTTTGATAATTTAATTCGGGTAATTTTGTTTTTCTCATTTATTTCTCCGTTTTTCAAATAAGATTGACATCGGTTATTATTTCCACCACTGCCGGTCCGTTATATTCCAATGCTTTTTTAATTGACTCAACTAAATCTTCTTTTTTTGTCACTCTAATTCCAACAGCTCCGCAATTTGTAGCATAATCGGCAAAGTTTGGATTAACCAAGTCGGTTTCCCAAACCTCTAATTCATCTGCTTTTTGTTCTTTACTAATTTTCCCCAATTCATCGTTGTTCAACAAAATGTGAGTAATATTCATATTATATTTAACCGCTGTTGTAAGTTCAGCCATGTATTGAGCAAAACCCCCATCACCGGTAACTGCTACAATAGGTCTTTCCGGCGTTGCAGCCCATGCACCCATTGCCGCGGGATATCCGAAACCTATTGAACCCAAGTAACCCGACATTAAAATTGATTGTTGTTTACATTCAAAGTATCTTCCGAACGAATATGCGTTATTTCCCACATCAACTGATATTACGGCATTTTCCGGAATGGTTTTGTTCATTGCTTCAAATACGGATATTGAGCTGATTCCGTTTCCCCTATCATCTTTTAACCGGCTTTCTTTTTCTTTTCTCCACATTTCCCACCGTTTTGTAATTTCATTCCTAATTTCCGGATTCCCGGATTTACTTTTGAATTTTTCATTCAGCATTTTCACTGTTACACCAATCTCACCCCAAACCGGTACATCAACTTTGTGGAATTTTCCGAGAGCCATTTGGTCGAAATCCACTTGAATAATCGGACGAAATGTAGCAATGCCAGTATGATTAGAAAACGATGCCCCGAATACAATTATCAAATCGCTGAAGTTCATAAAATAACTTGCGATAGGTGTTCCGCTTCTTCCCAATACTCCGCAAGCAAGTGGGTGATCGTCGGGAATTAATCCTTTTCCTTTAAATGTTGTTATAACAGCAGCTTCAATTTTTTCGGCAAACTCAATTATAGGTTTCATACTAAATTTAGCGCCGTTCCCGACAATAATACACGGGCGCTTGGCATTTTGAATCATTTCCACAGCTTTAGAAAAAGACTCTTTGGGAGGAGCTATCTGAAGATCAGTCAATCTTCCCTCAGGCGAAGAAGCTTCGGTTTCCTCGGCAACTTCAATTTCCTGCACTTCATTCGGAAATATTAAATGTGCAACGTCGCGTTTTAGTATTGCGTTTTTTAAAGCCAGCGTCATTAGTTCCGCATGTTTAGAAGAAGGTAAAACGGTCTGACTCCATTCCGCAACAGAATTGAATGCAGCGGCAAGATCAACCTCTTGAAATGCTCCGGGACCTAATACCTGAGCATCAACTTGACCGCTTAAAGCTAAAATAGGAACACGGTCGACTTTTGCGTCCCACAATCCTGTTAATAAATTTGTAGAACCGGGTCCTGCAATTGCGAAACAAGCTGCAGGTTTACCCGTGAGCTTGGCAAAACCCGAAGCGGCAAATGCAGCAGCACCTTCGTGCCGGATACCGATATATTTTAACTTACCTTTTTTTGTTTGCCGGCGAATTGCATCGGCTAATCCGAGATTAGAATGGCCAACCATTCCAAAAACGGTATCAACTCCCCAATTAACCATAGTTTGAATCATTACATCCGAAACCGTTTTTTTTTGTGGTTTCGTATGTTCAATTCCAATATAAACTCCGTCATTTCTAACTTCAACCGGAAAAGTTTGAACGGCATCCTCCAAGCCTTCTGGCGGTCTTCCCGTACACGGATGATATTCATATCCATGCCAAGGGCAGCGCAACCATCCCTCTTCAATCGAACCTTCGCCGAGCGGTCCGCCCTGATGAGGACATTTATTTTCGAGCGCACAATACTTTGCTTCGAATTTAGATAAAGCAAAACTTTTATTTGCAGCAGCAACAGTAATTACTCTATTTTCATTCAGTTCACCCGGTTCTGCAACTTTATACCATTTTAAATTTTTATTTCCAACATTCATAAACTATTTCCCAAACAATTATTATATAAGAAGTTAATACTCGATTAATTATTATTGCAAATTATATTCATTGTTCCGTAACTCCTCCGAAAGCTATTCCGGTCAGACCGGCCATTTCTTTTTTATAAGTAGTTAAATCTTTAATATTAAATTTATTAAAATTATCATGTCCGCAAGCGCGTGAAAGAATTTTCATTAATTCAACTGTAGATTCAAAATAATTTTGGAGTTGTTTAGCCGATTTATCAATTTCAATTCTCGCTCTTAAATTATCTTTTTGAGTTGCAATACCGACCGGACAATTATTAGTATGGCAAGCACGCATTGCCAAACACCCGATTGCTTGTAAAGCCGAATTTGAAACTGCGATTCCGTCGGCACCTAAAGCCAATGCTTTAACAAAATCCGACTCGGTTCTTAATCCACCGGTAATTATTAAAGTTACGTTATACGCCTCTCTCTTATCCAAATGTCTCTTGGCTCTTGCAAGTGCCGGAATTGTAGGCACGGAAATATTATTTTTGAAAATTTCCGGAGCCGCTCCGGTACCGCCGCCGCGTCCGTCTAGAATTATATAATCAATCCCAACTTCTAAAGCAAAATCAATATCATCTTCAATATGTTGAGCTGACATTTTAAATCCTATAGGAATTCCACCGGAAATTTCCCGGACTTCATTTGCAAGTTTTCTATAATCTTCAGCCGTAATCAAATCATCAAACGTAGCAGGACTAATAGCCGGTTCACCTTCTTTTAATCCACGCACTTCTGCAATTCTGCCTTTTACTTTACTTCCGGGGAGATGCCCGCCCGTACCGGTTTTCGCCCCTTGTCCCGCTTTAAAATGAAAAGCTTGAACGTTTTTAACTTTTTGAATATCCCAACCGAATTTAGCGGAAGCGAGCTCATAAAAATATTTTGAATTATTTCGCTGTTCTTCGGGAAGCATTCCGCCCTCACCAGAGCAAATTCCCGTTCCGGCAAGTTCGGCGCCTTTTGCCAAGGAAATTTTAGCCTCTTCACTTAGCGCCCCAAAGCTCATATCACTTACAAAAACCGGAATATCCAATTTTAGCGGTTTTTTAGCATTGGGACCAATAACAAGTTCGGTTTTAACGGGCGTATCATCTAACAATGGTTTTGCTGCAAGCTGGGCGGTTACAATCTGTATATCATTCCAACGCGGAAGTTCGGTTAACGGAACGCCCATCGCTGAAGTTTTACCGTGATGTCCCCAATTTTTTAACCCGTTTTTTGCTAATTCCCGAATATAAAAATTGTTAGGTTCTTCTTCTGTCCCGTGTATATCAGCATACAATCCCAAATATTGATCTCTGTTATAAGGCTGAGGATTATCGAATTGCCATTGCATAATTTCATTTTTATCTATAAAAACCGCATCCTCATTTTTGTCAACCCATGAAGTAAATTTTTTGAGTCTCTCAGAATTGTTATATTCACTTATTCCGGTATCAATTCTATAATCCCAGAAATGCAGACCGCAAATTAAATTATGACCGTCTACATATCCGTCGGATAGCAGTGCGCCTCTGTGCAAACATCTTCCGTACAATACGGAGACTTCATCATTGTCTCTGATTACAACCAGGTCTACGTTTGAAACTAAGGCATAAGTTGGTATGCGATTTTCCAGCTCGCTGAATTTTGTAATTTTTATTTTATTCGAATTATGATTCATGAAATGATCTACCTTTGATTGTGAATAAATTTAATAAACAGTATAAATTTATTAAGCGATTCTTTGCCTGAGTGTCAGATATAATACATTTTCGACTTTGAATTAAACCAATCTATAATTTGGAAATATCGACTATTTTAGAATGCTCACTTGAATTATTTTGAACTTTAATTATTCTCGGATGGATAACTCCGGAAGAAATCTTGTAAGACATTAGCGCTGCATTCTCATCAAGCGAAGCCAAACGCGACATTGCTCCAGCCATCAAAACTACGCCGGGCGAGGTTGGCACCACATAAGTTTCCGCCGAAATGCTTCCTTTACTGCTGTTGGCAACAATAACATTCTGGTATTTTTCTAATTTAGCAAACTCAATTAAATCCGGTGGTATTTCGGCACTACCCAACAAACAATCGTCTACAACCTCCGTAACTTTCAAATCCAGAATCAAATGAGATAGATATTGCCTGTTCATTAAATCGTTTCTTAATTGAATAACCTCTTCCGGTATTTTATCGATTTTTTCTTTTCTATTGACATACTCAAGTTTTGCGGAAGCTTGCAGCGTATTATTGTTTTTATTTGTATGCGGATCAAATCCAAGGTCACATATTGGTAATTTGCTTTCGCGATAATATTCGAGCGCTTTTCCCGAAATAAAAGAATTTGTAATTATGCAAAATAAATCGTCCGGTTTTAAGAAATGCGCTAACGAACCCCTTGTCTCTACTCGGTTTCCAGGTATAACAAATGTGGTTATTCTATTTTTCCAATTATCGCCGTGAATTTTTGTAGCTACAATTTGTTCGAAAGGTTTTATATCGGCTAACAACATAATATCTTCCGGCAGTACTAAGCCTTCGTTCGGCTCGGAATTCGAATTAGTATTTTCAACAATTAGATTATGGACGGCACTTCGTTTAATTTTAATCAGACTATTACCCATAACTATTTAGTTTAGTCACACCTATAAGATTTCTGTTTTCCCGGTTAGATTAGTTCCTTCTATAAACAACCGGCTTATTTGATTTAATTGACTTTGATTCGAATAAAAAATTATTGTTTTCTATAACAAACAAATGGTAAGAAGCGTCTCCTGATATTTTACGGATATGAACTTCTTCAATATAATCACCTAAAAAATTCCATCCCCAAGCATTATCCTTTTCAATTTCTTTTTTTATCTCTTTACCGTCTTTCATAAAAACAATAAATCCTTTAACTTTAATTGAATTACCATTTGCGGTAATTACCACAGCAAGTTTATTATACGATTTAGGTTGGGAAAAAGAAAAATTAGAAGTAGTGAATAAAAGAATAATTGTTAAAGATATTATTGTAAAACGAAGTGTGTTTTTCTTATTCATAAATTCCTCTTAAAATTTATGAAATATTATTGTATTACAAACGCTCATTAATAATTTCAAAACTTATTATCCTTTGGTTTCCCGAAAATAATTGTAAATTAAAATAACTTTATAATTCTATAATTGCAAACAATACCTTCTATAGAATCCGGCAACAAACTTTAACTAAATAATAATGTTAAGCCATCTTGAGCAACCATCTTTAGACTAAAATCTGTAACTAAATCCAATTTTCGTTTTTGTATCTAAAGCATTTACATTATCCGGCGGTTTGCTGTCGAATCTTAGATTAAATTCAACTGCCAATCCCACGTGTTCGGTTAAATTAACCAACAAACTGTTTTCACTTAAAAGTCTTGTATCGGCAAAATAATTTATTTTGGGTTGATAATAAACCATGGATGCAAGGCTAACTCCCTCTTTTAGCTTTAAATAATATGACAAATAAGTGCTTAATCTAACATTAGAATATTCTCTTTGATGAATGGCGTTTGTAGTTAAATCTAATTTTTCATGCTCATACATAATTGAAATTCCAATATTCAGTACTGATTTTTGTGATTGTGAAGCAACAAAACGTAAACCGCCCCCTTCAAGCGATCGGAAAAGTAACAGTCTGGCTTTGTTGTAATCAATTTGTACAAATACTTCAGGGTTTATAATAGTTGAGGTTTTTAAAACATATCGCAAATGCAATAGCGCCTCGTTAGAAAACTGTTTTCCTCCTTGCCAGCCATAACCTCCTTTTGCAACCAGAAATGTATAATAACCCTTTGCCTGATAATCGGTTCTGCTCTCCAATCCAAACAACTTAACTTCCTTGTTTCCGGTTAACATTGTAAAATTTAATTTTATAATTCCGGAAAAGCCCAAATTATCAGATTTACTTCTAAATTTCTCAATATTTATTTGAGCGGAAACATTTGATGAAATCATAAATATTAAGATAAAGCAGATAGTAATTTTCGTATTTTTCATTTTGTTTGTATGATAATTTATAATTAAAGACGAAAGTTAATATTTTTTGACGATTCAATAAACTATAGTTTGGTAAAAGGATCAACCAAAAGGGCCACGCAAATTTATATGTAAATTCCAATTAATGAATTTTCAATTCCCAATCAAAAAATTAAGATATATTTGAAAATTAAAATCTAAGTTAAAAATCTCAGCAATAATTTTCGTAATTTTCTGAAATTGAGAGAATAATAATAATTAAAAAAGAGGGGTACTTAAATGAATAATCGATTTTCAAAAATATTTAGAAAGATTAGAATTCAGTATTTGTTAATTGCTATTTTATCTTTAGTACTTTTCATCTACGGATATATGCCTGCTTACCAAATTTATAATTCACAGAGTGAACAAGTTGACTTTGAAACTTTAGTAAATAGTGCAAAGAAGGCAGATATTGTTTTTTTCGGTGAGCAGCACACCAATCCGATTGATCATTGGCTTGAGTTACGTTTACTAAAAGCGCTGTATAAAAATTCAAAGGATAAGCTTATTGTTGGCGCTGAAATGTTTGAATCAGATGGACAATTATTAATTGACGAATATTTTGCCGGTCATATTTCGAAAAAATCTTTTGAAAAAGAAGAAAGGTTATGGGGAAATTATAAAACTGATTATAAGCCACTGCTTGAATTTGCAAAGAAGAAAAAGTTAAGGTTTATTGCTACCGATGTTCCACGTAGATATGCCTCCTCGGTTGCTAAAAAAGGACTTACTATTTTAGACAGCCTGCAAAGCTCTTCACTTAAATATATTGCAGATATCCCTTTTAAAATTGACAGCAGCTTAAAAGTATATAAAGAATTAGCCGCAATGAGCTCCGGAATGGGTATGATGAATGGCAAAGGCACAAAAAAAATGCACGGTAATGCAAAAAAAGATGTTCAGGTTAAAGTGGATAGTACAAAGCTAAAAGAACAAAAGGAAGAAGCAGCCCAAATGAAAGAGATGATGAAAAAACACGGTATGGGACATATGGTTGAAGCGCAAGCAATTAAGGATGCAACCATGGCAAAGTTTATATTAAAAAATTTTCAGGATGGAGATCAATTTCTTCATTTCGACGGATCAAAACATTCTGATTATCATCAAGGCATAGTTTGGTATATTAAGCAAAAACGTCCCGATTTGAAAATCTTAGTAATTTCAAGTACAGAACAATCCTCTGTTGATTCGCTAGAAAATGAAAATAAAACTCTTGGCGATTTTATAATAGTTACACCCGATGATCTAACTCAAACATATAGGTGATTTAGAAAATAATGAAACAAATCAAGTCAGCATCATTATTCGAAGTTTGGAAAGAAAGTTTAAGTGACAAAACATTTAAAATAAGTATGGTGATAACATTTATTTCACTGCCTCTAGTTCTTATAGTGCTATCAAATTTCTTGCTGTTTAACGAAACTAGAATTGGTGTTATTGTTGATGATCCTTTTTTAAAATTATTTAAAGCTATAAACTTAAATAGGTTCATCTTCACATTAATTTATGGCGGAATAATTTTGGGGATTATTTTTCTTATTAAACACCCGCGATACTTTCTGTTTACTTTACAATCATATGCAATTATGGTAATTTTCAGAATGATAGTGATGTATTCGTTGCCGTTAGATCCGCCGGTTGGAATGATTTCATTAAATGATCCTTTTGTACAACTATTCGGAAGCGGTGTTACTCTTCAAAAGGATTTGTTTTTTTCAGGTCATACCTCAACCATGTTCTTACTTTTTCTTACTGCTGTGAATAAAAAAATGAGATTTGCATTCTTAATTGGAACCGTAATAGTCGGGTTAAGCGTTCTGCTGCAGCATACACATTATACGGTTGATGTCTTAGCTGCTCCGTTTTTTTCTTACACAAGTTACAGAATTGCAAAAATTTTTAATCAAAAAACCGGTCTTATTCCTTTAAAATGATATCAAGGTTCAAGAATGTTGACACAAAATTTAACTAATAGATTATTATTTATACTTTCTTTTTCTTTCTTATTGTTTGTAAGCTGCAGTGCTCAGTCTATTGAAGATATAATTAAACCCATCCATCTTAAAGCAAACCAAGTCGATTCGGTTTTAGTTAGCGACTTATTTTACTACCCAAACTATAATTTGCAATTTCAATCAAACCTTAATCTTGAAGTGAAATTCAATAGAGCTACAAAAAAACTTTATCTTAAATCGCACAAAAATTTTAACGGAATAACATTAGTAAACTTTGATTTAAACGGAAAAAGTTACGGAATACCTGTTATTGTAAAAAAGGAACGTTACTATAAGTTTTCATTTAAACCGAAAGAGAAGTACAAAGAACTAACTCTTTTCGGAAGTTTTAACGGCTGGAACAGACACCAGTTATTTATGCAAGACAAAAACGGTAACGGTATTTACGAAGTCGAAGTTCCACTTGAGCCTGGCAATTACCAGTACAAATTTTTCGGCGACGGCAAGGAAATTGTTGACCCTAATAATCCCGTTAAAGTACCGAACGGGTTTGGTGATTTTAATTCGGTTATTTCAATAAATGATACCGATAGCAATAAAGTGTTTTTACACGTATTGGGATACGAAAATAGTCCGGATACATTTAAGTACAAATATTATTTTGAGACTCAAAAAGGAACCCCGGCATTGTCCGGCAAAAACATTTTTGCCTTATTAAACAATGCACCAATTGAGTTAAATTTAATTAAATTAAAATCAAATGAAATTAAACTTATAATTCCCAAAGCAGAGCTAAGCGGTAAGAATGTTCTTCGTTTTGCGGTAAATTATCATGGTATAGTTTCCAACATACAAACTACCATTCTGTTTAACGGAATACCGGCAGACAATAATCATTTTACCTGGCATGACGGTATTATTTACATGCTTATGGTAGATAGATTTGATGACGGCGACAAATCGATTGATCACCCGATAATTCACGACTCTTTATCAATCAAGGCTAACTATATGGGAGGAGATTTTCAAGGGATTATTAACCAAATAGATGCCGGTTATTTTGATTCGCTTGGCGTCAATACACTTTGGATTTCACCCGTAAACGACAACCCTAACGAAGCTTTTAGAGAATATCCAAAGCCGCACCGCTGGTTTAGCGGCTATCATGGCTATTGGCCAATTAGCGCGACAAGAGTGGAAGAAGAGTTCGGTACTTTTCAAAAATTAAAAGAAGTTATTAAAAAAGCTCATTCGCATAATATAAAAGTACTGCTGGATTTTGTTTCTCACCATGTTCACAAAGAACATCCGTTTTTCAAAAATCATCGCGATTGGTTTGGTCATTTAAAACTGCCGGATGGAAGATTAAATCTAAGATTCTGGGATGAATACAGATTAACTACGTGGTTTGAACCTTATCTTCCTACTTTTGATTTTATCGATTCAAAAATTGCTCAAGATACAATGACGGATAACGCAATATGGTGGTTAAAACAAACCGGAGCAGATGGGTTTAGACATGATGCTGTAAAACATGTCCCGAATAAATTTTGGCGGGAATTAACGCGAAAATTGAACAAAGAAATGGAGTTTAACAAGGATGTTAAAATTTATCAAATTGGAGAAACATTCGGAAGCTACAATTTAATAAGCTCTTATGTTAATAACGGACAGTTAAATGCACAGTTCAATTTTAACCTATACGATGTTGCTCTACCGACATTTATAAAACCAAAAATTTCTTTTAACGGTTTGGACAAAGAAATGCATAAATCGTTTTCTGTATATGGTTACAATAATTTAATGGGTAATATTATGGACAGCCAGGACAAAAACAGATTTATGGCATTCGCAGACGGCGACCTTGATGTTAGTCAATGGAGTGCGGTAGAAGAAGGCTGGAATAATCCGCCTAAAGTTGATCATCCTGAAAGTTATAAAAAGCTTGTTCTTTATATGGCTTATATGAATACAATACCCGGATTGCCGGTTATTTATTATGGAAGCGAGTTCGGTATGACCGGTGCATCGGATCCGGACAACAGAAGAATGATGAGATTTGGAAACAAATTATCTAAATATGAAAAAGAAACATTAAGGAATGTAAGTAAAATAATAAATTTGAGGAAAAATCATCCGGCTCTGCGTTACGGGGACTTCTATACGTTACGAGCTGATAGCACAACTTATGTTTATATGCGCAGTGATATGAACGAAAGATTAATCGTATTGTTGAACAAAAGCAATGTACCAAAAAGAATAGAGCTTGTTCTGCCGGAATTTTTAGATGTTAATTATTTAGAAAATATCAATACCGGGAGAAAAATCCCTACCGATAGAAACAGTGTTGTAATTGTTGTACCCGCAATGGATTGGGCAATCTATAAACCCGAATAATTTGCCAACTCCAAATTGCAGTATTTAGGATTATATCTTTTCTATAATAATTTTTCTGTGATCGGATTAAAAAAAATTAAACTTTTTTTAACATGTGCCGATAATACTCTCAAGGAAAAATTTATTCAATTGAAAAGGATTTCAAAATGTTCAGCGCTCAATCTTATATTCTTGAAGCTATCAAAGGAAAATCTTCAGAATTACAAAATATTAGCCCTATTGAAAGAGTAAAAGTAGAAAGTTCAATCAAATTCTACATGGGAATAGGATATTTTGCGGCTTTAAGTATTCTGCTAATTAAATTATTTGTCTAAAACATTCTTATCATTTTCTAAAAGTTAACCCCCAAAATTCTATATCCGCTTTAATTTACATGATCACGCTCACAAATAACAGTTAGCTAACTCTAATTTATGTATAAAACTGTTACATCAATCCTTATAATTTGTAATAGTAATTCCCGCCGGAAATGAAATTATTTTATTAGAATACTTTCCCCATAACTTATTAGGTCAATCTTAAAACAAGAAGAGTTAAAAGAAGTGCAATTGGCAAAACAAAAGAATATAGTGCTAAGTAAAGTTCATACTTTTGGTTCAAATCACTTACAACCTTAAACCAAATATAAAAGATAAATGCCTCCAATAAACTTATGCTTAAATAATAGTTAAAATCAAATTGTAAGATTTTATTAACTATGAAAGTCAAAAGAATAAAAACAATCATAGTTAAATCTATACCCGTAAAAAGAATTTTCTTTCCTCTAAAGTAGTTCCATCTATACAACAAAGAAATAACTATTAAGATCACGAGAAAGTAAAAGCTAATATCATGTATAGATATAACTTCGGAAAACTTCATAGAAGTAACAAGCAGAGACGGTAAACTTAATTTTGACACGATAAAGAAGATGACAAAATTTAGGAAAATGTATAAGTGTGCTATCTGTTTTGTTTTCTGAAATTGTAAAAAGGCAAGGAATAATAACAATCCCATGGTAATTGAAAGAAAAATAAGTTCTTGGGTGTTTAAAGAAGACTTAAAAGAAAACGATAAAATACTTATTACAGCAATAAGTACTGAAGAAAGAAAAATCAATAATTTAAGCGTTCCTTTTAAATGCTTAATTCTCATTTCTTTAAGGTGATTTAATATTCCAATTACCTTAGCGGATACATTGATAGTTTTCAAGAATGGCTCAATCATCAGCAGCAAAACAGTAAAAAGCACAAAAAGAATAATTGATGGGATTTTTAGACCTTGTAAATAAAATATAGCAAGCAAAATAAATATTAAAGTAAATATTTCTATTAAAAATACGGTTACTTCATGTTTAATATTATTTTTATAGAGAATATAATGCTGATGACTTGTATCCGCTTCAAAAGGATTGTGTTTATTTATAATTCTAACTACAAAAACTTTAACGGTATCAATTAAAGGTAATCCTAACAAAATAATAGGGAAAGTCAAATCAAGGACTTTATCGTTATAATTAATGGACGTAAGTGATGTTGTAAGCACGAAGAAAAATCCAAGGATATAGGCACCGGTATCTCCTAAAAAAATACTTGCCGGAAATGCATTAAACCTTAAAAACCCGACTAAACTTCCTATTAAACTTGCCGTAATTAAAATGATGAATGTATCGTGTTTGTGAATTGCTAAGGCTAAAATAATTGAAAATATTAGTAATGCGAAACCACTTGCCAACCCATCAAGACCGTCTAACAAATTTATTGAATTGATAGTTCCGACAATGAACAACAGTAGGACCAAATAGTTGAGAGGTTCTACAAGTGTAATTCCTAAAAGCTCAACTGCAGAAAATTTATTTTCAAGATAAATAATTAATACAACTGCAGCAATATTTTGAAAAATGAATTTTATAAAACTATCCAGACCGATTACATCATCAATTATTCCTACTAAAATTAAAATTGTAGAAGAAACAAGAAGTAATTTAATTGCATCAAAATCTTGCACAAATGCGTTCAGGATAGTTAAAACTACAAGAAAGATAACCAAACCGCCCATACGTGGAATAGTTTCAGAATGCAGCTTTCTACCACCGGGAACATCAACAATGCTTGCTTTTTTCAAAATAGAAATAAAATAAGGAGTAAGGAAAATAGTAGTAATAAAACTGGCCACAAACACTAATAAATAAGTCATATAATTTAAATTCTTATCATAATAATTTAAATAATATTTTAATCTAAAAAATGCTGAAATAAAATCTTGGTTTCTCTATGTTTTTCTTTCTTCCGAATCCGGACTAACATTTTTATGTTTTGATGTTTTTTGAAATCTTTTATAATGATCTCTCCTGCTCGGCAAACTTGAAAACTTGTCGCGCTCGTTCTTATCACTCGATGCATCGGGATTATTAATATCATTTAATATATAGCCGTCCGGTGCAATATTGAATTTTGAAAAAATAGCGCTACCCTTCTTCAGATCACTAAAGCCGGTTTTATTTGCTCTAACAACAACAATAATTTGATCTAATAATTCTGCCAGCAATATTTCCTCCTCGCACTGAAACAATGCCATTCCATCGTAAATAACATAATCATACTTTTCATTTACCAAGGAGACAAACTTTTTCATTCTTTCGGAAGTTATTACAACAGCAGGATCTTGAGGAAATTCAATTGATGTAATTATACTTAATCCTTCAACATGTGTTTTCTTTATTACTCGATCCAGTCCTTCTTTCCGGAACAAATAATGTGCAAATGAAGGTTTAGAGTTAACTCTAAAAAACTTATGCAATCTCGGTCGTTTTAAATTAGTGTCCACCAATAAAACACTATGTCCCTCGTGGGCTAGTGAAATAGCTAAATTTGATGCTACCAAACTTTTTCCTTCTTCCAATCCGGTACTAACAATTAAAACCGATTTAATTGTTTGTTCAAGTGATCCATATTTCAGAAAAGCAGAAATCCTTTGGAAGGAATCCAAAACTTCTTGATCCGAAGATTCGTTATAATTATCCCTTTTATTACGTGCAGGCGTTTCTATTAAAAATGGTTTATTCTTACCAATATGAGAAATTGTTGAAATTATTTTTAATCCCAGGAACTCTAAATCTTCAGATGAAACTACGTTAGTTCCAAAAATGCTCATTCTATATGCTATAATAGTCCCAATAATTAAGCCTAATATTCCACCGAAAAGTAGGTTTAATAATAAATTCGGTTTAAACGGGCTTTCGGGTACTTGAGCATAGTCGACATACTCAATTGTAGGTGTTGAGTTTAATTCTTGATTACTTAAAAGCTGATATTCATTTTCGATCTTATCATATAATTTCTGATTAAAGTATAAGTTCCTTGTTAACCTGGCAATTCTGCTTTTTTCAAAGCTTATTCCATTATACTTTTGTTCGAGTTCCGTAAGAGCATCGTATATAATTGATTCAACTAAATCATATTCTGCCGTTTTTAATTTCATATCTTGGATTTTGCCGACTAAATCAACAACCAACTCGGCATTAACGTTTTTATCGGTTTTAATAACAGCTTTAGTATAGTTTCTTACTATGCTACGGAGTTGATTTTTAAGCGTATCTAAATTAGCAACTTTAAAATCTTCCCAAGATAATGTCGGGTTAAAATCTTTATAAATTTTCATAACAGAAAGGACGGCATTTTTCGCTTCTGTTTTTTCTATTTTATCTTGCAATTTAACAGCTTGCTCATCTGTAATATCTACAAGCCCAGGAGCTCTATTGGGAAGAATTTTATCAAGCTCTTTTGTATATGAACTTAATATCATTCCTTTAATCTTAAGCTGCATATCTGTTAATTCTAACTCCGACTCCAATTCTGAAATTTTATTAACTAATATTTTCTCGCTGGAATTCAGCTCAATTGATTCTGCCGACTCGGTAAACTTCTGATATGCTAATTTACTTTTCTGCAATTCTGTCTGCTTTTTTTCCTTTTGTTCCTTGAGATATTTAATAGCAGATGTTAAACCGGACATATTATCGAGTACACTTTTTCGATAATATAGATCAGCAAATAAATTTGCTAAGCCGGCAGCTTGGTTTGCGTTATGATTCATACATGTAATTTGTACTAGTCCATTTACCTTATCGGTTTCGAATTGCACCCAATCTTTTAATCTGTTTTTAATAAAATTTATCTGATTATTAAGATTTCCACTACTTTTCCGTGCTTTTACTACTATCGGTAAAGTTTTACTGCTTATCCTTTTACCAAAGTTTTTATTATTTATTAAATCTCGCGCTACTTCGCCAATTAAACTCTCTGCGTTTAACCCGGCAAACCCTTTAGCTTCGGTTGTTTGATTGTTAACTAAATATTTTTGAATTTCAGTGGGATTAAAATTGATTGTAGCGCTTGTTCTATACCAAGTTTCTTGCAGAAATGTAAAACCGGCAGCCAGAATTAAAAATACGGCAAAAACTGTAAGAATAGTTCGCTTCCTACGTAATATTAATTTCCATTTAGGATATTCTTTGCTTTCCGGCACATAACCATACGGTGGTCTGTTTTTCATTTTAATCTTTAATTTATTTTCAAAATGTATTTATCACTTTATACTTATTTAGAAATCTTTACATAAACAAGTCCGTTTTATCTATTTATCGTTCAAAATAAAAAATTAATTATTACCCATCCCTAAACATACTTTTTAAGTTTAATAAAATAAAATTAATAAACTTTTACTAAAACATTTTGTACTTCCGCTCCGATAATAAAGTGAAAAAACTTCGATTAATTTAAATACTCGAAATAATAGAATATAAATTAAAATATTGTGATCTATTTTCGATATTAAGTTAAATAAAAAAAATAATAATACAAATAAAGATAAGAAATAGAGCAAGTCGACATTCTTTCAAATAAAATTAGGATGGTTTTGTAAAATATTTAAGAGAAATAGTTTCGGCAATCAACTCATGGAAGAATAGTTGATTATTGCAAATTTATAACTGCGAGTGCTCAAATCAAGGATGATAAAGCATAATAACATACCAAATGAACAGTTCAATTTTCAGCCAAATCCAGGCTTATATTCGCAAAATAATATAATTTTAGACGGACTTGTAAATTGGCTCCCTGATTTATTGGAAGCGGCGGATATTAGTCTCGAACTTATTGATGCGGAAGGGAAATTTTTATGGGTTAATTCTGCTTTTACAAAATTAACAGGTTATTCCAATAAAGAAGTTTATAATAAGAAAAGCGATTTTCTAAGTTCCGAAAATAACAAAAGAAATTTTTCATTTACGTCCTTGGAAGCAATTCAAACTGGAAGGATTTGGAACGGTGATGTAGTTGAAAAAAGCAAGAACGGTAAATTGCTGTTCTTAGAACAAACCATACTTCCAATAGCTGATAATAAAAACGGAACTAATCTTTTTATAATTATTAAAAAAGATATTTCGGGCAAAAAAAGAATTGAAAACGAGCTTAACAAAACATATATAAAATATGAAGAATTAGCATATATCTTTAACGAAAGTCCGGCCATAGGCTTTTTATGGGCTGCTCACAACGGAATGCCTGTTGAATTTGTAACGGAAAACATTAGGCAGCTGGGATATATACCCGACGATTTTTATTCAGGTGACATTTCATTTCAAAATATTATTCATCCAAAGGATTTAGAAAAAACCATTAACGAACTTTATCATAGAGCATTAATAGGTGAAGAAAAATTTAAGCTGACTTTTAGAATTTTAAATAAATCGGGTAAAGTACGCTGGGTAGATAATTATTTATCGGTTAGACACGGAGAAGCCGGGGCCATTACACATTTTCATGGAATTATTTTAGATATAACAGAAAGAATAAAAGCGGAAAAAGAGGCAAAACTTAAATTAGATCAGCTAGTTCAAGCCGATAAAATGGTAGCTTTGGGAACTTTGGTTTCCGGCGTGGCACACGAAATCAACAACCCAAACAATTATGTACTTCTTAACTCAAAATTAGTATCAAAAACTTGGTTTAACATTTTACCCATTCTTGAAGATTATTACAAATCAAACGGTGATTTTAACGTTGGGAACCATTTAACTTACTCTAAGATCAAAGAATCAATGCCAAAAATTTTAGAAGGAATTTCCGACGGTTCCAGACGAATTAAGGATATAGTAAAAGAATTAAAAGGTTTTGCAAGAAACGAACCTTGGAATAAATTTCAGGTAATAAATATTAATCAGGTAATAAATTCAGCAATCAACCTTACAAAAAATCTAATTGAAAAAACCACAAAACGTTTTTCCATCAAATTAGATAAGAGAATTCCTTTAATTAAAGCAAATTCACAACGATTAGAGCAAGTAATAATAAATTTAATCGAAAATAGCTGTCAGGCATTAACCGATAATAATCAAAGTATTTATGTTATTAGTAAATTCTTAAAAAATGAAAACAAGGTACAAATTTTAATTGCCGATGAAGGAGTGGGAATTCCTGCTACAATACTTAATAAAATCAAAGACCCATTTTTCACAACCAAAAGAGAAAAAGGCGGTACGGGCTTAGGATTAGCTGTTTCTTCAAGAATAATCTTAAATCACAATGGTCAACTACTTTTTGAATCGGAGTTAAACAAAGGAACAAAAGCAATTATAAAGCTACCCATAACAGAAGAAATTGAAAGCAATTAAGGAAAGATAATGAAAGATCAATTACAGTTTCCAAATAAACCGATTCTAATAATAGATGATGAAGAATATCTGCTTCAGTCCTTTGAGTTAACATTAAGCGATGTTGGAATTAACAATATTATTACTACTTCCGATAGTAGAAATGCCGAATCATTACTAGCTGAGCACCAAATCACTCTGCTGATGCTTGATCTTTCAATGCCGTTTATCGGCGGAGTTGAAATACTAAAATTTGTAAATCAAAATTATCCTCAAATACCGGTAATAATTATTACAGGAGATCACGAAATAGAGATGGCCGTTAAATGTATGAAGCTGGGAGCTTTTGATTATTTAGTAAAACCGGTCGAGGAAAGCAGATTAATAAGCAGTGTAAAAAGGGCCATAGAAATAAGAGCTTTGAGGAATGAGAACGAAAAACTAAAAACCCAAATAATTTCTAAAAACTTAAACTATCCTGAGGCATTCAAACATATAATAACAAATAATGAAAAAATGCTATCGCTTTTTAGTTATATGGAAGCTATAGCTCAAACTACAGAACCTATTTTAATAACTGGAGAAACGGGGGTTGGCAAGGAGTTGATCGCTAAAGCAATGCATAACCTAAGTGGAAGGAAAGGGAAGTTTATTTCTACTAATATTTCCGGATTAGATGATCAAATGTTTTCCGATACATTGTTCGGGCATAAAAAAGGAGCTTTCACAAATGCCAACCAGGATAGAATCGGTTTAATTGAAAAAGCAAAAGCCGGTACAATGTTTTTAGATGAAATAGGTGATTTAAGCGGAACTTCGCAAGTAAAACTTTTACGATTACTACAGGAAAAAGAATACTATCCGCTTGGAGTTGACGAGCCGAAGTTTTCCGATGCGCTTATAATAACGGCTACGAATAAAGATCTATTTACTTTGATGGAAAACGGGCAGTTTAGAAAAGATTTATTCTATCGATTAAATGTACATCATATTAACCCGGTACCGCTAAGGGAAAGACTTGATGATTTACCGTTATTAGTCGATCATTTTCTTGAACTGTCGGCAAAAATTTTTAATAAAAAAACACCCTCTTATCCGCCCGAATTAATTAAGTTGCTTTCAACATATCATTTTCCGGGAAATATAAGAGAATTACAAGCTATAATTTTTAATGCCGTCAGTATTCATAAATCCGGTATACTTTCATTGCAATCATTTTATGACAGTCTGGATAATGGCAATAAAAAACAAAAAGGGAAAAAGTCTCCGGAAAATCAAAAAGATTTAGTTACATTCTCATATCAATTACCAACTTTGAAAGAAGTAAATATAGCGTTAATAAAGGAAGCCTTGAAAAGGTCGGGTAATAACCAAAGTATCGCTGCTAAAATGCTTGGGGTTTCACGTCAAGCGTTAAATAAAAGACTATCCACTTCACTAAAAGGAAAACTTATTAGTAAGTGAGATTTAATAAATACTTTAATAGACCTAAATTGGTTTAAAGAAAAAATTTTTTACCCGTTTATTTAAAGAAATAAATTTTTTTTCTTTATTCATTTCCTTTATTGACTAATAATGTAAAGTTTCATAGTTTGAAACTTACATTCTTTTATAATTTTTAATAATTTGCAGAATAAATTATTAGGTTAAGGAAACCAATGAAGTTTATTCAGTCCACATTTATATTTGTAGTTATTTTCACATCTCTATTGCTGGCTCAAAGATCTGAAAATAGACAAAGATCCTTTAACAAAACTATGGTAATTACTTTAGGCGGCGGATTATCTGTTGGTCAAACTGATTATTTAGAATCTAACTATGGGCTAAATGCTAGAGGCGGAATTGAATATATTTTTCCTACCTCAGGTAGAAACATTTGGGGAATAGGACTTTATGGTGGAATGCAAAAGATTAGCGGGAAAGTAAATTTAGTTCTAGCTCCCGCAGAATATAAAACGGATATTTTTTCAATTGGATTGGGATTCTCTTATAATTATGCAATAGAAAATCATTACTTCCCTTACATTTTAGGCGGTGTATCCTATGTACAATTTTACCCGAAAGTATTTGATGGAAAGCGCAATACAAAAAATGAGTTGGTTATTTTAGAAGATAATAACTCTTCTATTTCGTTCGACTCTGAAATTGGACTTAGAATTTTACTTAGCCAAACAATTAGCTTAAAAGGCGGACTTTCATTTCACCTAGTAAATACAGATAATTTAGATTATTTAACTGTAATGGGTTCGAACAAAGATTTTTATACTTCAGGGTTCTTAGGTATTTCATTTTCTTTATTCACAGTTAAAGATTCTGATGGTGATGGAATTTATGACGACGTTGATAAATGCCCGGATAAACCGGAAGACTTTGACGGCTTCCAAGATGATGACGGCTGTCCCGATTTGGATAACGACGGCGACGGGATTCCTGATATACGCGACAAATGCCCGAACAAAGCTGAAGACTTTGACGGATTCCAAGACGATGACGGCTGTCCTGATTTAGATAACGACGGTGACGGCATCCCGGATAAAATTGATAACTGCCCGGATAAAGCTGAAGACTTTGACGGTTTTGAAGATAAAGACGGTTGCCCGGATTTGGATAATGATAAGGATGGAATCCTTGATAAAAACGATAAATGCCCGGATAAACCGGAAACATTTAATGGTTATCAAGATAAAGACGGCTGCCCGGATTCGGTTCCTGTTGTGAAAGTTAAAAAGCCGAAGCCAAAACCAAAAAAGAAAATAAAAAAAACAAATACCCCTAAACCTAATCCTCTTAAAAATGCTCCAAGACAATTTTTGCTTCATGGAGAAACAACGTTTGTCGGTAGAACCGCAACAATACGACCTGAGGCTTATTCGGAATTAAAAAGAATTATAAGAACTCTAAAAAAATATCCGACTTCTAAATGGAGAATCGAGGGACACATGGATAACCAAGGGGATCCTAATCAAATTAGGGATATCTCTTCAAGAAGAGCAAGAGCAATTCTGAATTATTTTGTCTCGAAAGGTTTATCATCATATAGATTTAAAGCTGTTGGCTTGGGCGATTCCATTCCTATCTCCAGTAATTCCACTGCATACGGCAGAATGAGAAATAGAAGAATAGTTATAATCAGAACAAACTGACATATCAATGATTTTAAGAATTATTGTTTGGATCACCATGCTGATTGGCGGAGCGGTTTTAGGCTTTGTAATAGATCTACGTTTGTTTAAATCATTTTTATTCAGCCATGTCTTTCACATAATCACTTTAATTTTAGGGTTACTCCTTATCAGTTTGGTATTTAGAGCAAGTAGGAATACGGGAAAATTGTTAGCACGCCTAGGACGTCAAGGAAATGTACCGCACATGGAAACGAATAAATTAGTTACAGAAGGTATTTATGCATGTATGAGGCATCCTATGCATTTAGGTTTATTGTTTTTTCCGTTAGCTGTTGCTCTTATCGTCGGTTCACTTTCGTTTATTATTTTTATTGCTCCACTTGAAATGCTATTTATGATTTTAATGATTAAACTATTCGAAGAACCCGAAGCTATAAAAAAATTTAGTGACGATTACATAAATTATATGAAGAAAGTCCCAATGTTTAATTTTAAAATTGAATGTTTGGAACAATTATTAAAGAAATAACAGTAGCGTTCTTTATTAAAATTCCGGCAATCTCTTTTTTTCAATAATTAGCTTATAAGAACTTAATTAATTAAATTTACCCCTCAATAAATACATCAAATCAAAAAAATTAAGGAAAGAAATTGTGATCCGATGGGATGTTAACCCCGAAATACTTTCTTTAGGGCCAATTCATATTAGATGGTACGGACTTTTGTTTGCGACGGCTTTTGTTGTTGGGTTCGAGATAATGACAAAAATATTTAAACAAGAACACAAGAATCTAGATGACCTAAATGATTTAGTTTGGTATATGATTCTGGGGACCATTATCGGAGCAAGATTAGGACACTGCCTTTTCTATAATCCCGAATACTATCTCTCTCATCCAATCGAAATCTTAAAAATATGGAAAGGCGGATTAGCAAGCCACGGTGCGGCAATAGGAATTTTAACAGCTATCTATTTATATTCAAAAAAGAAAAAAGATCAATCGTTTCTTTGGACGATGGACCGAGTAGTAATTACCGTTGCGCTTGGAGGTGCTTTTATAAGAACCGGTAATTTGTTTAACTCGGAAATTATCGGGAAACCGACCGATGTTCCTTGGGCATTTATTTTTGTTAGAGCTCATGTTGCTAATCCACTCGTTCCCCGTCACCCTACGCAAATTTATGAAGCCTTAGCTTATTTAATAAGTTTTTTTATCCTTTATCACATATACAAAAAGAATAAAGGTAAATTGGTTGACGGTTATTTATTCGGTCTGTTTTTAATTCTTGTTTTCGGTTTTAGATTTTTTGTAGAATTTTTTAAAGAAGTACAGGAGCCATTTGAAAGGAGTTTAGCTTTGGACATGGGTCAACTCCTAAGTATTCCTTTGGTTTTAGCAGGTATCTATCTATTGATTAGAGCAAAAAAAAATCTCCCTCCAAAAAAGAAAGGTAACAAGCATGGGTAAAAATATAATAATTATTTTCTCTTTATTATTGGCAGTTTTATTAAGTTCTTGTAATAGCACAAATAACTCAAATTATAATCCTTCACAAGATTCATTGCGTTTCACCGGAGAAGTTCATTTAAGAAATATTAAACAGCTGACCTTTGGCGGAAATAATGCAGAGGCTTATTGGAGTTTTGATAATAAACAATTAATATTTCAAAGTGATTGGAATAAAATCAATCCTCAGGGATGCGATCAAATTTTTATAATGAATGCCGACGGTTCTAATTTAACTAACGGAAAACGCTATCAATTAGTATCCACGGGGAAAGGCAGAACAACATGCTCATATTTTCTTAAAGACGGCAAGCATATTATTTATGCTTCTACACACGCAGCTTCTCCCGATTGTCCCGAAGCTCCTATGTTCGTAAATGGAAAATATGTCTGGAAAATTTATGATACTTATGACATTTATGAAGCAAATAAAGACGGTTCGGCTTTGAAATTGCTTATCGGCGGAGCAGGATATGATGCCGAAGCCACAGTTTCTCCGGACGGAAAATATGTCGTATTTACATCAACCCGTTCCGGCGACCTGGAACTATGGAGATACGAAATTAAAACCGGTAAATATCTTCAGCTTACCTCCGATTTAGGATATGACGGAGGCGCTTTCTTTTCTTACGATTCAAAAAAAATTGTCTGGCGTGCAAGCAGGCCCAAAGGCGAGGCCGCTGCCGAATATAAAGAATTATTAGCTCAGGACTTAATTGAGCCTAAGGAATTAAATCTTTTTGTTGCCGATGCAGACGGCAAGAATGCGCATCAGGTAACAGATTTACCGGGAGCAAATTGGGCGCCCTTCTTCTTCCCCGACGGTAAAAGAATTATTTTTGCATCTAATAATCATTCACTAAAACAGGGCGGAAGACTATTCGATTTGTTTATGGTTAATGTAGATGGAACGGGATTGGAGCAAATAACCCACAGCGGAACATTTGACGCTTTCCCGATGTTTTCTTTCGACGGGAAAAAATTGGCATTTGCATCTAATAGAAGAACAGACCGTAAAAAGAGCAGAGACACCAATATATTTGTTGCCGATTGGGTTGAGCATCCGACAAGTGTTGATAAAAATTTTAAGACTATTCAAACAAATAAAAAATGATGGATTGAATTTAATCATTTATAAAAAATAGTATGTATTTGTTTTAGTAAATATTTGTGTCAAAAATATTTATGAATGAAAAAGAATTTAAGACCAAGTGGATTGAGGAAATTAAGAGAAGTTCAAAATCTTTTCCCAAAGATTTTATCTCTAAAATTCCAACCCAGAAGATTTCTTTGCCCGGGAAAACTTTAGTATCAGGGTCAGAATTTTTTGGTTCTTTTGAAATAACCGACCTGGATTCTAAAGTTTATTTCAGAACTGAAAATAAATACAAACTGAAGTATATACTTTACGCAAACCGGGAGTTTCCCTCCACAATTGATATTCCTATTGATGAAACTGAAATTAAAAAAATTGTTAAGGATTATGAACAAGAGCTTAAAAAAATACTAACGTCAATGGAAAGTAATTACAAAAACATCACCCCATTGCCGAAAGCGTTTAATGAAATATCCAATTCTATTTTTAATTCTCTGAATCTTCATCTATACTAAAGAAAAATTTGATTGAATTGAGCCAGAAAATAGTTGATTATATACTAGATAATTTTGGAGAAGATTATCTAGCTAAATATAAAGAGTATATTAGCAATGACTATATTCCTTATCTTAGATTTACCGATTTAGACATTCATCCGCAAAAATTAATTGATGAACTTTCATGCTACAATATACAGCTTGAGCCTATAGACAATATTCCCGGTTCCTATAAAATTGTAAATGGAATTGAAAATGCCGGCAAAACAATTGAGTTTACAATCGGCAAATATTATATACAAAGTTTATCTTCAATGATTCCCCCGCTGATACTTAATCCTCAACCTTTGGACAAAGTTTTGGATTGCTGCGCTGCTCCGGGTTCTAAAACAACACAATTGGCAGAGTTAATGAATAACAGAGGAACTCTGATTGCAAACGAACCTAATATTTCCCGACTTAAGGCTCTCGCGCACAATGTTGACAAAATGACTTCCGTAAATATTGGAATATCAAAACTAAAGGGCGAATTAATCAGCAAATATTTAGATGGCTTTTTCGATAAAACTTTAGTTGACGTTCCTTGTAGTGCACTTGGAATTCTACAAAAAAAAGGCGAGGTAAGTAACTGGTGGAACAAAAACCAAGTTGAAAAAATTTCTTCTTTGCAATTAAAATTATTAATAAGTGCAATAAAAACACTAAAAGTCGGGGGAGAAATTGTTTATTCAACATGCACTCTTACGCTCGAAGAAAACGAACTGGTCATAAATAAGGTTTTAGAAAAATATCCTGTTGAATTAGTAGAAATAAATTTACCGGTAAAATCAGTAGAAGGATTTACCAAATATAAAACTTCTAAACTAAACCCTAATTTGTCGAAAACAAGAAGAATAATACCTTGGGAAATAAATTCAGAAGGATTTTTTGTTGCCAAATTAAGGAAAATTGGCAGAACAGAATCTCTCCAAAAATTCAAATTTCCAAACCGTGGACTAAAACTTATAAGTTTTACAAACAACAAAATTCGCAAATATATTGAGGAACTACACTACTATTTTGGTATTCCTTTAGAAGTTTTCAAGGATTTCAAATACTTAATTAAGAACAATAATATTTTTATTGTTAATAAAGAGTGGGATTATCCCTTAATAGATTTGCTGATAAGAACCGGAATTCCTTTGGGGAATATTGACAGAAAAAATTTACTTCGTTTACATTCACATGGTGCACAAATTTTATCTTCGAATATTAGCAGTAATGTTATAGAAATTGACAACGGAAATGATTTAAGAAATTATTTTTCCGGCAGTGTGTTTGTAAGAAATGACGAATCTGACGGACAGAAAGTCATTAAATATAAAGATTATGTTTTGGGAACTGCGGTTGTATTACAAGGAAAGGTAAAAAGTCAATTCCCCCGCTCAAAACGTACACACGATATTATAATACCTTAAAAATAGAAACTCTTATACAAAATTGGTATTATTTTAATATTTATATAATA
>CBEVZC010000022.1:0-32858 GCA_965554225.1 uncultured bacterium | reverse complement strand
GAATTAAGTATATTCTTGAAAGTAGAAGATTTTACATATACAGTTTTGAGAGGAAAGTATTTTTTACAATTTGTTGAGTCATATTTAATATTTAATATTTAATATTTACCATTTTTATTTAATTTTTTTAATACGATATCTTGACTTTATAAAAATATATTTGTAATTATCGTTATGGAATTTAACGCAATAATATTATCTGCTATTTCATTCACCAAACTTATACGTGAGATTTCTTTCAGCGACTTCTCCCTAATGATAATTTTTTCAATTCTCTGGCTTATTATTATTCAATAACAAGCCGCTTAAATTTAACTTAACATAATTTTATAATTTTTTGCCGGCTTGTTTAACAAACCAAAGGTAATTTTTATGATTTTTAAAATATTTTTTTCACAAACAACAATCACTTTAACATAAGGAGGGAAAAGCCTATGAGACATGTTCAAACAATTATGCTATTTCTATTATTTAGCATGTCCGTTGCATTTGCACAACAATTAGAAATGGTCGGTAGAGTTTACGACAAACAGACTAACGACAATCTCGTCGGGGCAAATGTTGTTATCAAAGGTACAAATTTAGGTACTGTAACAGATGGCGAGGGTAAGTTTCATCTGATTTTACCTAATACTAAATCAGCAACTATCGTTGTTAGCTATATCGGCTACAAAACTTTTACAAAATATGTTGAGGAGAGCAGATATAACCTTTCAATCGGTATGGAATCTGATATTCTTAAAACTTCTGAAGTCGTAGTCTCGGGTCTTGCATCTTCGGTTAAAAAAGCAAATGCAGCAAATGCAGTGGCTGTAATTTCAGGGAAAGAACTTACTGAAGTTCCTACACAAACCTTAGACCAACAACTTGCAGGAAAATTTGCCGGTGTTAGTGTCAATCAAAATTCGGGTGCTCCTGGTGGCGGAATGTCTGTTAACTTAAGGGGAGTAACAACCATCAATGCTGAAAACCAACCTCTTTATATCTTAGACGGTGTAATTCTGGATAATACGGCAACGCAATCCGGTGTAAATGCTGTTACTCTTGCTACCGGCGGCGGGAATTCTAACTTTCAAGACAACCCGGTTAATAGAATTTCTGATCTTGTTCCGGATGATATTAAATCAATAAATGTTTTAAAAGGTTCAAGTGCCGCTGCAATTTATGGTGCAAAAGCATCAAATGGTGTTGTTATAATTACAACAAAGCAAGGGAAAGCCGGAAAACCGACATTTAATTTTCATCAGGAATTCGGTTATAATGAACTAATTAAAAAATTAGGAAGTAGAAAGTTTACTGCCGCTACAGCCTTAGCATCTTTTGGTCAACGAGGTCTTGATGAATTTAAGAAAGGTAAAACTTACGATCATGAAGATGAACTTTACGGAGAAAAAGGATTTGTCAATCAGTCTTCTATTGGACTCGGCGGAGGCAACCAAACTTCGTCATATTATTTTTCTGCTTACCACAGAAATGATCAAGGAATTATAAAAAATACGGGTTATGAAAAACAATCTTTAAGGTTAAATTTAACACATAATTTTTCTAAAGCCATTGATGTTAAAGTTTATGCTAACTACATCCGATCTACTTCTGATAGAGGGTTAACAAATAACGATAATAGCGGCACCTCATTTGGTATTTCTCTGGTTTCAACTCCAAGCTTTTTTAATTTGTTACCTACTAACGGAATTTACCCTGATAATCCGTTTAGCGCATCGAATGCTATACAAACACGTGATTTAATGACAAATAACGAGTTAGTAAACAGAACTATAGTTTCCGGTTCTGTTAACTTGAATCTCATAAAAACTTCAGACCAATTACTTGATTTTCTCGTAACCGGTGGTGTTGACGTTTATTCTCAAGTTAATAAATCTGTTTTTCCAAGAAATTTACAATTTGAAAAAAATAGCAGTCAACCCGGTACTTCAATATTAGGCAACACAACTTCTGAAAACAATAATCTTTATTTCAATTTAATCCATAACTATTTTCTATCGTCTGATGTAAATTTAAGAACGGCAGCCGGATTTCAAATTGAAAATAAAAATCTAAATTCCACATCAACTGTAGCTGAAGATTTAATTGTGGGTCAAGAAAATATTGATCAAGGAGCGAGCGTAACTGTTGCTCAAAATAGAGTAATTCAGAGAGATAGAGGCTTCTTTTTTCAAGAAGAAATAAACTTGTTTGATACATATTTCCTAACAGGTGGAGTTCGCGGTGATAAAAGTAGTTCAAATGGCGATGTAGATAAATATTTCTTATTCCCAAAAGCTGCTGCTGCTGTAAAATTATCACAATATAATTTTTGGTCCGGTTTAAAAGATTTTTTCCCCGAGTTTAAGCTAAGAGCCGCTTTTGGAAGAACTGGTAACTCACCTATTCCCGGTGCTAAATATAGTACGTTTGTCCCGGCAAATATTAGCGGCAACGGAGGACTAATTGTTGCTACTAGGAGGGGTAACCCAAATATTGAGCCGGAAAAAACAACTGAATTCGAGATGGGATTTGATGCAACAATTCTTGATCAGGGAACAGTTGAATTTTCTTATTATAACCGAGATATATCGGATTTAATTCTCTTTAGAGACCTTCCGCCTTCATCAGGATTTAATCAAGAAGTTATTAATGGCGGTAAAATGAATACTTACGGTTTCGAAGCTTCTTTAGGTTGGAATTTCTTTAATACTCCCGACCTAATCTGGAATTCCAGAGTAAACTTTTATTCAACTCGCTCTAAAATAACTCAGCTCGATGTTCCGGCATTTAACACAATTGGTTTTGCAGATGTTTTAGGCAGATTCAGAATTGAAGAAGGTAAATCAGCTACTCAAATAGTGGGATTAGAAAATGGCGATTTAAAGCAACTTGGAGATGAAACTCCGGATTTTGAAATGTCATTCTTGAATAACTTCAAATGGAATCAGTTCGATTTAAACTTCCTTGTTCATTGGAAACAGGGTGGTGATCTTATTAATTTAACTATTTTACTTTCCGACCTCTTGGGAACAACTCCTGATCTAGATACTCCAGAAGGCAAAGCACGTTTAGCTGCTTTTGGATCTACTACACATCAATTTATTGAAAGTGGAACTTATGTAAAATTAAGAGAAGTTAGTCTGGGATATACATTTACTAAAGAAACCGTTCAAAGCCTATTTGGCAACCTGTTTACAAAATTTAGGGTTGGGGTTTCCGGACACAATTTGGTTACAATTACTGATTATTCAAGTTATGACCCTGAGGTTAGCAACTTTGGTAATAGAGCTATTGGTCATTCTATTGAAGTTACACCCTTCCCATCTTCACGAAGTTATTATTTTGATATCACATTAGGATTTTAAATTAGGAGAATTTAGATATGAATAAAAACCATAAAAAATACAATAGTAAGCTGCTCTTACTTATCTCATCCCTAATTTTATTATTTATGGGATGTCAGGATCTTGATTTTGTGGATCCGAACGGACCAAGTTTAGAGCAGACAACTGCTCAATCATTAGTAACCGGTATTGAAGCCGGTATGAGAATTGACTTTGAATTTTACTTACGAGATGTTGCGGTTATTGGTCGGGAAGCTTATTATTTTGAGCCTTCCGATCCAAGATACACCGGAACACTTATGGGTAAAGACGGAACTCAATTGGACCCTTCAGGATTTCTTGTTGTACGCCCCTGGGGTGCAAGATACAGAGTGATTAGGAACTGTAATATTCTTATCACTAATGGCGATAACGGAGCAAAAGGTTTTGCAAAAACAATGATTGCTCATCAATTGCTTTTGAATCTTAATATGACTTATGATAATGGTATAAAGATTGATGTTGCCGGAGAAAAACCGGGACCGTTTGTTGGTCGTGATAAAGGCTTAAGTTTTATTAGCGATTTACTTGATGAAGCGAAGACCGATCTTCAAAGTGCAGGTAGTAGTTTTAGTTTTAAGTTATCAAACGGTTTTGCAGATTTTAATACTCCTGCCGAATTCCTCAAGTTTAATAGAGGTCTTAAAGCAAGGGTAGCCATTTACCAAAAGAAATATACTGATGCCTTAACCGCTCTAAGTGAATCTTTTGTGGATCAAGGTGCTTCTCTTAAGAAAGGCGTTTACCTCGATTACGGCACTGGAGTTGGGGATCAATTGAATCCTATATACGAAGTTCCAGATGCTACTAATATTAAATTATTTACTCATCCTTCTTTTGTTGCAGATGCTGAGGCAGGAGATACTAGAGTTACGTCCAAAGTATTTGTACGTTCAAGTCCTACTACCTTAGATGGATTAACCAGTAATCTAGGTCAAACCGTATCTTCAAGCAGCGTTGATCCTTTCCCGTTAATGAGGAACGAGGAACTTATCTTGCTTAGAGCAGAAGCAAATATAGGTAACACTAATTATACCGATGCTGAACCTGATATTAATTTTATTAGGCAATCTGCAAGTTTACCTTCTGTAACATTAAATGCAAATAATGCATTGGATGAACTTCTTAAACAAAAACGATATTCCCTTTTCCTCGAAGGATTTCGCTGGGTTGATTTAAGATTATATAATAAGTTAAATACATTACCAATTGATAGGCCAGGTGATGTTGTACATACAGAAATGCCGAGACCTTCAACTGAGAACTAATTTATCAATGAGTGCAGACCATTCCTATTTGGTTTGCACTCTTTCTATTTATCAAATCAAGCAACTCCCTATTATTTAATTCATCCTTTCAATTTAATTTGTAAATTGGGAGTAGTTATATTATTTAAAATTATTTTGGAAACATAGTTAATCATGCAATGGAATTTAAACGATAAAAAAGTTCTAGTAACAGGTGGAACAAAAGGAATTGGTTTAGCAATTGCCGAAGAATTTCTGGAATTAGGTGCAACTGTTTTTATTGTGGCAAGATCCGGTAATGATATAAAAACAAAGTTGGAAGAATGGAACGCTAAACAATTTGAAGCTCTAGGCTTCTCTGCCGATTTATCCAAAAGTGAAGATCGACGCAGATTATTTTCTAAAATTGCAGAACATTGGAATTCTTTTGATATTCTGGTAAACAATATCGGCACCAACATTAGGAAGAAAACAGCTGAATATACGGTTGAAGATTTTCAAGTGATTATGGATACGAACCTTTCCTCAACTTATAATTTATGCAAACTTTCCTATCCATTCTTAAAACGATCCAAACATTCGAGCATAATTAATATTTCTTCCGTAGCCGGCGGAACACATATTAGAACCGGATCAATTTACGCTATGACCAAAGCAGCTATTATACAGCTAACAAGAAATCTGGCAGTTGAGTGGGCACAGGACGGAATTCGCGTAAACGCTGTTGCACCTTGGTATATTCACACTCCGCTGGTTGAACATTTGTTTAATGATAAAGAATACTTGTCAGATGTTCTTTCACGAACTCCTATGAAAAGAATTGGCAACCCGGAAGAAGTTGCAGCTGCAGCTGCTTTTTTAGCGATGGATGTTTCTTCTTACATTACCGGTCAATGTTTATATGTAGACGGCGGATTTATGGTTAATGGGTTTTAAAATTTTAGTCTATCCTAAAACCCATTACCAATATTTTAATATCTCATATAAGAATCTGCCGAATTGATAAATTTTGCCATCTCTTTTAACGTAAGAGGCGTAACATAGTCCGGCATTTTTTCTTTACCCTTTACTTTCTTCTCAACACTAGTTAATACATTCCATGTTCCATTAACATAAATTTTAGCACCCATTTTTTTCATATATGCAAGGAAATTGCCAAAAGTCTTAAGTTTATTAATTTTAGAGTCTTTGAATTCATCGTAAATTAACTTTTTTAAGTCTTCAGGGATAACATATCGATCGTAGTCATTTTTATTATCTTTTTCAAATATTTTTAAATTCCAAGCCGCATCGGCGTCAAAAAGCATTTCTACTTTATTACCCAACATTAAATTTGTATAAGCCATATCGAAAGCTACACAAGGCGGTCCGTCGTCTTTTTTAATATTGGCAACAAAATGTACAAGCACAGTTTTGTTTTTCGAAAATACTTTGGTGCTCATACCTAAAAACATAGTAAAAACCAACATGGAAGCTATAATATACTTTACTTGATTTTTTTTCATTTTAATTTCCTTGTTTTATTTTTTGATTTAACATTTAATTATACTACACAGCATGAAAGCTTGTTAACATCCTTATTAAAAGTAATGGCTGCAAGTTTTACACCTTCGGAAAGCGTTAAATAAGGATGGAACATATTTTTCAACTCCTCCGTAGTTATGCCGTACTTAATTGCGAGACTAATTTCCATCAATAACTGCGATCCTTCGGAAGCAAGTATTCTTGCTCCTATTAACCTATCATTATCATTGTTTCTAATAAGTTTAATAAAACCTTTAACATTTCTTGCTGCCAGCGAACGCGGTACATCTTTCAATTCGATTTTTGAAACATCAAAATTAATTCCGGCTTTCTGTGCTTGATCTTCATCAAATCCAACTCCGGCTATTTGAGGATCTGTAAATACAACCCATGGAAGGACCGAATAATCTTTTTCTTTCAGATTTTCACCAAAAGCATTTTCAACTGCAAGAGCACCGGCATAAGCAGCTGTGTAAACAAACAGATGTTCACCGGTTACATCTCCGGCGGAAAAGATATTCGGAATGTTTGTCCGGTTATATTTATCTGTTTTTATAAATCCATTTCCATGAAGTTCAACACCTAAATTTTCTATCCCCATATTAGTTGTATTACCTTTTCTTCCGGTAGCAACAAACAAATGCGTTCCTTCAACTATTTCTTCTTTTCCGTCGATTGATATACTTATACTTACATTACCGTTATGTTCAGAGACAGAATTTATCGTAACTCCAGTTTTTATTTCAATCCCCTCCTCACGCAAATATTTTGTTAATGTTTCGGACACTTCCGGCATTTCAGTCGGAATTATTCTTTTGGACCTTTGAAGTACTGTAACTTTAGACCCGAGTCGAGCAAACATCTGAGCATTTTCAAGAGCAATATATCTTCCGCCTAAAACAATTATATGTTCGGGAAGTTCTTCCAATTCATATAAAGTATCATTTGTATAATAACCAGCTTCCTTTAAACCTCGTATGTCAGGGATATAAGTTGAAGAACCCGTTGCAATGAGAATTACAGAAGCTGACTTTCTTTCTCCGCTTACTTCCACTGTGTTTTTATCAATTAGCTTTCCCTTTCCCTTAAGCACAGTAACGTTACTATCATCGCCAATTACATCTACATATTTTTTCTGCCTAAGATCTTCCACCAACTCTCTTTTCTGTTGAATAATTTCTTTAAAGTTAATTCTATTTTCACCGGAAATAATTCCTGTAAAATTAGGATGATTGGCATTGTGAAATGCTTCCGCAGCTCTTATTAAAGTTTTCGAAGGAACGCATCCGACATTCACACAAGTTCCACCGATCGGGAGTCCATCATTGATCATTAAAGTTTTCTTTTCTAATTCACTTGCCTTAATTGCTGCAGCAAAAGCAGCGGAACCACCGCCGATTATTATTAAATCGTAATCAAAATTATTGTTAATCATTTCATTTTGATTACTCTTTTCATCAACAGAACTATTGCCGTTGCCATTATTTTCAATTATTTCATCTACAACTTTATAATGACCGGTAGAATTAATTAAATTTGCAATCTCATCTTTTGAAAGCAGACCGCCATCAAATTCAAACTCACCCAGAGCATCTTTATAACTGACCGACTTTTTCAAAATACCAGTTTTACCTTCAAATTTTTTTTCTATGCTTTTAGCACAATGATCGCATGTCATTCCTGATATAGAATATTTTACCGTTTCTATTTTCATGTTTTCCTCAATTTAATTTTGTTCAATTTTTTTGTTTCCTATTTTATAACTCTCAACTTTATACCCCACTTTTTCTTCAATTGCTTTAGATAGTTTTTCGGCTGATACTTTTGACTTATCATATTTTACTTTTGCAATTCCTGTTTTATATGAAGAAGAAGCCGTTACAACTCCTTCTTCTGTTTTGAGCGCATAATTAACTGAATTTTCACAGCTCGTACAGGTCATTCCTTCAACTTGAAGAGTTGCTTCCGAAATATTACTGTTAACGGTAGTAGTAATATTATTAACTTGCGGAATGAAAACACCCGAATATGATGGGAATGCAAACAAGAGTGCACTAACTATTGTAACTGTCCAAAGGAATTTTTTTGAATTGAGGAAACTCTTTTTCTCATCATCTTCACAAGCACATTCAATCTCTTCTTTCTTTTTAGGTTTATATGCTTTATAAAATGCATATCCGAGCAAACCGGCAGTAAATATCATCAAGTAAGGTCGCAGAGGTTCCAACCAAGAAAATGTTGAAGCTATCCCTCCTATACCACCGAGCAAAGCAAGGACGGGAGTAATACAACAAAGGGAAGCTGCCACTGCGGCAACTAATCCCGCACCGATCCATTTTCTTTCCTTTTTATTGTTTGTCATTTTCGCTCACCTTTTTATTCGTATTCGTCACTATTTTTTTCTCAATTACCTTGTATGGTAACTCGTCAAATTTTCCTTCTATTGATTTGGGATTTGTTTTATTGGGATTATACTTAATTGTAGCCTCGCCGGTTTTTAATTCCACATTACTTTCTTCAACACCGTCTATATTTTTAATTACGTTTTTAACCGTATTTACACAACCTTGGCATGTCATGCCTTTTACCGTAAAAGTTGATTTAACTAACTTTTTATTCTCCGCTTTATCTTTTTGGGATTGTGCATTAACAGCCGAAATGAATATTACTAAAAACAGAACTAATATATATTTAACTTTTTTCATGATAGACTCCTTTATTTTACTTCAATTGTATCCAAAATTGGACATTCATCCATGGTTATTTCTTCATTTACGCATTGTGAAACTAATTTTTTTAGTACATTTTTTATTTTTTGCAAATCTTTAATTTTTTGTTCTATATCTAAAATTTTATTCTCAGCTAAATGTTTTACGTCGCCGCATGTACTTTTAGATTCAACTTTCATATCGAGCAATTCTTGAATTTCTTTCAATGTAAATCCAAGTTCTTTAGCCCGTTTAATGAAAAGTATTCTTTTAAGATCATCCCGGTCGTAAATCCTGTATCGTGATTCCTTCCGTTTCGGATTAGGCATCAAATTTATTGTTTCGTAATAGCGAATTGTTTCAAGATTTATTTCTGCTTTTTTTGCTAATTGACCAACCGTTAACTCTTCCATTAATAAAATCCTTTTTCCCTTTGTTTAAATATAAGCACCGTAGTATACTACGGAGTCAAGTACTTTACAAATTTAATTTATTTTTTTTACAAACTGTACTATAGTACGAGGTTCCCTCTTATATCTTTATTGTTTAATTACAAAGGGGAATAAGTTTGTAGATTATGAGAATATTAATTTAGATTTGCTTGAACTACACCCTGAAAAACGTAATAATGCTAAGGTAAATGATATAATAATCTTCATAGTAATTAATTTTCTCGATCCCATAATTTATGCCCTAGTATAGCTGAAATAACTTTATAATATAACTTGGTAAAGATTATTAGTTGTCGCAATGATGCAAATGAGTCATTTTTTCGATTAATATTAAATCTGTAATCTGATGCAAATCATTAAAAATCTACACCTCATATCTATTTATTTTAGGTTTTGCAGTAAAAATGATTTTATTCTTATTAAATGTTAAATTGGTTGTTCTAAACAATTATTATTTTGTTAACAGAAATATTTTGCGATAGGAATTAGAATGTAAAATGTTCTCTTAACTTAAAAGGTAGGCTTAATGAAAGTATTAAAATTTGGTGGTTCATCAATCGGAAATTCTGCAAGGATCCAAAATGTAATAAGTATTATAAAAGGTTATTACATAAGCAACGAGCAAATTGCTATAGTTTTCTCTGCATTTCAAGGAGTAACCGATAAACTTATGTTATCGGTTGAACATGCTGTTAACCAAAATTTGAGATACGAATTATTGTTAAAGGAGTTAACGAAATTTCATTCAGACATAATTAACAATATCATACCCAAATCAAAATCAGGCCGTATAAAAAGAACCGTTTCAATTCTTTTTAGTGAATTAATTGAAATCCTAAACGGTGTATATATTCTAAAAGAACTAACACCTAAAACTTCAGATTTAGTAGTAAGTTACGGAGAGTTATTAAGCAATAATATTATTTCAAATTGTATAAATCACAAAAAATTGAACTGTGAATTTTTGGACAGTAGGAAATTAATTATAACGGATAGCAAATTTGGAAATGCAAAAGTTGATTTCAAAGAAACTAATAAAAATATTAGAACTTATTTTAAGGAACACAAAAAAACACAAATCATTACCGGATTCATTGCTTCGGACAGAAACGGATTTACAACAACTTTGGGGCGTGGCGGATCCGATTATACTGCATCAATATTCGGAGCAGCATTAAATTGTGATGAAATTCAAATATGGACGGATGTAAACGGAATACTAACTGCAGACCCAAGAAAAGTTAAAGAAGCAATTCCACTTAAATCCGTTACGTATGAAGAAGCTATGGAACTTTCACATTTTGGTGCGAAAGTAATTTATCCTCCTACTATGATACCCGCTCTAAATAAAAAAGTTAAAATTAGAATTAAAAATACATTCGAACCGTCATTTAGAGGGACAGTAATTTTACCGCGGGGAAATAATATCTCTTTTAATGTTAAAGGAATTTCATCTATTGATAATATATCGCTTTTGAAAATTTCCGGAGGCGGTATGATAGGTGTAGTTGGTATTGCTTCTAGGTTACTACTTTCATTATCAAGAAATGATATTAGTGCAATATTAATTACTCAAGGTTCATCGGAACATAGTATATGTCTTGCGGTCTTACCACAATACGGCGAGGCGGCAAAAACAGCAATTGAAAATGAATTCAGGCTTGAAATTATTGATGGTGAAATTAATAAAGTTTCTATTCAAACTGAACTATCTGTAATAGCTGTTGTTGGCGATGATATGATTAATACTTCCGGTGTATTTGGTAAAGTATTTAATGCACTCGGGCAAAATGGAATCAATATTCAAGCAGTAGCACAGGGATCATCGGAGCTAAATATGTCGCTTGTTATTAGCAAAATAGATTTGGATAAATCGTTAAACGTTTTGCATGAGGCACTGTTTCTCTCAAAATATAAAACTCTAAATTTATATTTAGCAGGACCAGGTTTAGTTGGGAGCGAGTTTCTTAGATTGCTTAATGAGAGATATACTTACTTAAAAGGAGAACTGGGAATCAAATTTAATCTTGCAGCCGTAGCAAATAGTAAAAAAATGATAATTGAGGAAGTTGGAATCGAATTGGATAATTGGGAAAGTAAATTAAGTAAGAGTAAAATTAAATCTGTTTCTCCCCTCTTTATAAATAAAATTAAAAAGTTAAATTTACCTCACTCAGTATTTGTTGATTGTACTTCCGGTGAAAAATATATTCCAAAATATTTTGATCTTCTAAAAAATAATATTTCCATTGTTACGCCCAATAAAATTGCAAACTCAGGAAATTACAGCACATACAAAAGAATCAGGGATACAGCAAAAAAATATGGTTCCCAATTCAGATATTCTACAAACGTTGGTGCAGCTTTACCAATAATAAATACTTTGAAAGATTTAATTGCAAATGGAGATGAAATAATAAAAATTGAGGGTATTTTATCAGGCACTCTTAGTTTTATTTTTAATAGCTTGAATGAAGGGAAGGAATTGAGTGAAGCAATATTACTTGCAAAAAAAAATGGTTATACCGAACCTGATCCGCGGGATGATTTAAACGGTTTAGATTTCGCCAGGAAATTACTGATTCTAATAAGAGAATGCGGTTATGATTTTGAATTGAAAGATATCAAAATTGAACAAATACTCTCCCAAGAATCGTTAAATGTGAAAAGTATCAATTCATTTTTTAAATCTCTTAAAAAAACTGACCAACTTTACAAAGACCGAATTGACAAATTAAAAAACCAAAATAAAAAACTTGTATATATTGCGAGCTTTCAAAATAAAAAAGCAAAAGTAGGATTTGAAAAAATTACCAGCAAACATGCATTTTATAATTTATCGGGGAATGATAATATTGTTTCCTTTACAACAAAAAATTATTTCGATAAACCGTTGATAATAAGAGGCCCTGGTGCAGGAGCAAGATATACTGCTACAGGAGTTTTTTCGGATGTATTAAGAACATTACAAAATTAAAAGGTACAAATTGAAAATGAAAATACCGGTTGCAATTGCCGGAGCAACGGGAAGCGTTGGACAAAAATTTGTTGAACTGCTAAACAACCACCCTTGGTTTGAAATTGCTGAGTTAGCAGCATCGGAAAGATCCGCAGGGAAAAAATATAAAGATATAGTTAAATGGATTATGAGTACTGAATTGAGAACCAAATATTCAGACATGGAAATTAAAGCAGCAAGCCAACAGCTAAACTCAAAGTTGGTTTTCTCTGCAATGGATTCTTCTGTTGCCGGTCCGATTGAAGAAGAGTTAGCAAAAAGTGGACATATAGTTGTATCTAATGCAAAGAATCATCGTTTCGATAAAGATGTCCCTTTATTAATTCCAGAAGTAAATCATAAGCATATTGAAATTATAAAATATCAAAAATACGCCGGCGCAATAATTACAAATCCTAACTGTTCAACAATTGGATTAACATTAGCACTTAAACCTATTCATGATACATTTGGATTGAAAGATCTAAATGTCGTTACAATGCAAGCAATATCCGGTGGTGGCTATCCCGAAGTTTCGAGCATGGATATTTGGGATAATGTAATTCCATACATCGGCGGCGAAGAAGAAAAAATGGAAACCGAGCCAAATAAAATATTAGGAAAGATATCGGGATCTGAATTTCTTAATGCAAAAATTAATATAAGCTCTCAGTGTAACAGAGTTGGCGTAATAGACGGACACTTGGAAGTTGTTCAAGTAAATTTGGAAAAGACTGCAATAAAAGATGAAATAATAAAATGTTTAACCGGATTTAAATCTTTACCACAAGAATTAAATTTGCCCTCGGCACCCAAGCAGCCAATACACTATTTTTATGAAAATCATTTTCCTCAGCCAAGACTTCATAGAAACATAGAAAGCGGAATGGCAGTTTCCGTAGGTCGTTTAAGAGAAGATAAATTATTTGATTATAAATTTGTAGTTTTATCTCACAATACAGCAAGAGGCGCTGCCGGCGGTACAATCCTTTGCGCCGAACTTTTAAAAGCTCAAGGATATTTGAACTCTATATGATTAATAAGAAAATAAAAGTTTTCGCCCCCGCATCTGTATCTAATGTAGCGTGCGGATTTGATATTATGGGGTTTGCGCTGGAAATTCCCGGTGATGAAATACAATTAAAAATTGTCGGAAATCCCGGTGTGAAAATAATATCAATTACTGGTGACGGCGGCAAGATTCCATCCGATTATAAATTAAATACTTGTGGATATGCAGTTTACAAAATGTTAACTGAACTACAGTTGGAATTCGGAGTCGAGATTTCCATCAATAAGAAAATGCCTTTAGGGAGCGGATTAGGTTCAAGCGCCGCCAGTGCAGTTGGCGGAGTTTATGCACTAAATAAATTACTCGATGAACCTCTAGACAATTTCGAATTAGTTAAATATGCTTTGTTTGGCGAAGAAATTGCAAGCAAAGCTATTCACGCCGATAATGTAGCTCCATCACTCTATGGCGGTTTCGTTATTATTCGCGGATACGAACCCCTAGACGTTGTTAAAATTGATACTCCGGATGATTTATATTGTACAATAATTTATCCTCATGTTGAAATAAAAACTTCTAAAGCCAGGAAAATATTACCTGAGCTTGTACCGTTAAAAAACGCTGTAAAACAATGGGGAAATGTTGCCGGACTTACAACAGGGCTATTAACAAACGATTACGATTTAATTTCCAGATCGTTAAAGGATGAAATTATTGAAGAATTCCGGAGCAAATTAATATTTGGATATAACGAGTTAAAACAATCAGCGCTGGGAAACGGAGCTTTGGGTTGTAACATATCGGGATCGGGTCCGTCTATTTTTGCTTTGTGCAAAGGGGAAGAATCTGCTAAAAAAATAAAGAAAGGATTTATCGATACTGCGAACATATTAAATATTACAAATTCTATTTACATCTCACAGATTAATAAAATAGGCCCAAAAATAATCTAAATGAAATATTATAGCACAAAAAATAAATCTAAAGCTTTTACTTTAAGAGAAACTGTATTAAGCGGACTAGCAGAAGACGGCGGACTTTTTATGCCTGAATTTATTCCGAAATTTAATGGATTATACAACCTTATAAGTAATGACTTTCCTTCTTTAGCATTTCAAATACTTAAAAATTTTACTGAAGAAGAGATTACATTAAATGAATTAGATTCTTTTTGTAAAAAGGCCTTTAATTTTAACGCACCTCTTGTCCAATTCGATAATCATAAATTTATTTTGGAATTATTTCATGGTCCAACTTTAGCGTTCAAAGATTTTGGGGCGAGGTTCATGGCGCTTTTAATGGGTTATTTTGCCAAATCTTTAGATAAGGAGCTAAATGTTTTAGTAGCAACATCAGGCGATACGGGAAGTGCTGTTGCAAGCGGGTTTCACAATATAGATGGAATTAATGTTTATATACTTTACCCATCTGACAAAGTAGGTCCATTACAAGAAAAACAATTGACCACTTATGATAATAATATAACTGCCTTAGAAATTAGCGGAACTTTTGATGATTGTCAAACATTAGTAAAGCAAGCTTTTTTGGATAAAGATCTGAATGAAAAGATGTATCTTACTTCTGCAAATTCTATTAATATAGCACGTTTACTGCCGCAATCCATCTATTACTTCTATGCTTATAAACAATTAGAAGAAAAAGAAAAGCCACTTTATTTTACGGTACCTTCTGGAAACTTGGGTAATTTAACTGCCGGATTAATTGCAAAAAAAATGGGTCTGCCGGTTACAAAATTTATTGCAGCACTAAATATTAACAAAGTATTTCAGGATTATTTATCGATAGGAAAGTTCGAACCTCGAAAAGCAAAACAAACGTTATCAAACGCAATGGATGTTGGTAACCCAAGTAATTTAGAAAGAATAAATCATTTATTTAATCAAGATATCACAGAAATAAAAAAAGAAACAGTTACTGCATTTTTTGATGATAAAGAAACAAAATTATGCATCAAAAATTTTTATCAAAAGTATAATTACATTATTGATCCGCATGGAGCTATTGGGATATTGGCAGAAGGTGAAATTTTAAAAAACAATGAGAGCAATATCAACTCAATAATTCTGGAAACAGCAAGTGCTGCAAAATTTAAAGATACAATTGATGAAATATTAGATATGGATATCAATCTTCCGGAACGCTTGAAAATTATTATTAATAAACCAAAGCAATCAATTAAGTTAAATTCCGGCTTTGAAGATTTTAAAAATTATTTACAAAACAAAACTTAATAAGTCTGATTTTACTTCAACAATATCATCTTTTTTACTTGTGTAAAATTATCGGCAGAAATTCTATAATAATAAATTCCACTTGCGTATTTGCTTGCTTCAAATTTATTGTTTCGTAATAACGAATTGTTTCAAGATTTATTTCTGCTTTTTTTGCTAATTGACCAACCGTTAACTCTTCCATTAATAAAATCCTTTTTTCCTTAGTTTAAATATAAGTACCGTAGAATACTACGGAGTCAAGAACTTTACAAATATAGTTCATTTTTTTACAAACTTTACTATAGTACGAGGTTCCCATAAAATTTGATAATATATTAGTAACAATTTGAATTTTCCAAAGGATCAGTTTTTTGTCATACCGGTTTGTTCCCCTTAAAGGGGCAGTTTTTTTTGGTACCCAAGTCATCTTTTCAGGACAATACCGGTATCTCAAGATTTAATAGATTCCAGTATTACACAAAAAACCTGTAAACCGGAATTACGTTAAATAGATTTCATTAATACAAAAATCACCTTGTGTTTGGTATAACTAAAAAATATTTAAAAAAGTTCATTGCGATTTAAGAATGACACATTTGCGTCATTGCCACAATAAGTTAATTTCTTTAATATATCTTCTAAATTCAAAAATTAATTAGAGGTAAAAATGAACTATAGCTTTGTATTTACAAAAGTCAAAATTTATATTATAGCAACACTACTTTTGTTTTTGATTTTTATTCTTCAAGGATGCAATAAAGATAATACTACTGAACCGAAAGTACCTGAAAATTCGAATAGTCAGGTTAGATCTGCCGGTGAAGTAGTGACTGAATTTGCAGCAGTTAAACAATCAGCTACATATGACATCCTAAGAATCTTTTCCGGTAATTACACACACAAATTTTTTGAAGAAGATCAATTAACTTATGAACAAATTGATTCGGTATTCGGATATTTTGCATCCCTTTCGGAATATAAGGATAAAGTTGAAAGCGCCGTTACAGAATTGCAAAACAGCAGCGGATTAAATAAAGCCGGAACTATACAAAATATAAGTGGACTTGGTGATGCAATGCACGGATTTTTCAGCTGGTTAATTGGCTCGGGCAAAAAATCTAGAAATAGAATTCTTACTGTAGCATCTAATTTATCGGCAGGCGAGCGTGACCATTTGTATAATTCTTTAAGGCCCGGATGGAAAAGCAAAGCAAAAAATTCGGATGAATTCTGGGATAAATTGCAAAAGGGTCAATTTGATAACCAAGCTTCTCAGATGTATAACGATTTTTACAACGATAGTGGTTCCGATTTCGGAAGTACTGCTATAGAAAAAGGTCTTAAATTACATAAAATTGTTCATAAAGAAGGTGCCGAAGGAATTACTAAAGGAAGTAAGTTAATGATAGAAGTAGTAAAAACTGCAACCCCTCTTGGCAAAGGCATGGATATAGTTGAAAAAGGTAAAGAATATAAAGATAAAATACAGAAATTATACACAGACCCCAAAAATGCAATAAAAGATGAAGTTAAATCTGCTATAGCTAATAAAATAGGCAGTTTAGTAGATATTGACGGAGCAGTTGATGCCGGAGCAATAAGTGAAAATGCAGGTTCAGCAATAAAATTTATTTCAGATTATACAATTGGTTCAGATGATCCAGCCGAATGGATTAAGAAAGCTACCGATTATGGATTAGGCAAAATTTTAGATTCCGATAAAAAGGGCAAAAAAGCCGATATTGCAATTGCTGTAAAGAAAACAGACAATGGGAATGGACCATCAACTGTTATTAGTGTTGATCCAAGTAACGATGATAGTGACCTTGAAGATGTTATTGATATTTTGTTGAATGAAGATGATTGGATAATTGAATCGATTGACGATGAAGGAAATAGTGATAAGGTAGAAATTCCAATTGAAGGTGGTGCAGGTACAATTGTTGTTATTTCTACCGATCCGGAAGGTGAACACACAAAAGGCAATTATGCCTTATCGGTGTGGGCTTCTCCCGCTGATCCCGGCCCGGATCAATCAGTTACAGTTCATGCAAAAATAAATCCTCCTGATTCAGATATAAAAATATACTTTAGTATTGTCGGTACGGACAGCTATAGTAAAGAATCAACAGTTTCTACCGATGGGAGCGGCCTTGCAACATTCACTATTCCAGGTGGAGATGAAGGAGTTCACGATGTAGTAACAATTAAAATAGTTCCTTCAGGGCTTACAAGAACAATAAGTTATACATTTTAATTTATCTTCCTACTTACAATAATAGACCGGTACTTTTAATGGACCGGTCTATTGCTTAAATCTTATTCCTTCTTTTTTTGCACTAGTCAATAAAAACATCCGATGATTTATTAAGCTTAAAGAGTGAATATCTAAAAACGATAATATAAATTACCGGCAATGAAAATATGTTTAATACTAAAACATCCACAAAACCAAGACCAAATATAAAAAGTAATGATAGAATTAGGATTATAGAGTTTATATAAACCGATAAAAACAAAGAACGAAATCTCATCAGCATAATCTCTTCATTATCATTTTTCTCTTTGGAAAAAGCAATAAATAGTAATCCGGTTAAAACTAATAATCCTGTAATTTCTTCACTGTAATTATTCGTAATAAATGAAAAATATTTAGATTGTAAAAAGGAAGAATAAATTGCAAATACTTTAATTTCTAAGAATTCAGGTTTAATTCCATAATGAAATCTAAAGACAGCCGACACAATTCCAAGTATTACAAATAACCATCCCGCATATCTAAACGATTTAGGTAAAAGGTAAATCCCTTTTAAATTGATATTATTCATATTTACTGATTAATAATTTGACGGATAAACATACATACCTGTCGACGTTCCATCTTCCATCAATACTTCAACAAAGACTAAACCGAATTTATGGTTTGCGCGAAAGACATATTTTTTAACGCCGGGAGCAATCGCATTTTGCTCTATTGTAATTGTTTTTATATACATCATTCCCCATTGAAAATCATCCTTATCGGATTTAGCAACTACTTTTCTTGTAATTGTTTCTCCATTAGATAATTTTAAGGAATAAGTATCGCCAACATTAGCATCGTATTTAACCAACGTATGAGCTTTGCCGTCTATATTGTTGAAATCCTGTATGCCTTCAGATGTGATTTTGTATTTTAAGTCAGCATTAATTTTTCCATTATCATCTATGAATGATGGATATATCGTTGAAACTATATCCGCAACATTGCTTAGACCATCCATTTGAGAAATATCGGTTGAGACATGAATTGTCGCAACTCCATTATCGTTCTTAGTTATTTCGATACCATCTATCCTTGAATAATTACCATTCATCTCAATAACAGAATAACCTGTATTACCAACTTGAGCTAAAGGTATATTAGTATCTCCGCCAAGAGAATTCCCTTGTTCTTCGGGATCATCAGTCCCACATGAAAATAAAAATGCTATAAAAAAGATTATTGATAAAATATTTACTGTTTTTTTCATCTTGAACTCCAATATTTGTTGGTATAATTTTCTTACAAACTTTAGTTGATAAATATTAATCTTTTACACAGCGAATTGGCAAAGCAAGCATCTTAGGTCTTCCTTCTATGTTTGATGCTTTATAATTTGGGTTAAGTATTAAACCCATAGCAAATTTACTACTTCCGGGAGCTTCAGTTGTTGAATGAAACATTGTCAATTCACCAAGGAAATTAAATGAATTGTCCCGTTGTCAAAATATCCGGATGGCAGTGCTGTAAATCCACTTTCATTTGTTGCAGAATTCGGACTTTTCCAATGAAGAGTCCCGGCTTCAAGAAGCTTATCGTAAGCTTTTTGCGAACCACCCAAATAATCAACTAATGTTTTCCATTCTGCTTGAGAAGGTAAGTGCCATCCTTGGGGAGCAATAGTTTGAGCGATTTCCCAACTATATAAATAGCCATAAATTGGAATGTTGTTTGTATCATTATCATATGCCCAATACTCTCCACTTTTTGTCTTATAAGCTAAGTTTTCCGACATCCAAACCTGATCGCCAATTTTTACCCAGCTATAGGTTTGGTTATCTCTGCTATCGGTATATGTACCAGTAGTATTTTGTTCATCTGGTGGAGTAGTTGGGTTATCATCTTTACCGCAACTAACTATAAAAAGTAATGTGGCGATTATTAGTACTAATAAAGATTTCAGTTTCAATTTCATATTATTCCTCTATTTGTTTAATTCATTTGTAGTTAGTATCACATAATACTATTTTATTAAAATCATCTTTTTTGTTTTAATAAAATTATCGACAGAAATTTTATAAAAATAAATTCCGCTTGCTAATTTGCTTGCATCAAATGTTACCTCATAAACACCCGGCTGCTGTTTTTCATTAACCAACGTTGAAACTTCATTCCCGAGTATATCATAAACTTTTAATTGTACTGATGTTGCATACTTTTGTTGAGACGTTGCATGCAACGTCTTTACTGCAGGGATAATATACTTTATTGTTGTTGTTGGATTAAACGGATTAGGATAATTTTGCGATAATTTAAATTTTGCAGGTAAATTTGAGATTTCATTATTTATATCTGTAGTTATATTGTTTTCTAAAACATATAAGCCTGCTTCTCTGGCAGCAACATAAATATAGTTTCCACTGACCGCTAGCTTGATAGAGGAACTACTGGTAGTAAAAGAACCGACTTCATGAATATCTGAAAGATTGGAAATATCTACAATGGACAAACCTGCGCTGCCATTTGCTAAGGAAGCATAATTCCCATTAACAACAACATCTTGAAAATATCCGCCAGTTCCTAAATATCCGGCTTCGACAGGATTACTAGGATTGGATACATCAATTATATATAAATCATCTCCATCAGCAACGTAGGCATAATTCCCTTCTACAACCACCTGAAAAGAATAACCGCCGGTAGCAAAAGAACCCACCTTAGTAATTTTAGTGGGGTCTGTAATATCTACAATAATTAAACCCGCGTCCCCATCAGCAATATAAGCATAATTTCCGCTAACCATAATCCCTTCGGCATTTCCGATTGTGTTGTAATAGCCTATTTCAAATGGGTTAGCAGGATTGGAAACATCTAATATATGCAGACCATCCGTATCTTCCGTAAGATAAGCATAGTTTCCACTTATAAAAATACTTAAAGCTGGATCAACAACAGCAAAAGAATCTACTTCAATTGGGTTCGCCGGATTTGTAATATCAATAACACGTAATCCATCCAATCCATTTGTGACATATGCATAATTTCCATCTAAAGTAATGTCTGTTATAGAGGAGAACTTATTGAAAGACAACTTCCCTAATTCAACCGGATTGGAAGGTACCGAAAAATCGACCACTTCAAAATCTTGATTAAATCCAAAATAGCAAATATTTCCCTTGACTGTTAGAGCTATACAAAAACCTTTTGCCCATCTTCCAATAAGGGTTACATTGCTATCTGAAACTGCAATTTGGTTTTGGGTAAATGCCTGAGTATTAAAAAATAATGTTGAATTTAAGATAAACAATAATAAAAATCGTTTCATTTCAACTCCATTTATTTCATTAAAATCATCTTTTTGGTTTGTGACAAATTACCTGCTTTCAATCTGTAAAAGTAAATTTCGCTCGCTAATTTGCTTGCATCAAATGTTACCTCATAAACTCCGGGTTGTTGTTCTTCATTTACCAACGTTGAAACTTCATTCCCGAGTATGTCATAAATTTTTAATTGTACTGATGTTGCATACTTTTGTTGAGACGTTGCATGCAACGTCTTTACTGTAGGGATAATATACTTTATTGTAGTTGTAGGATTAAACGGGTTAGGGTAGTTTTGATAAAGCTGGAAATCAAGCGGCAATTTACCTAATATATTTTGAACACTTACTATTCCTTCCTGATTATATATAAATACACCCGCTTCATTATTTAAAATCCAAATATTATTATTTGCTCTGTCAACAGTAATTTTCTTAATAAAATTATTATCGAGAGGAGAATTATCACGGTTAAAATTTGTCCATTGAAAATTGTTATCTATTATAGAAATTCCGCCATGCATGGTTCCAATAAAGATATTTTCTAAAGTATCGATAGCTAAAGAAGTGACAGAATTATCTGATAAATTAGAATTTGATGAATAATACAAAGTCCAACTACTTCCATTATACTTAGCTAACCCGCCTTGAAATCCAAAAGATTCTGAGGGGATACCTCCAAACCATAGATTTCCTTGTTTATCTTTTACAACACAACTTGCCTGTTTAATCGGTGAATCATCCCAATGCGAATTAAAATTATCCCCATCGTAAGAATAGATACCATCCATTCCTGCAAACCATTTAATTCTATTATTGTCTTCAACAAATTCTTCAAAACTCCACGGGTATTCAGGATGTGAATTAGGAAAGGAATGCCAATCAGCTGAATCAAGCCAAACAATTCCTTCATAGTCTGTGCTTCTTGTACTCATCCACAACTTTCCATATACATTTGCAGGTGCATTTGGATCTTTTTCATACTGGATTGCACCGATATTCGCAATTGCAATACCTAAACCCAAACTATCGCTATTTAATAGAGTTTCTTGTCCGTTTTCTATTTTAACAACATATGGATTGTATCCGTCAGAAATCCATATTCTACCAAACGAATCTACGTCCAAATATTTGCCTACAAGATTATTCTCATTGTATGTATTTATTAAATTATTATTAACTCCAAGAACATCAACTCCTGTTGAGCTAATAAATTTTGTGCCGCTAATTATTTTTATACTTTGGACATGATTACTATGGAGAGGGGATTTGGAAATATTGTATCTATCTGAAAAATTATACTTCCATTCACTCGGATGTTCACCTATTATGAAACCGTCACTCATTTGTGAAAGACCTAAACCAATTTTGTCTCCAACAAAAAATGTGGATAAATAATTGAGGTCATCTCCATCAATATCCGGTATTATATTCCATGTATCATCAAGATGCAAGACAGCTATTCCGTGCTGATACAATCCAAAATAAATATCTCCGGAACCCGAAGGGTCGATTTCCATTTTGTAAATACTACTAATAGGTAACGGCGAATTATAATGGTCGAAGTGAGTCCATATATTATTTTTATTAGTCCAAAAACCATCATTATCACTAACAACTACATTATTATAGACGTCATATATTACACTGGTTACACCCCAATATGCATTCCCGGGAAACTGCATATCGCCGAAACTTCCATCGTGATGTAAGAATTTCACTTTTGAATCTGAAGTACCATATAAAATACCATTAGGACTTGCCGGAAAAATTGAGGTGATTTTGTTCAATTCATTCCCCTCATTATCTTTTCGATAATTTATCCAATTTATTCCATCAAAAAAAGTAAGGGCCGAATCTGTTACAACCCAAACACCTTTATTCTTTTCAAATTCAACTAATTTAATATGGTTACTTATTAAACCACTATTTGAACTATCATAATTTGTAAAATCAGTATCGTCAAACTTACTAAGACCATAATATGTAGCAATCCAAATATTATTATTTTCATCTGCGGCGAGTCCATAGATATGATTTGAGAGTATATTAGAATTCCCACGATTAAAAATTTCTATCTTATGGCTGTTATCATTAAATTTTACTAATCCACCTAGTGTCCCAATCCACCAAACTTCACCTATTTTTTCGATAGCAGTAATATTATTTGTATAAGTGTAATTCTTCCAAATATTTTGAGCATTAATAGAAAATGCAATTAATAGAAATAGTATAAATTTTTTCATTTAATTCACCTCTACTTACTATTACGACATTTGTCGTTATTTTATAAGAAATATTTTTTTAACTTGTATAAAATTAATTTTCTTATTTGACAAAATTTATTTAATTATTCTTAAGTATAAAAGAAATACTTCCGTTTGATGTCTCAAAGCTGTTTAATTTTCTTTTTGAACTAATGGGTGGATTATATATCCCATAATAGCCTTCAGAATCATCAGAATATTCTAACAAATTATTTTTAATATTACCATCGACACGAAAAGTTGGTTCAACAAATCCAGCTTTTAAAGGGATATTTATTCCACTAGCAGATCTATCATTTGAGAAGACGGATTCACCATCATTGTACGTTATAGAATATTGGAGATCAAATCTGTTAATTGAGATTGGATTATTTATATCATTAAATACTAAATTTAGCTGATAGTTATTAACATATCCATCTTGACCAACCCACTGAGCACTACAGGTTACATAATTTCCATTTATGGTAAAAACCTGAGGATCACTAAAAGAAGAAGAAATCGATGTTCCACTGGTGTATGTCCAGACTGAGTCTTTCGGGCCCTCTATCTCTTCAGAGGTAAAGGTTCCTTGAGTGGAAATTTTAAAATCTATAAAATTAAACTCAATTGGATTTACAACACGAATTTTAAATTCATAATCTCTTTTGTCTGTAAATGGAGAATCAAAATCATCATTATACAAAACAGCTATAATCTTATAACCTTCATCAGTTAGTTTTTTGAAATTATTAACTGTTAATGTATCTTTGCCACTGTCTAGCATAATGCTTTCTGTACTATTAATTTTGTAAATTTGAAAATTCCACGCTTTGCACGAGAATACCAAAGATGCATTTGGACTCATTTTTTCAAATTGATTATCAACGGAAAATATTGTTGCTGAACAGTCGGATAGTTTAGATTTATAGGTTGCTAAGCTATCACTCGCACTTTTTATTATAAATTTTTGATGTTCGCCTGTTGCGTAAGATGATAAAATTGGAGGCCTAAAAGTATTGCTTTTGTAAATATTAAAGCTAATTAAACTAGTCAGAAATCTATGCCAGGAAAATCCAACATCTATAGGTAGTACACTACTCACTGCTTGAAAAGGTGTTTTGCCATCACTAATATTATTATAAATCTCTACCAGTTTGCTATCCCCATATTTTTTTGTTATATATTTTATAAAGCTTGCCATTCCATATCCATATTGTTCAGATTGACTTTTGTCGTTACCTGTTTTGGCTCCTTTAAATACATCAAAAACATTATCAGAAAATATTGGAGATACATAATTTGGTATGCTGCTGAAGAATGCTTCGGACCACACCGATGAAGCTTCATCAAGCCAATAATTTGGCATAGGACTCTTTGATTTAGAATATCCATACCGCGGGTCATATAGTGCTTGAACCAAATGAAAAAATTCATGCCCGGCTGTAACTTTCATTTCTTTGGCATTATCTATTTTATCAAAATTAAATTCCATATAGCCATAATTATTACCCCACATTGAATTAGTTGTGTATCCATATACTTCACTTTTACTAGTACTCAGACGTTTGATAGTAACATCAACTGGCCATCTAGTTCTTCCGCTATAACTGAAACCAATATCTTTAAATTTTGAATATGCTTTTTCTAAATAACCCGCTAAATCATAAGCTTGTGTTAGAACCGAAGCCGGGAATGTAATCTTAAAATGTTCCTCTTTGCTTACATAATCAACTAATCCAGCTATTGCACCCAAGTTGATGGAAATTTTATCATCATTAACATTTGAAGCATTTGAGCTTTTTAGTAAAGATTGATCAGTTATAGCAGGAAGGTATGCAATTAATGTTCCTGCAGAATCATGTGCCTCAATCAAATGATAACATGTTTTTACTTCATTTAAACTAGAGATGAAATTATTTTCTCCGACTGCAAGAAATAAGCTATCAGATAGAGTTCCACTGTATTTTATTTTAACTTTAATTGGTTGTAAAATTTCTTGTGGTAACCCGTCTAAAACAAATAAATCAGATGATAGATTGGTGCCAAAGGAATTTTCCTCTGCGGATTTGAATATTTTCAAATTTTCAGTGCTATTAAAAGCGCCGGCAGGAATTGTTATTTCAATGTTATCGGTTTTAAGAGTACCGCCTCCGTTGCCAATAGTACTACTGGCTGATACTTCCGGAGGTTTTTCAACCGGCTCCGTGGGTGAATCCTTGGAACAATTTTGAAATAATAGAAATGAAATTATTATTATTACTAAAATGCTAAAGTAAGTTTTCATATGTTATCCAGCTCCTTAATGTGATAATAAATATTTTATATTGAATTCCTTATTTCATTAAAATCATCTTTTTTGTTTGTATAAAATTGCCAGCAGAAATTTTATAAAAATAAATTCCGCTTGCTAATTTGCTTGCATCAAATGTTACCTCATAAACACCCGGCTGCTGTTTTTCATTAACCAACGTTGAAACTTCATTCCCGAGTATATCATAAACTTTTAATTGTACTGATGTTGCATACTTTTGTTGAGACGTTGCATGCAACGTCTTTACTGTAGGGATAATATATTTTATTGTAGTTGTGGGATTAAACGGATTAGGATAATTTTGATAAAGTTCAAACTGAGACGGCATTCCTAAGTCTGCCTCAACAGTTTCCGAGTACTCAAAACCGCCATCAATATCTATTTGTTTTAACCGGTAAAGATATTTGCCATAGTTAACAGTTTTATCTGTGTATTCGTAAAACTTTGGAGAGTTGCTGTTTCCGTGTCCTTCTATAAAATTGATTGCTTCCCAAACTTCTTTATTATCATTTTTCGTAGTAAGATTATGCAGTTTGCCGTTATCAGTATCAAGCGACTTCGCAAGTCGCTCTACAGAAAAGCCATAATTATTTACTTCCGTTGCAGTTTGCCAATCTAACTTTACAGCATTACCAATAACGGAAGCCTTGAAGGTTGTTAGTTCTACAGGGAGCGGGTCATCAATCCAAGGATTAAAAAACACTTCACCATAAATATTATTTTCATCATTATCATAAATATGTGAATCTATTGTTGTGGAATCATTAGTTCCCCAAATGCTATAGTAAGCATTTATTGTATTTGAAGTGGTATTAGCAATATCATAAACTCCATTGTTTCTAAATGTGTTTCCACCTCTATCTGAAGAACTTGCACCAAGATCAGTTGTGCCACTAACTAAATATACACCATACACTGTATTATTCTCACATATATTTCCTCTCAAGGTATTATTTTGCCCAGTATTTGAAATACCCCATTGATTATACATACACGTATTATTTTGTGCAGTATTATTATCTGAACCATCATAAAATAACAATCCCTCCCAAGGACTATAACTGCAGATATTATTGGAAATAATGCAATTATTTGAATTCCTTAACATTATCGAGCGATAACTATATTTTGTTGCATCTACTCCACAACGGTTATTTAGTATTTCGCAATTGGTTCTACCACTTAAGTGTATTGAGGCGATATTATCACCATTACTAGTAGCGCCATAAGCTGTAAAACCATCAATAATTACGTTATCGGATAAAATTTCTATAACTCTGTCATCAGAATTTACAGCAGTTACTGTTGTTGTTAAATAACCGTTTTCAGATTGAATGGTTAATTCTTTTGTAACATCTACGTTCTCGTTATATGTCCCGTCTTTAACAATAATTATATCTCCATTGTTAACTGAAGTATTGTATATTGCACCTTGAATTGTTGCCCAAGGAGTTATTTCGCTACCGTCGTTCGTATCATCACCCGAAGGTGGAGGAGAAACGTAATAAGTAGTTTGTGCAATGAGTTGGATTGAAAAAAGGGAAATCAGAATAATTAAGAAAATATTTGATCTTAATTTTAAGGTTTTCATACAACCTCCTTTATGGTAAATCAATATCAAATTATAATTTTTATTAACTTAATATGGTGATATAAGATGGTTGTATCAATGACACAAATGCGTCAATTTAGTAAGTGGGTGTTTTTTATGTAATGGGGAAATAATTTGATATAGCACAATATTGAAAAATATCACATAATACTAATCAAGTTTTATCCTTTTAAAAATATGATATTTCAGTTTATACACTTTTGTGTAATAGCAATATTTATTGAACAAACATATACCTGTATTATTTCCATTGGAACAAAAATCCTGCCCCGTGAGTTGTTGCAAGGATACAAAATGGTATGATAACGAAAATCCTAAAAACAATTCAGTTCAGTTTACTATACTATTCCTTCGCGCATTGCTTTTACAACCGCTTGCGATTTTGAATGGACTTGTAACTTTTTATAAATATGCCTTATGTGATTTCTGACTGTTTGAATACTAATAAAAAGTTTTTCAGCTACAGCGGAATTGTCTAATCCTTCCACTAATAAATTGAGAATCTCCAGCTCCCTTTTAGTAAGAAAAAAATTACCGGTTTTATTGGGGATATAATTTTTAAACAATGTAATAACTTTTTTAGCTATACTTGCCGTCATAGGACTTCCGCCTTCCATACCTTCTTCTAAGGAAGTTAATAATTTAGACGGTGAAGTTTTCTTTAATAAGTAACCATCAGCACCGGCTAATAAAGCTTTCATAATATTATCATCATCGTCAAAAATTGTAAGCATAATAATTTTCAAGTCTGGGAACTTACTTTTGAATATAGGAATAGCATCAATTCCGGACAAATTAGGCAAATTAATATCCAATAAAATCAGGTCCTCTTTCCCTGATATATTTTCTATTGCATCTTCCGCACTTATGAATGTATCAATACATTCGAAGCCGTCGGTGGCACTCAGCAAATATGCCAAACCTCTTCGGAAATCGGGATGGTCTTCTATTATTGATACTTTTATCATTTCCAAAATTATTTTTACTAAAGTTTAAGATTATAATTCATATAAACAATAACGCATTTAGGTTATTTTAAGTATTAAGACTATTTTAGTTCCTTTTTTGTTTACAGATTTAATATTGAATTCCGCATTAATTTCTTCCGCTCTTTTACTCATATTTACCAAACCATGCCCTTTTGTTTTAGCTTCGTCAATATTAAATCCCAAACCGTCATCTTCAATTAAAATAACTATTTCCGTCTCTTTATTTTCAAAATTTACTTTTACATTTTTTGCTTCGGCATATTTTAAAATATTATTTAGCGACTCCTTAATTATCAAGTAAACATTCTGCTTAATCTTTGATTCAAGGAATATATCATCGCCTACAATGTTAGAAAACGATTTAAATTTAATACCTTTTTCTCTAAATAAGCTCGCGAAATTTTCGTTAATTCTGACCAAAAGATTTGCCAATGATTCGGGACGAGGTTTAATTGCCCAAATTAAATCAGTAATTGAAGAAGACGCATCACCAACAAGTTTTTCCGTTTTGCCAATTAGTTTACGTATTTTACCATCGTCGTTTTTTATAGCATATTTAATCAAAGTTAGATAAATACCAATACTGCTAATCGTCGAAGCTAAATCGTCATGTAAATCTCGCGATAATTTTTCTCGTATTTGCGCTTGCTCAAAAGCAGCCACATGCTTAACGCGTTCACGTTCATAGTACAGATGGAGAAGTACGATAGTGATAATAACGCTTGTTAACGGTAAAATAGTTGAGAACAAAATATTCTCGTACTCTAGATAATTATGCTGAATAAAATAAGCTGTCAGTAAAAGTAAAGAACTGATTACGATAAAATGAACTGTCCAGTCGTATCTTTTATAACCTCTGAGAGATGAATAACCGATTAATACAAAAATAAAAATCCATTTTAGCAACTCAAATAATTTATGAGAATCAAATATTAGCTTAAAGAACCTTTGTTTAACCAACAACATGTATTTTTTAATTCCATTCACGTCTGAAATTGAAATAACGCTTCCTACTTTAATATGATTGATTATTTTAACTTTGCCCAAAGGGAAAATGATTTTAGCGCTTACGTATTTATATTTTGGGATAGGAATCGTTTTTACTGTTTCATTCATGGAAGCATATCCGGAACCGGCCCTAATTTCACTAAAACAAACTAACGCAGATATTTTATCTACTGCACCATCTTGATAAATATATACTTTTGTTCCAATTCCATTTCTGTTATTTTCAATTCCATTCAGCTTTAACTTAATGAACTTTTGACTATCAAGTTTATTTGTAAGAATTGCACTGCCTTTTCCAACATAGTTTGCAATATATAAATCCAAGTCACCGTCATTATCAAGGTCGCCGGCAGCTGATCCTGTACTATAGCCTGATATTTTTGCTCCATATTTAATAGTTTTATCTTTAAAATACTTATTAGCAACATTTTTATAAAATATATTCTCTCCCACATTCGATAAATAAATATCTCTAGCACCGTCACCGTTAAAGTCTTCAATTACAGCGCCATAACTTTCCAGTGAATCTTTTCCTATCAGCTTTTCCGTTTCGTCGGTAAATATTCCTTTACCATCGTTAATATAAAGCCTGTTGGATGTTTTGCGGTTAGTTACAAATAGATCTAAATCAGCATCATTATCAATATCGGCAAAAACAACACCATTGCTTTTTGTAAAAGATTTGCCGCCCACCATAGCTGTATCGGTAATATCTTCGAAAAGTAACGTCCCGCTTTCAACCAGAAGATTTTTATATAAAATATTTTTCCGTGACCAATTTCCGACATACAAATCAACATCACCGTCATTATCAATATCGCCGAAAGAACATCCCGTACCGCCTCCGGCAGATTGTAAACCGGCTTTTTTAGTTTCTTCATTAAATATTCCGGCGCCGTTATTTAAGTATAATCTATTTGAACTATTTTCATTCGCAATGAATATATCCAAATCACCATCATTATCAACATCTGCAAATGCACATGAATTGGTTCGATCGCTCTTTTGTCCAATTCCACCGCTAATTGAAGAATAATCGACAAAATAACCATCACCAACATTTTTATAAATTTTATTTCCTCCGTTCAGAACAGTTACATAAAGATCATCATCCCCGTCATTATCCAAGTCGCCTGCACAAGCACCTAAGTTTAACTCGTTACTCTCTTTTTTTGTTAATCCGCTTACACCTCTTTTCTCACTTTCATTTATTAATAATCCATTGCCGTTATTTATATATAAATGATTGGCTTCAAATAAACCGCATGTAAAAATATCAACTAAACCATCATTATTAAAATCATCAAAGACTACACCATATTCGTCATCTATCATTTTAGCGGTCGCATAAAGCGTTCTCTTAGCAAAACCTTTCCACCCGGGGACATTGCTTTTATTAATCTTGCTGCCGTATTTTAAAATCGTTCCTTCATTACCAACTATCCATCCGGATGTATCCGAAAGCATTTTAACGGAATTTAGTCTATAGTTAACGGGAGAATCTTGTCTTGACCAAATCTTATCATTATAATTCAAGATCATTCCACTATCGCCGACAGCAGTTAAGTTACCGTTACCAAATATATCGAACGAATTAACTTTATTCAGTAGATTATTGCTTGAAAGGATGAAGGAAGTATCAGCTTCAATTTGCAGCAATAAAGAATCTGCAATAAAATAAATTTTATTATTAAATACTTTAAGTATCTTTGCATTCTGTGAACCTTTAATAAACTTCCAAACTTTAGAATTATATTGAAATACACCTTTTTTTGTTGCAAGAACAAGTAATGTAGAATCGTTTACAAAGTTTATTTGTTTCAGATTACCGGCGTCCGGAGGATTCAAATACTCCCATTTCCCATTATGATAAACCGCTATTTCACCTAAACCGCAAATAGCACCAAACATTTCATTTTTAAATCTTATTGAATTTATGGTATTTGCCAGCGGATTAAAAACTTCTTCCCATTTTTTACCATTGTAAAAAAATAATTTAGATTCTTGATAAACCGTAGTAACGGCAATCCACACGGCACTATCACTTAAAACATACATCAAATTGTGAGCCGCAGCAGGTTGCGGGCGCATTATCTGCCATGAATTACCTCTCAAAGTAATTATTTGGCTACCTAAAGCAAATAACGTTGTATCATCAATTATTTGCAACTGTTTAAGATTTGAATAGATCGGTGAAGGTTCTAAATTCCATGTAATTTTTGGCTGGGAAACGATTGTAGTAGTGAAACAGAATAGAAATGCAAACAAAATATAATGTACAGCAAAGTTTGTTTTGATTTTATACTTTTTATAATATTGATATAAAATACTTTTTAGCATGATTAAAGTTAAATAATATTTTAATAAAATTTAGTAAACTGAATTCTGCATATTTTCTCTTTAGCCTGAAAAATTTATTATTTTGTATTTACTTAAAAACTATTTTACATTGAACCCGTCTAACACAAAAAAGCAGAAATACTAATGGCATACAACAGCACTAACGAACCGCGATTAAGAGATACGTTCAAAGAAGATTTCCGTCGTAAAGACCTTTTCCGAACATTGAAAAGAGAATTTAAAGAACTTGCACAATTCTTTCTTGACGATGGAAAGAAAGATGAATTAAAACGAATGGGAATCATTAAACGTTATCTTTATATGACTTGGTGGTTACTGAAAATTCTTTTCCTGAGGCTAACTCCTTTACGTCGAATACTTTTACTGATAGGCGTTGTGTTAGTACTTTTCTCCGGAACAGTATCGATAAATAACCGTGTTTTTGTTATGAACAACAGTCATATTTTAGGGGGACTTTTAATTCTTTTTGTCTTGATGATGGAGCTTAAAGATAAACTTTTGGCCAAAACCGAATTACAAGAAGGCAAAGCGGTTCAAAAAGCTTTAATGCCTGTTTCAAACCCGGAAATTCATGGCTGGGATATTTGTATAAAATCCTTTTCTGCTAATGACGTTGGAGGAGACTTAATAGATTATTTTCAGATTAATGAATCGAGATATGCACTTGTTTTGGGTGATATTTCCGGTAAAGGTCTCGGTGCTGCTTTAATGATGTCGAAATTACAATCAACAATTAGAGCATTATATTCAGAATATGAGCGTCCTGAACTTTTAGTTGAAAGCGTAAACAGAATATTCTATCGCGATAGTTTACCGCACCAATTTGCTTCACTTATTTACATGGAGCTGGATACTATTTCAAATTCTCTATCTATTGTAAATGCAGGTCACATGCCGCCGATTATTGTAAGAGAGAATGAACTTGAAACATTAAAAAAAGGCGGAATTGCAATTGGTCTTTCTCATAGTAGTAAATATAGCTCTGTCTTAATTAACCTTAACAATAATGAACGGATTTTCATTTACAGCGATGGCTTAACCGAAACAATGAATGAATATAATCAACTGTTTGGAGAAAACAGATTAAAAAAAATATTGAAGAAATATATCACCTTAGATTCTTCATCACTAATTGATAAAATTCTCTTAAATCTAGATTTTTTCAAAGGTGAAGCGCCAATTCATGACGATGTTTCAATTCTAACTTTAAAAAGAGAGAATTAA
>CBEVZC010000021.1:0-34017 GCA_965554225.1 uncultured bacterium | reverse complement strand
ATATTCCTGCTGCCAAAAAGAAAAGTCCGCATACTGAATTTCAAGCTCAGGTAAAGTAGACGGTTGATCTAAAAAAAATGCGCGATACAATGTTGTGATTTCGTTAGCCAAAACACCCATCGACCAACCATCTGAAACAATGTGATGCATTGTTAATAGCACTACATTATCTTCGTTATTTACTCTTAGAATACTAGCGCGAAGCAGCGGAAGGTTGGAGATATCAAATGGTTTTCTTGCTTCTACCCTAGCTAGGTTTTCAATTTTATTTTCTATATCGGTTTGCAATCCTGTTAAATCAATTACGGGAATATCCAGTATATATGATTCTGAGATTACTTGAACGGGATTACCATCAATGCTTGAAAATGTAGTTCTTAAGCTTTCGTGTCTTTTGATGATTTCGTTAATTGTTCTTTCAAATATTGCATAATCGAACTTCCCTTTTAACCGCATTGCCATTGGAATGTTATAATAAGGACTTCCCGGTTCAAACTGATCCATAAACCACATTCTTCTTTGGGCATACGAAGTTGGAAAGACTATCGCTTCTTCAGGGGTACTTGATTGATCTATGTTTTCTTCTTTTATTTCTGCCATTTGATACTTAAACTTTCTAACATTTATGAAATATCGGAACGATTAATTTTCATCGATTCACGCGAAATCTTTTTTATTGCCGGTTGCAACTTAGTATTTTCCTTGTTTTTAATTGCTTTCTTAACTGCAAATGCAATACCTTCTATAGTTGGTGTTTCAAAAATTTGCCTTAACGGTAGTTCAAGACTAAACTCTTCTCGAATGTGCGAAATGAATTGTGTAGCAAGCAGTGAATGACCTCCTAACATAAAGAAGTTATCCAAAACTCCGATTTTATCAGCACTTAACAGTTTCTTTGCAATTTCAACTAACTTTATTTCAGTATCATCTCTCGGTTCAATATACTCAACTCCCAAATCCATACTTGAAATTTGCGGAACCGGCAATGCAGCTTTATCAACTTTACCGTTCGGCGTAAGAGGTATTTTATTTAACTTAACAAAAGCGGAAGGTATCATATAATCGGGTAAAACATTACCTAAAATGCTTCTGTATTTTTGGATATCAAATTCACTATTATCTGTAAGGACTAAATAAGCAACAATTTGTTTTGCTTCACCGGCACTTTCTCTAACAACCACAGTAGTATCAAAAACGTCATCAATTTTTCTAATTTGTGCATCAATTTCACCAAGCTCAATTCTAAAACCTCTTACTTTAACCTGCTGGTCAATTCTTCCTAGGAATTCTATGTTTCCATCCGGTAAATATCTTACTAAATCGCCGGTTTTATAAATTCGTGCACCCTTTATTCCACTAAACGGATCGGGTATAAACTTATCGGAAGTAAAATCCGGTTTATTTAAGTAGCCTCTTGCCAAGCCCGCACCTCCAATACATAATTCCCCGGGGATTCCTTCAGGAACAAGATTTAAGTTCCGATCAAGAACATATAATCTGAAATTATCAATCGGTTTTCCAATCGGGGGACCTTTAGGATAAGTCTTTTCATTACATAAATACATTGAAGCACAAACCGTAGTTTCGGTTGGTCCGTATGCATTGAAAAATTTTCTATTACTTCCCCATTTATGCACTAACTCGTTTGAGACTGCCTCGCCAGCTGTAATTATAGTTTTCAATTCCGGTAATTCTTTCTGCTTCAAGACAGAAAGTACAGAAGGAGGTAAAGTTATAGTAGTTACTTTTTCCGATTCGATTAAATTAGATAACTCTTCTCCGGATGAAACAACATCTTTTGTAGTAAGCTGCAAAGTTGCGCCATTTAATAATGCCATAACGGTTTCCCAAACGGATGCATCAAAACTTAATGATGAAAACTGCATCACCTTGCTTTTGGCTGTTATATCAAAAGCTTTCCTTTGCATATTCGCAAGGTTAATTAAACCTTTATGAGCAAGCATTGTACCTTTGGGGCGACCGGTTGAACCGGATGTATAAATTATATAAGCCAAATTATCAGAATAAATATCTAATTTTAAGCTATCTTCAGATAAATTCTCCAAATTAATTTCATCAAGAACAACTAAATTTTTATTATTATTATCAATCTTTGGTAATAAGTCTTTCGTTGTTAAAATAAATTTGGCTGCGGAATCATCTATCATATATTTAATGCGATCGTTTGGGTAATAAGGGTCAATAGGCAAAAACGTTCCACCCGCCTTCATTACAGCAAGTACAGATATAGTTAAATCGAAAGAACGATCTAAACATATAGCAACTTTATCTTCCAAAGCTATCCCTTTTGAAAGCAAAAAACGAGCTAACTTGTTTGCTCTTTTGTCTAAATGGGAATAAGTTAATTTTTCATTTATATTATTTAACGGATCAAAAAAACATAAAGCAATATTATCCGGATTTTGATTCACAAGATTTTCAAATGTATTGTGAACGGTTATCTTATCGTCAAATAAAACTTCAGTTTTATTGTACTCATTTAACAATTTGCTTTTTTCTTCTTCAGTAACTAATTCAATTTTATCAACTTTAATTTTAAAATTTTTAATAAGCTTAGTTAAAAGTAATTTATAATGTTGAATCAGCTTTTCGATTGTTGTTTCGTAAAATAAATCCGTGTTGAATTCAAACACACCGTTTATCTCATCCTTTCCTTGTGAGAGAGTTAACGATAAATCAAACGTAGTTGTACCGGTTTCAATTTCAATTGGTTCAAGTTTTATGTCTGATATTCCAACGGAATCAAAAGGAATATTCTGAAATACAAACATTACTTGAAAAATCGGTGCGTGGCTCATATCGCGAGACGGTTGTAATTCTTCCACTAATTTTTCAAATGGTAAATCTTGATTTGAGTACGCATCCAAAGCGGTTTTACGGATTTGCTTTAGTAATTTGCGGAATGTTAGTTGTCCGTCAAATTTTGTCCGTATAACTAGATTATTAACAAAGAAACCTACCAAGTTTTCAATATCTTTTTTATTCCTTCCTGCAATCGGTGTCCCAATAACTATATCATTCTGGTTTGAATATTTAGCAAGTAAAAGCTGAAAAGAACTAAGCATAGTCATATATAGAGTAACGCCTTCTTTTTGACTAATCCTATTCAATGCAGAAACTAATTCAGGTTCAATTGTAAATGATATTCTATTTCCGTTAGATGTTTGGATTGAAGGTCTCTGTTTATCCAAGGGTAATTCAAGTAATGGCGGAATTCCGATAAGTTGATTTTTCCAGTACTGCAGCTGGGTTTTATAAACTTCACTCTCCAAATAAGATTGCTGCCATACGGCATAATCGGCAAATTGGATTGGAAGTTCATTAGATTTTACATCTATATCCTTTACTTTTTGGTTATAAAATTCGGCAATATCCTTAATTAAAATAGGAATTGACCAACCATCTGCAATTATATGATGAATTGTAAGGATCAGTATATGTTTAGTATCACTTATCTTAAATAATGAAACTTTCAATAGAGGTCCGGTACTTAAATTGAACGTTGAGCGAGCTTCATTGATTGCAATATTTTTAGTATTTATTTCAGCTTCACTTTCACTTAAATTACTGAAATCCTTTTGCTTAATCTCTAATTTTATTTCATCAAGTATTTTTTGATAAGGTTGTCCGTGGTCATCTAGAAAAACAGTTCGTAAAACTTCGTGTTTATTAACTATTTGATTAATACTATTAAATAAAGCATCGGTATTTAAACTGCCAATCAACTTAAAAGCACTTGTAATATTGTACGACGGATCATTTGGTTTTAATTCATTTAAAAACCAAAGACGTTTTTGAGAAAAGGATAAAGGCAACTTTTGTTCTCTGCTGACTTTTACAATCGGTTGTAAATTTACTTTATCACTTAATTTATACTTCTCAATTTCTTTTGCTAATGAAGAAATAGTGGGATATTCAAAAATATATTTAATCGGGAACTGAATATTGAAAGATTCATTTAACCTTGATATTACTTGAGTTGCAAGTAGTGAATGTCCTCCAATTTCAAAAATGTTTTGGTTTATACCAATATTTTTAAGTTTTAAAATATCTTTCCAAATATTTGCGATTATTTCTTCATTCGCATTATTAGGAGATTCGTCAAATTCACTTACTGCTAAATCATCCGGCTTGGGAAGTGTTTTTCTATCGACTTTACCATTTGGAGTAAGTGGAAATTCATTTAGGTGAACAATCGTATACGGAATCATATATTCAGGTAAATTGTTACGTAAAAGATTTTTAATCTCTTCCGCATCTACTTTTTTATCATCCGAAATAATGTAACCGATTAACTTCTCATTGCCCAAGTTATCCTTACTAGCAACAACAATACTACTTTTAACCGGACCGAGAGAATTTAATTGAGCTTCAATTTCACCAAGTTCAATTCTAAAGCCTCTAATCTTAACTTGGAAATCAACTCTGCCGATAAACTCGATGGTTCCATCATTAAGGTATCTTGCAGTATCGCCGGTTCTGTACATTCTTGCTCCTTTAACAAGAGAAAACGGATCAGGCAAGAACTTTTCTGCTGTTAAGTCAGGCCGATTAAAGTATCCTCTTGCTAAACCTAAGCCGCCGATAAATATTTCTCCTACTCCGCCAATTGGAACCGATGTTAATTCTTTATTTAATAAATATATTTTTGAATTACCAATTGGTTTACCAATGGGAGCGGTTAAAGATGAGTTCTTGTCTTCTAACTTCACAACATCCCAAGAAGTTCCTACGCTTGCTTCAGTCGGTCCATATCCATTTAACAGTCTTACCTTATCAATAAATCTTTCTGCAATACTCCAGCTGCAGGAATCTCCAACAGAGATAAAAGTTTTTCCTCCATCGATTTTAGTTTCGTCAACTAATGAAAGTACCGAAGGTGGCAGTGTAGCATGTGTCACTTTGTTTTGATTCATAAAGTCAATTAGTAAACCGGGAGAAATGGCTAGTTCCTTATCAATAATTGAAAGCGTTGCTCCTATTAACAATGGCATAAAAATTTCGGCGATGGAAGCATCAAAACTGTAGGAAGCAAATTGCAGAACGGACGAATTCTTTTTGACAATAAAATCTTCGTGCATTCTTTGAATTAAATTGCAGAACCCCTCGTGCTGAAGCATAACTCCTTTTGGCTTGCCTGTTGAACCGGATGTATAAATTATATAAGCTAAGTTATTCGGTTCAACATCAGAATTAGGATTTTCAATACCATAATGTTCTATTTCACTTTTTGTTTTATCAATATTTACAATGGGAATAGTTCTATCATGGAACAGTTCATCATTATTTGCATTTGTAATTAATAACTTAACTCTTGCATCTTTTATGATATAGTTTAATCTTTCCTCCGGATATGAGGGATCCAAAGGGACAAATGCCGCGCCGACCTTTAGAACCGCAATGGATGCAATTACCATTTCAAACGATTTACCAATACATATACCAACTATATCTTCAGCATTAGTTCCTAAATTAATTAAATAATGGCTTAGCTTGTTAGCCTTAGCGTTAAGCTCCGAATATGTTAAAGCTTTCCCATTAAAAGTCATTGCAATTGATTCAGGATATTCTTCTGCAATCTTTTCAAACCATTCATGAATGATATTGGATTCAGGCAAAGGTTTACTGTTGGCACTCCAACTTTTAATTTTTTCTTTTTCTTCACTGGTAAGAATTGAAATTTTATTTAGCGGCTTCTCAAAATTATCAACAAATGAACTCATTGCAGTTTCAAGTTGTTCAAGCAAACGAAGAATTGATTCTTTCTTAAAGTACTCGGTTTGATATGCCAAATCAAATGCAATTGTTGTTCCAGGAGAAGCTGCTAACGTAATTGGATAATTTGTTTTTTCAATTGCTTTTAAGTTTTCAATCTTTAGTTCACTCTCAACTTGTTTAATAGTTTCATCAACCGGATAGTTCTCAACGACAAGAATACTTTTAAACATTTCTTCAGTACCGGGAATATTGCTCCATTTGTGAATATTCACAAGCGGTGTATATTCATAATGCAATAATTTCGAGAAAGACAATTGAATTTCATTTAACCAATCAATAATTTTTTTATTCTTTTCAACCTTTACTCTAATCGGGATTGTATTAATAAACAGTCCGACAATATTTTGTATCCCTTCCAAATCAGCAGACCGACCGGAAACGGTTACGCCAAACATTATATCATCTTGTGAAACATAATTATTAAGTACCAGCGCCCAGGAGGCTTGAAAAATAGTATTTAATGTAATATTGCGCTCTTTTGAAAAAGAATGAACTTTCTGTGAAATATCATTAGAAAAAATCCTTCTCTCTTTATCGTATCCTTTATTGGTTACTCCAAATTTAGAATAAGGCAATTTTGTAGGAGAATCAAAATCTCTAAAATATTTTTCCCAGAATACTTTTTGTTTTTTCTCATCTTGATTTTTAAGATATGCAATAAAATCTCTGTAAGATCTCGTCGGAATAATATGTACTTCATTGTGATTAACTAAAGTATCATAATTATCAAGAAAGTCTTTGAATATAATGGGTGTTGACCAACCATCAAAAAGTATATGATGATAACTCCAAATAAAGTAATATTCCTTATCATTAATTTTAATTATTTTAAACTTACTCAAAGGAGCTTTTGTCAAATTAAACCCTGTAGTTCTTTCATCAATCGAAAGCTTTTCAAGTAGCCGAGTAATTTCTCCTTCGCTCTTATCTGTCCAATCAAAAGTATCAAAAGGAATGTTAATATTTTTATAGATAACTTAAAGAGGTTGTTCCAAATCTTCCCAAAGAAAAGAAGCACGCAAAGCATCGTGCTTGGCAAAAACTTTTTCCCAAGCTTCTTCTAAAGCCTTAACATCCAACTTACCTTTAATTTTGCAACTTAATTGCTCCGTATAAACTTCAGTTTCAGGATGAAGCAAACTGTGGAACAGCATACCTTGCTGCATTGGAGTTAGAGGTAAAATATCTTTTATATTTTTATTCATTCTTAATTGTCTTGGTTATTTAGTTTATCTAAAACGGAATTTAGTTGATCATCTTCCAAATCAATTAAATCAAAATCGGAAGATGTATATTCTACATTATCATTACCTTTACAATGATTAATTATTTCTTGTAAAGATTTTTTATAGAGAGTTAGAAATTCAATAATCGATTCAGGTTGAAACTGATTTTTATTTGCGGATATACTTACACTCATTTCCCCTTGTGAAACTACTGCCGTTACATCAATTAAGCTTGTTCTTTTATTTTCAAGTCCTCTATCGGCTCCTTTACTTTCTGCCGCCATAACGAAAGGAGAATTTTCCGGGACCGATTGATCGAATTGACCTAAATAATTAAAAGTTATTTGAGCTTCATCAAAAATCTTAAATTTGTTTTTCAGCGCTTCATCATTCAATAAATATCTTAACATTCCGAATCCAATCCCTTTATTTGGAATTTTACGGAGGTCTTCCTTCACAGACTTGATAATCTCACTTAATTCAACAGCATCTTTCATATTCAAATAAACCGGGAACAAAGCTGTAAACCAACCTATTGTTCTTGATACATCATATTCCTGTGAAAGTTGTTCTCTTCCGTGTCCTTCAAGATGAAGAAGCAATTGCCTTTTCCCTTTCCACTTATTATATGCTAAAAGTAAACCCGTAAGTAAAATATCATTTATTTGTGTGTTGTATTTTTCATGAATGTCTTTCAATAAATAATTAGTTTCTTCTTTGCTCAAAATTGTACTTTGATTGAATAGTGATTTTTCAAGATTATCTTTCTCATCAAAATCTTTTTCAATTCTATCTATTTTTTTATCTGCTTGTTTTACCCAATAATCTTTTTCATTAAGGATTTTTTCAGATGAAACAAATTCATTTATAAATTCAGCCCAAGTTTTAAACGATGTACTTTTGGATGGTAGAGTGACCTTTTTATTTATCAATAATAAGTTATAGGCAGTAATCATATCTTCAATCAATATCCTCCAAGATATTCCATCTATTACAAGATGGTGCACTATAAATAATATTCTTGATTCGATATCACTTATTTTATAAAAGATAACCTTTATCACCGGTCCTGTTTCAATATCTAGTGAGGCTTGATATTTCTTATTATATTCTTCAACCATTTGCTTTACCGAATCAGAATTAGTTGCCGTCAAATCTACAACTTCAAAAGGTATTTCTTCCGGTGGTTCTTTAATATTTTGCTGCCACTTATCTTTATTATATTCAAATGTTGCTCTAAGTTCATCGTGATGGTTTAATAAAATTCTAACCGCTTCTTTAAGTTTTTCTTCGTTAAGTGAATCATTTACTTTAAGAAATATTGATTGATTCCAGTGATTAGGATTTTTAAAATTATTTTCAAAAAAGTATTGCTGAATTGGAGTTAACGGCGCTGTTCCTTCTACCAAACCTTGTTCGGCAACAACAATATCTACTTCTTTTGCTACCATAGCTAATTTTTGCAAAGTTTGATTTTGAAATATTTGTACCGGATTAATTTGTAATCCTTTTTGTTTAGCTTTAGCAATCATTTGGATAGCAACAATCGAATCTCCGCCAAGTTTAAAGAAATTATCATTTATCCCGACTTCATTAATTCCTAAAACGTCTTGCCAAACCTCAGCCAATAACTTTTCTTTTTCTGTTCCAGGTGCAATAAATTCTTCTAATGAGACAACGTCGCTTTTTGTTGGTAGAGGTAAGGCTTTCCTATCAATTTTACTATTTGGGGTAAGCGGGATTTTATCGAGTTTAACAAAAAAGCTTGGGACCATATATTCAGGTAATTTTTCCGAAAGATATTTTTCCAATTCTTCATTTTTTATTTCGGACTTGCCCGAAACAAAATATGCAACAAGCTTTTTATTATTTGATTTATCCTCGCGAATTATAACTACAGCTTGTTTTATTCCTCCATATTTATTTAATACTTCTTCAATTTCGCCAAGTTCAATTCTAAAACCTCTTAATTTAACTTGATTATCTATTCTACTAATATATTCTATATCTCCATCCGGCAAATAACGTACAAGATCACCCGTTCTGTATAATCTTTCACCACCTGTTTTACCGTATGGATTCGGAATAAATTTTTCTGCTGTTAATTTTGCATTATCTAAATAACCCCTAGCAACGCCAACTCCGCCGATACATAATTCACCGGGGATACCATTGGGTAACAATTCTCCATGTTCATCTAAGACATATGTTTTAACATTTGATATCGGTTTACCAATTGGTACGTTATTTTTAATTTCTAAGTTGGTTAATTCCCAATCAGTTGAAACAATAGTAGCCTCAGTAGGCCCATACGTATTTAATAGTCTTACTTGACTGAGAATTTTTTGCCAAATTTTTATTTCTGATCGGTTTACTTTTTCTCCGCCAATAATAACTAGTTTTATTAATTCAGAAAATTCTAATTTATTTTGATCAATATCTTGTACTAATTGATTCCAGAATGCAGTTGGTAAATCTAAAATTGTAATCCCAAGTTTTTTTATTTCATCAATAAAAGTTGAAATAGATCCAATCATAAAATCATCACGTAATACTAATTCTGCCCCACTAATTAACGTCGGGAAAATCTCTTCAAGCGCTGTATCAAAGCTTATTGATGAAAATTGAAGAACGCGGTCATTATTTTTTAATTTAAACTTTTCTCGAGCATATAAAATATAGTTAGTTAAACTTGAATCTTGTATACTAACACCTTTTGGTATACCAGTTGACCCAGAAGTATAAATTATATAAGCTAACTGATAAGGATGTCTATAAATACTTACCAGACCATCGTCTTCTGAATTGATTTCCGCTAGTTTACTGTCTATTAAAACAAGTTTATCAATAAAATCATTAAATAAATGCTTATAGGATTCATTAGTTACTATTAAATGTAATTTTGAATTTTCGACAATATATTTTATACGATCTATTGGATATTTGGTATCAATAGGGAGAAATGCACAACCAGCTTTTAGAATACCTATTATTGATACAATTAAATTTATTGATCTATCTAGACTTATACCAATAATTGATTCAGGTTTAACACCTTTTTTAATTAAATAATTAGCGAATTTGTTACTTCTTATGTTTAATTGTGCATAAGTAATTGAATCGTTATGTGTTCTTATTGCTATTTGGTTTGCAAAATGTGGTACTTGTTTTTGAAAAATATCTATAATATTAACATTTTTATAATCAGCGGATTTCCCTTTGGAATAGCTTAAAATTTCATCCTTCTCTTTATTCGTTAATATTGAAATATTTTTAATCTTTTTCCGAGGATTTTCACATATTGTATTTAATAAGTTTAAGAAACGGTTTATTAACTCAACAATCGCAGAGTCCTCAAATAAATCAGTATTATACTCTATAGAACCATTTGAGCCACTACCTGATTTTGCTATTGATAAAGTCAAATCAAATTGAGAAATATTATTCTCAACTTCTAGTGAGTTTACTTCAATGTCTGATATACGAAGATTATTATTCATCTGCTCTTGCATTATAAACATAACCTGAAACAGCGGAGTATAACTTAAGTCTCTTTCGATCTCCAATTTATCAACAATCATCTCAAATGGCACATCTTGATTTTCATAAGCATTTAAGCAGATATTTCTAACAGTATTTAATTGTTCAACAAAATTGTTATCTGAATTAATATTGCTCCTAAGCACAAGTGTATTTGCAAAAAATCCAATTAATTTTTCAGTTCCAGTTTGTGTTCTGTTAAGGATAGGAGTTCCAATATTTATATCATTCTGCCTTGTATATTTATTTAATAAAATATAAAATGCAGTCAGGTAAGTCATAAATAATGTTGCATCATATAAATTAGCAATATGTTCAATTTTATCATTTATTCTGCTTGAAATAATAAAAGATTTATGTTTTCCATGATATGATTGGTTTTTCGGTCGAGTAAAATCAGTTGGTAAGTTTATAATGTTATTTGAATCCTTTAAAGTATCGATCCAAAAATTCAGTTTGCTTTTAAATTCATTAGTTTTAATCCACTCTCTTTGCCAATGAGCATAATCAATATAATGAAAATCAAGAGGTTCCCTTGACCAATCACCATTATTTTTTATCCCATTATAATTCTCAATTAATTCCCTTATCATCACATTCATCGACCATCCATCTGAAATTATATGATGCATGGTTAGCAAAATGATAAATTCATTATTACCAAGATTTAATAAGACAATCTTGAAAAGTGGCCATTTGTCTAAATAAAAAGTTTCTAACGCGACTTTTGTGGTTAGTTTTTCAATTCTTCTTTTTCTTTCATCAGATTTCAAATTTGATAAGTCAATCGTTTCAAGAGAGTAAGTATTCTTTTCATTAATGAATAAGTAAGGTTTACCTTCAATGGTTTTGATTATTGTTCTTAAAATTTCATGCCTTTGAATAACTTCACTTATTGATTTACTTAATTTATCTTTATCAATCTTACCTTTTATTTTGAATGCAACCGGTATATTATAATTTGGATTACCAGGTTCTAATTCATTCAAAAACCATAAACGTTGTTGTTGATATGAAAGTTTTAAATCATTTTCTCTAGAGACTTTTTCTATTTCTATCGAATCGGTAATCTCAGTATTGTTCATATAATTGTCAATTACTCTTGCAAAATCTTTCAGTATTGGATTTTCAAAAACCAATCGTAGCGGAATATTTACATTCAAACTTTTCTGTATTCTTGCAACCATTTTGGTTGCTAAAAGAGAATGGCCACCTAAATTAAAAAAGTTATCATCGATGCTTACTAAATTTACCGATAATAAATTTTTCCATACTTCAACCAATAATTTCTCGGTCTCAGTTGATGCAGAAACTATATCCTTTTTTTCTGTCCTTGTAAATGATAGTTTAGGTAATTTAGCATAATCCACCTTCCCATTTTCAGTCAGCGGTAACTTATCAATAACTATAAAATAATTTGGGATCATATATTCCGGTACTGAAGTGGATATTGATTTTTTTATTTCCTCACTACTTATATTTTTACTCGTAGTTAAATAAGCAACAAGGTATTTTAATTCATCATTCTCATAATAAGGAGTTACAACAGAATTATTTACAAATTCAACTTTATTCAAAACATCTTCAATTTCGCCTAATTCTATTCTAAATCCTCTTAGCTGAATTTGTTTATCAATTCTTCCAAGGTAAATTAACTCACCATTTCTATTTATTACTCCTAAATCACCTGATCTATAAAGTCTCTTACAATTACTAATAGTTATTGGGTTGTTAATAAATTTTTCTTTTGTTAAAGTATCTCTGTTCAAATAACCACTTGCTACTCCACCACCGGCCACGCATATTTCACCAGTAAACCCAATCGGTAAAGGATGTAATCCTTCATCAAATACAGAAATTTCTAAATCAGGTAGTGGGATTCCAATATTACTTCCAGTCTCACTTAATATCTCCTCTTTAGTAATCTTTTTATATGTTACGTGTACAGTGGTTTCAGTAATTCCATACATGTTAATCAGTTCGGGTTTTTCAATATCATGATTAACTAACCACGGAAGCAAAGAACTGAACTTTAGCGCTTCACCGCCAAATATTACATAGCGTAGTGTTGAGATAGAATCATCTTTTGAGTATTGAGAATCTACCGACATAAATTGAGAAAATGCCGAAGGAGTCTGGTTAAGAACAGTAACACCTTCTTTTTTACAAATTCTATAAAACTCATCCGGTTGTCGTGAAATATTTTGCAAAATAACTAATAACTTACTACCATGAAGTAATGCTCCCCATATTTCCCATACAGAAAAGTCAAAGGAGTATGAATGGAATAATGTCCATACATCTTTATTATTAAATGAAAACAATTTCTCACAACTTTCAAACAACCTCAATATATTATACTGAGTAACAACAGTTCCTTTGGGTTTACCTGTGGAACCCGATGTATAAATAACATAAGCAATGTTATTTATTGACTTTTCAATTTTGTGATCAAATTTTGAAGATAATTTATTGTCAGACAAAACCGCATCAATATCAATAATTTTTGAATTAGAGTTGATATTTGAACTATATGAATTATTACTAATAATAAACTGAACACCTGAATCCATTATCATATAGTTTATCCTATCAGAAGGATAAATTGGATCTAATGGTAAATATGCTGCACCAATTTTAAATATCGCTATGATAGACACAATAATATTAATGTCTCGTTCAAGATGAATCCCAATTAATTGATTAGGTAGAATTCCATTTTGGAGTAAATAATTTGCAAGCTTATTTGATAATATATTTAATTCATTATATGTTAGTATGGAATTATCACTTTTTAATGCAATACTTTCTCCATAATTATTTACACTTCTCTGGAATAATTCCTCTAATCTGGAACTCGGATTTAAATTAATTTTTTGTGGGATGTAACTAAGATTCGAATAGTTTAAATCATAATATAATGAGACATCTTTTATTAGTTTTAAAGGATTACTAATAATATTTCTTATCAAAGCATAATAAGAGTTAAGTAATGTTGAAATAATATTTTGTGAAAATTTATTTTTATTATACTGAGCAGAAAGAACAAAGTCGTTTTCACTTTCACTAATATTGAAAGTTAAGTCGAATTTTACGGTTGCATTACTCTGTTCAATTGGTTCAATTTCCAAATCATCTAAGGTTAGAAGATTTTTACCTATATTTTGATACACAAACATAACTTGAAATAACGGAGTTGAATCCATATCCCTTTCCGGGTTGATACTTTCGACCAAATACTCAAAAGGTAAATCTTGATTATCGAAAGCTTCTAATATATTTCTTTTTTCTGTTTGTAATAATTGTTCAAATGTGTTATCAGAATCAATTTGTGTACGCAATACTAAAGTATTAACAAAAAATCCTATCAAATTTTCAATTTCTTTTCTATTTCGGTTTGCTATTGGTGTTCCTATCGAGATATCATTCTCGCGGCAAACTTTTTGAAGCAATATTTTTAAGATTGTTATAAAAAAAATAAATCCTGTAATTTTATTTGCCGTTAAAAAGGATTTTATAATTTTCACTTCATCTTGTTTGAATTTTATAGATTCAATTCCTGCATTTGATAAATTTTTACTATTCTTGATATCATAAGGTAAGTTTAATTTTGGTGGTAATTCTTTAAACTTTTCTTTCCAATATTTTAACTGAGATTTAAAATTATCAGATTCTGACCATTCATTTTGCCATTTTGCATAATCAGTATACTGAATTTTCAACTCTTCTAATTCAGGATCTTCATGTTTAATTAACGAGGTGTAAATAGTTGTAAATTCTTTAGTGAATAGTCCAAGTGACCAACCATCAGAGATGATATGGTGCATTACCACCTGTAGAACATGCTTATTATCATTAAGCTTAATAAGTTGAATAAAAAAAAGTTGATCACTATTTAAATGAAAATATTTATTCAAATTTTCATTTAATAATTTGTTTAGTTTATCCTCCTTCTTTGCGTCATTCAGTTGAGAAATATCTATGATTGAATAATCTAGACTATTTTTTTTCTTTATGGTAAGAATTGGATTCTCATTAACTACTACAATATTCGATCTTAATATTTCGTGTCGCTTAACAATAATATTATTTGCTTCTATAACTTTTTCAGTATCTAACTTACCAGTCAGTTTAATAGCTAAGGGTATATTATATGATAAATTTCCAGGTTCTAACTGGTCTAAAAACCATAATCTCTTTTGTTGATATGATAGTGGGAAAGCATTATAGTTTGCCGCTTTCTCCTTTAGTTTTTTTTCAAGGAGTGCTCTCTTTTCGGGAGATAGTGATTCCAGTATTTTATTAATATCACGCATATTTTCTCACCAAATTAATCTTTATCATTATCTAATAACATTTTTGCTTCTTCCTCACTTAAATTTTCAATTTCATCTAATAAAGAAAGAATATCCTCTTTACCTCCCTCTTGTCTTGTGATTATTGTCTCTTCTATTTCTTTAGAATTTTCTTCAATGATTTTAGCAATCCCCTTTAATGTAGGATTTTCAAATAATTGTTTTAGTGTAATATCTTTGTGCAATTTCTCTTTTACTCTTGATACAAATTGAGTTGCCAATAAAGAGTGTCCACCTAATTCAAAGAAATTATCATAAATACTCATCTGTTCAAGTCCTAACAATTTTTTACCTATTTCTTCCAATACTTTTTCAGTTTCAGTTTCCGGTGGTACATATTTTTTTGACAATTTAATATTTACTTCTTCAGGTAAAGGTAGTCGCTTATAATCAACTTTATTACTAGGTGTTAACGGTACAGACTCAATTTTGAGAAATTGTGCAGGGATCATATATGATGGTAAATATTTCCTCAAATATGATGTTATTTCAGGAATGTTTATTTCTTTATTCTCAATTGTTTTTAAATAAGCCGTTAATTGCTTATTTTGAGGGTTATCCTCTCGTAACATTACAATAGCTTCTTCTATTAAATTATGTTTCAATAGAACCGATTCTATCTCCCCAAGTTCAATTCTGAAACCTCGAAGTTTAATTTGATTATCTTTTCTACCAATAAACTCAATTTCATAATTGTCGTTTAATCTTACTAGATCACCACTTCTATACATTCTGTCTCCTATTAGATTAGAATAAGGATTAGGAATGAATTTCTCAGCAGTTAATCTTTGTTCACCTAAGTATCCTCTAGCTAATCCAACACCTGATATATGAAGTTCTCCTATAACTCCTTTGGGTACAATATTCAAATTTTTATCAAGTATATAAAGTTTAAAATTATTTATTGGTAACCCAATTGGGAGTGAATTTCCGTTTATATATTCATACATAGATGCACATACTGTGCTTTCAGTTGGTCCATAAGCATTAACAAATTGCCTCTCCAAACTCCATTTTTCTGCTAGCTCAATCGGACAATGCTCACCTGCTACAATAATTGTAGAAAGTTTATCTAAATCTTTACTCATCTCAGAATTTAATATTGAAAGTACTGAGGGTGGTAATGTAATGATTGTAATTGATAATGATCTTAGTACTTTTTCAAATAATTCTGAATTTGTTATTATTTTTTGATGAACAAGATTTAATGAGGCCCCATTTAATAAGGCCATCACAGTTTCCCAAACGAAGGCATCAAAACTCAAAGAGGAGAATTGAAATATTTTACTTTTAGATGTAATGTTGAACACATCTCTTTGAGCTTGAGCCAAATTTACAGCTCCTTTATGATTTAGAAGTGTACCTTTAGGTTTACCCGTTGTTCCCGAAGTATAAATTACATAAGCCAAACCCTCATTATTAATCGGCAACGATAAATCATCCTTTTTGAACTTCTTTAATTGATTTTTTATCTCATCAATAACTATTACTTTACCATCAAATTCTTTAAAAACATCTTTATTGAATGAAGTAGTAATAACATATCTAGTTCCTGAATTCTGAAGCATATATTTTATTCTATCTTCAGGATAAAGAGGATCAATAGGTAAAAATGCACATCCGGCTTTCATCACACCCAATATTGATTCTATTAGTTTAACTGAGCGAGGTAATGCAATTGCAATTAAATTTTCTCTATTAATATCTTCTTCTAAAATAAATCTTGATATTTGATTGGCTGACTGATTTAAAAATGAATAACTAATTTCAGAAGTGTGTAATATATTTTTCTCATCAAATTCTGAATATGTTAGAGCTGTTTTGTCAGCAAAATCTCGTGCAATTTTTTCGAATACTTGATGAATACAAAGTTTATCATTAGTTATTTTTTTAATATTTGTGAGTTTAGAAATTTGCACGGTTTTATCATCCTCATTTAATAGATCAACAAAGCCTATTTTTTTCCTTGGATAGTTTACAAGAAAAGTTAATAATCGTTCAAAGTGACTTTGAAGTTGGATGATAGATTTTTTCTTAAAGATATCAGTGTTATATTCGAATGAATAATTAATCTCTCCGTCAAATTCAGAAACATTTAATGTTAAATCATATTTTGATATTTCCGGTAAAACATTGTATTCGCTTGTTTTGAGGTTATTTAATTCTGCTCTTTTGTTCTTATTGTTTTGATAGATAAATGCGACTTGAAAAATTGGTGAAATACTCAAATGCCTTCCAATATCCAATGCATCTACAATTTTTTCAAAAGGTAAATCGCTATGTGCAAAAGTATCTAAAACATTCTGTCTGGTTTGTTTTATATGTTGAAATAATGAATCTGTATCATTTATTTTACTTCTAATTGCAATTGTATTAGCAAAAAATCCCACAACATTTTCAAATTCCGAAAAAAGTCGATTCGCTGAAGGTGTTCCAATCACAACATCCTTTTGATTACTGTACTTACTCAAAAGTATTTGATATACTGAAAGGAATACCATGAAATTTGTAAATCCTTCTTTAACACTAAATTTATTTAATCTATCAACGAGATTTTTTTTCAAACTGAATTTTAAAGTTTCCCCGTTAAATGTTTGAACTTCAGGTCTCTTAAAATCCAATGGAAGATCAATACATTCCAGAATACCCTCTAAATAATCTTTCCAGAACTTTACTTTTGATGATAATATTTCATCAGAATAATTCTCTTTTTGCCAATAAACGTAATCTGAGTATTCCAAGCCATCATTATTTACTTCTATTTCATTTCCAGTAGATAATGCATTATAATATTTGATCATCTCAGAAATCATAATATTAGAAGACCATCCATCAGAAATAATATGATGCATTACTAAAACTAGGATATGTTGTTCTGGGCTAATTTTAAATAGTTTTATTTTAAATAAAGGTGGATTTTGTAAATGGAATATATATTTGAATATCTCTTTCACTTTTTCAACAATCAGCTGATCATATATTGATTGTGTTTCTATTTTTAACTCTTCTATATCTAGGTTAAATTTAAGATTGTTATGAATTGTAGCAAACGGTTTCCCTAGATGATCAGAATATGATGTCCTCAAAATTTCATGTTTGTCAATTATATTCTGAATACTTTGATTTAGTATATCATAATCCAATTTACCCTCAATGAGAATAGCAGAAGGTATATTGTAGTTATTTTTCAGCGGTTCCAGCTTATCTAAAAACCATAAACGACTTTGCGAAAATGAGAGTGGGAAGTTGTCATTTTTATCATATTTTTTTGGCTTCGATAAAACTAAACCTTCATATAAACTTTTAATTTCATCAACTGCTTTCGCAATTTCTTTTATACTTTTTGATTCGAATATTCTTTTAAGAGGTAAATCAATATTGAATATATCTCTAATTCGAGCAGAACATTGAGCAGCTGTTAACGAATGTCCTCCTAGTTCAAAAAAATCATCATCTAAATTAACTGATTGAATTTTTAATAAATCCTTTACGATTTGTAAAATTAATTGTTCAGTTTCATTAGTGATTATTGAGTCACTTTCAATACTTTCCTCACGGTTAATCTTGTAATTACGTAATTTTTTAGTATCAATCTTTCCATTGTTGGTTATTGGAAATTCATCAACAACAACCATTTGTTGCGGAATCATATAATCAGGTAATTTATTCTTTATTTGATGTTTTACATCTGATAAATCAATTCCTTCTTTTGATGTTGTTTGAAGAAAAGCAACTAATTCTTTTTCATTTCTTTCATTTATTTTATCCAGAACTACGGCTTTAGAAATATGTTTGAGATCACTTAAAGTGTTTTCTATTTCTCCAAGTTCTATTCTATAACCTCTAATTTTAACCTGATTATCTTTTCTGGATAAAAATTCTATAGAACCGTCTAAATGAGTAACTACAATATCTCCTGTTTTGTACATTCGGATACCCGGTTCCTTACTATAAGGATCCGGTATAAATTTTTCGGCTGTAAGATCAGGTCGGTTTAAGTATCCTCTCGCAATATCAACACTATTTATGTAAAGTTCACCAGTTACACCTTGAGGACAGGATTTAAATAACTATCAAGAATATAAATATTTGTATTAATGATTGGTTTACCTATGGGAACCGAACCATTTTTTAATTTATTTTTAATATTAAAAACAACTGACCCAACTACAGTTTCTGTTGGTCCATATTCGTTATAAATATTTGTTTGTGGAGCATATTCAATCCATTTACTAATTTGGTTAAATGTCAAATTCTCTCCACCAATAACCAATGAATGTGTTAAATGATGTAACTCCTTTTCATTCAATTGTGTTGTTAATAAATCCAAATGTGCTGGAGTGATTTTAATTACACTAAAGTTTTTTTCATTTATTAGAATGTTTCTTAATTCCTCAAGTTCAGCATTTTCGGGAATTATATATATAGCTTTACCTGCAATCAATGGCGTGAATATAGAAGTTATTGTTGCATCAAAACTAATTGGTGAATGAAGTATAGATCCTTTACCTTCGTTTAAAGGATATTCTTTTTTACACCAAGCTAAATAATTAGCTAAACCCATTCTTGTAAGTAATGTTCCTTTTGGTTTACCTGTTGACCCGGAAGTATATATGAGATAGGCCAGATTATCTTGATCAATATTTACATTAGGGTTATCATAATTTGCAGTGTTAATAGCATCTATATTTATTTTATATTTAAACTTAATATTTATATTTAAATTAGTTGTAGTGAGAACGCACTTTAGATCTGAATCATTAATAATATAATTTATTCGATCTACTGGATAATTAACATCTATTGGTATATATGCTGCACCAGCTTTAAGTACACCTAATATTGCATAAATCATTTCAGGAGATCGGTTAATAAATATTCCAATTTTATCTTCTAAACCCAGTCTATGTTCTATTAAATAATTTGCAACTTCATTTGATCTTTGATTTAATTTATTATAAGAGATACCCTTTCCTTCGTAAACTAATGCAGGTTGTTCGCTGTATTTTTTCACAACGTTTTCAAACTCAACAACTATATCTTCAAGAATATGATGTTCAGTTGGTATTTCTAGAATATTGCTTACTAATTTTAACTCTTTAATTTTTTGTTTGGGATTTGTGATTATTTGTTCAATAATTATTTTGAAATGATTCAATAAATTATCAACCAACTCTTCATTTATCTTACTATTATCAAAAGCAATTTCAATAGGGATCTCTTTTCCTGGACCCGATACTATTGTGATTGGATAATTGGTTCTTTCGAATGAGTCAATGTCTTCTATACTCAAACTAAGATTAGTGTTGTTTACTGATTCATCTATTGGATAATTTTCAAAAACAAAAATACTCTTAAATAATTCTTCTTTGCTTGGTATATCCGTACATTTCTGTATTTCATATAGTGGAGTGTGCTCATAATCTCTTAACTCGATTAAAGAATTATGAAAACCCTGTATCCAATCAAATACTGCCGCATGATTATCAATTTTTGCTCTAACTGGCAAAGTATTTATTAATAATCCAACAATGAACTCTGAACCTACTAAATCAGCCGGTCTTCCAGAAACAGTTTGACCAAATACTATATCATCTTTACCTGAATATTTATTCAAAATAATTGCCCACACAGCTTGAAGAAAGCAACTATGTGTTATTTTACTTTTTTTTACAAATTCACTTACAACATTTGATGTCTGCTCATCAATTCTTATTGTTTTCTTAATAATATCGGGCTCAATTCCTTTAGTATTAAGTTTATCAATAACCAAAGGTGTTGGAGAATCCAAATCTTTTAAATAATTTTTCCAAAACACTTTTTCATCATCAATATTCTTATTCCCTAACCATGTTATATAATTTTTATATGGAGTACTCGGCGGAAGGTCATCATTCCTATTTTTTCTAAATGATTCATAATAGAAGAAAACTTCTTTTAAAATTAGAGGCAACGACCATCCATCCAATATTATATGATGGTGATTCCAGATAAACTTATGCTTCTGTTCTTCTAACTTAATTATGCGTAGTTTAATTATTGGAACTTTTGAAAGATCTATACCGTCTTTTCTATCCCTCAATAATATATCTTTTATGCGCTTCTCTTTAACATCATCATTCAAATCCGATAAATCATCATGTAATATATTGAGCTGCACCTTTTTATGGACAACTTGAACCATCCTTTTAGATTTTTTATATACAAATGATGTTCTAAGAACAGAATTCCTATCTATCACTTTCTGCCAAGCTTTTTGAAAAAAATAAAAGTTTAATTCGCCCGATAAGTTGCAGCTTAATTGTTCAAAATATTCATCAGATTTATCATCCAGAATTTTGTGGAAAAGCATTCCCTCTTGCATTGGTGAAAGTGGGTAAATATCTTCAATATTTTTTTTAACTTTATTCATCTTCTAAATCCTCTCCGAGCTCAGATAATATTGAATCAAATTCATTTTCATCAACATCAATTTCCAAATCAGATGCTGAAAGAATTTGCTCGGGCGCTCCTTTTATTTGAGAAATTAACAATAGTTCATTTTTAAAATCTTTGATTAAACTTTCTATATCATCAGACTTAAATCGTGATGAATTATAAGCACAATTTATCAGTAGTTTCTTGTTTAATAAACTACATGATATATCAATTTGAAAAGGACGAATATTCTCTTTTGCTCTTTCTTGTCCTTTATTTTCAATTGAAGGAATAAATATTTGTTTTTCTTGGTTATCTGTATCAAACAACCCAAGATAGTTAAAACTAATTTCAGACAAGTGAGGTAAATCACTGCAATATTTTTCATCTGACAAATAACGATACAGCATGTATGAAAATCCATTATTTGGAATAGTTCTTAATGATTTCTTGACAATATTCATTGTATCAATTTGTGTAATACTGGATTCTAAATCGATAACAACAGGATAGATGGAGGTAAACCATCCTACAGTCCTAGAAATATCTACGTCATCAAACAAATCTTCCCTTCCATGACTTTCAAGAGAAATTGTTATAATTCTTTTGCCAGTCATCTTAGAGTATGCCCTAACCAAACATGTAAAAAGTAATTCTTTTAAGTCAACATTAAGCTTCTCAGTAGAAACAGTAATGTTTTCAGTATCTTCTTTTGAAATCTCTTTCTTGATTATTGAACAGTTTTTTTCAATATTATTTAAATCTGTTTCAATATCTATTTTTGATTGATTTTGAATTTGTTTTTGTTTTGACCAATACTCAAAATCTTCGTTGAAATTTTCAATATTATACATTAATAATTTATTGGACCAGAATTTGTAATCTGTAGATTTTAAAGGTAATTGAGGGTTAATCCCTTTCGATAGTTGAGAATATATCTTCTGAATATCTTCTGTTAATATTCTCCATGAAACACTGTCAATCACCAGATGATGTGCCACAATTAATAATCTGTCATTTCCATTTTCCACATTTAAATAAGCACATTTGAATAGTATTCCTGATTCAATGTTTAGATTCGCTTGAGTCTTCTCGTAATAATTTAATAATTCATCTTCAGATATATTAGTGTAATAGTCTAGTATGCCATGTTTAAATTTTTCATTGAATGATATTATTGTGTTTCCATTTCTTTTAATAAAATTTGTTCTCAATACATCATGATGTTCAACAATAATATTTAATGTTAGGATTAGAATATCTTTATCTAATTCTTCAGTTAATTCTAATAGTAATGATTGATTCCAATGGTTCTCATTTGAAAATTTTTGTCTAAAAAACCATGTTTGAATTGGAGTTAGTTCAGCTTCTCCCGTCACTAAACCTTGCTCAGCTATAATCGGTTTTGATTGTCCGGCAACCGATGCTAATCCTTTTATTGTTGGGTGTTGGAATAAATTTCTTGGAGATAATTTAATTCCTTTTTGATTAGCTTTTGCAATTACTTGAATACCAAGTATTGAATCTCCGCCGAGTTCGAAGAAATTATCGAGAATACCGATTTTATTTACTTTCAAAACTTCTTTCCAAATTTTCAATAATATCTCTTCGGTTTCCCCTTGCGCTTCAACAAACTCCGTTGAAAGTACGAGATCATCTTCTGTGGGAACAGGCAGATTCTTTCGGTCTATTTTGCCGTTCGGAGTTTTGGGCATTTCATCCAACTCAACAAAAACAGAAGGGATCATATAATCCGGTAAAATTTCACTTAAATAATTCCTTAGTTCCGAGCTGTCGATACTATCTCCCACATTCAATGTAAAATAACCTACCAATTTCTTTATACCGGGTTGATCTTCTCTAATAATTACAGCCGCTTCATTAACTGCATTGTGGTTTTTAATATTCTCCTCAATTTCACCGAGTTCAATTCTAAATCCTTTAAATTTAACTTGTGTATCTACTCTGCCAACAAATTTTATATTACCATCTGGTTGATAAAAGGCTAAATCGCCCGTGCGATAAATTCTTTTCCCTACGGTTTTTGAAAATGGATTTGGTATAAATTTTTCTGCTGTAAAAGCGGGTCTGCCCAAATATCCCCAAGCCTCCCCTTCAGATTCTATATAAATTTCACCTGGTACTCCAATAGGAGTAAAATTCATATTTCTATCAAGAATAAATATTCTCGTATTTGACATTGCAGAACCGATTGGTGTAATGTCGTCTGAAAATACTTTTTCCTTAATCTCATAAATTGTTGAACATATTGTTGTTTCAGTAGGTCCGTACCCGTTAAGTATAAGTAACTCAGGTACTTTTTCATATAATCCCGATAAAGTTTTTAATTTAATAGGTTCAACACCTACCATTAGTTTTCTTATAGAACATCTACCTGGGTTCTTTTCAAGCCAATCGTTATATTCATCAAGAGTGAACGGCGGTAAATATCCGCTTTGCACTTGATGCTCCGATAGCCAACTAAAAAGTTGTGCGTTCATCGGACGAATATCCAAAGGAACAATATGCAATTCATTGCCAAAAATTAAGGGATAAAATATTTCATAAATCGATACATCAAAATTTAAACTTGTCCACAAACTGCAAACCCCATTGCGGATTGGTTTTCTTTTATCAATATCAAAAGCATGATTTATTACCCCTTTGTGCGAAAGCATAACACCTTTTGGCATTCCGGTAGAACCTGAAGTATAGATCACATAAGCTAAATTCTCCGGATAGACAGTAACATTTGGATTTTCATAATTATTAAATATTTCACTAAAATTTGTAGAATCTACAATAATAGTTTTTATATCACTATTTAAATATTTATTTTTCAAATCTTTTGTTATGAAAACAATTTTAGTGTTACTGTCTTTAACCATATATTGAATACGTTTTTCCGGATAAGTTGGATCTAAAGAAAGATAAGCTGCGCCACTTTTAAGAATCCCTAAAATTAAAGTGATTGTTTCTATTGAGGGACTAAGATTTATTCCAACAACTTCATTTTTACCAACCCCTAAGTCAATTAAGTAATTAGAAATTGCATTTGAGCGTTTATCCAACTCACCGTAATTTATTGTTTGTCCATTAAATTCAACCGCAGCATTATTAGGAATTTCTTCAGCTCTTTCTACAAATAAATCATGAATAGTTTTATTCTTGGGGAATTCACTTTTCGATTTATTCCAAGTATTTAATATTAAGTTTTTCTCATCTTCAGATATAAGCTCTAATTCCGAAAGTTTTATGTTTTGATTTTTCAGTAATAAATTCAATAGATAACTATAATGATTGATAAATCTTTCAATTGATTCTTGTTTAAATAGCGCCCTGTCAAACTCTACACTTCCCCTGATTCTATTTCCTCTTTTAGTTAGTACAAAAGTAACATCAAACTTAGCATTACCTAAATCCAATGACATTGGTTCAACTGAGAAATCACTAAATTCTATTTTTGATAACGGTGAGTTATTTAATACAAACATTACTTGAAACAATGGTGTGTGGCTTAAGCTTCTATCGATGTTTAATTCATCTACTAATTTTTCAAATGGGATATCTTGATTGGCAAAATCTTCGAAGAAATTTTCTTTTACTTGATGCAAAAGCTTTTTAAAAGAATATTTTGTGTTAATTTTATTACGAAGTACCAATGTGTTGACGAAGAAACCAATTATATTTTCAATTTCACTTCTGGTTCTACCAGCAACCGGTGTCCCAACAACAATATCTTTTGAATTAGAATACTTATTCAATAATACATTAAACACTGTAAATAGATTGATAAATAATGTTGTATTTTCTTTTCCCGCCATCTCATTTATTTTTTTTACAACAGCTTCATCAATTTCAAATTGGATTCTTTTACCAATTTGCTGTTGAACTGCAGGACGAGGATTATCAAGAGGAAGTTCTAATAGTTTTGGAATATCTGCTAATCTATTTTTCCAATATTTAACTTGTTTGGTATAACTATCTCCTTCAAGCCATTTTCTTTGCCAAGCTGCATAATCAATGTAGGATGTGTTGATTTCTGGCAAATGGTATTCCTTCTGAGATTTTTCATTTCTATAAATAAATGCAAGTTCTTTAACCATAATTTCAGTAGACCATCCATCAGAGATAATATGATGCATAGAAAACACTAAATAGAATTCATTGTAATTAGCTTGTATAACCATTGCTCGGAATAGCAATTCATTATCAAGAGTAAATGGTCTTTTTGTGAAATCTAAAATTGCATTTTGTATATAGGTTTCTGTTCTATCTCTTAAATCATTAAATTCTACGTGCAAATCAATATTTGTTATTACATTAACTATTGGTTTGCCTTCACTTGTTGAAAAAACAGTACGCAATGATTCATGACGTTGAATTAAATTGTTAAGACTTTTTTTGAAAATGTTCAAATTAAAGTCACCAATTATTTTTAGAACACTAGGGATATTATATGTTGATTTTCCCGGATCAAGTTGTTCTAAAAACCATAACCTTTGCTGGGCAAATGATAGAGGTAATTCTTTTGTTCTATCAAACCGCTCAATCTCATTATACTTTTCTTCAGAAGCACTCGATGATTGAATATTTTTAAGATTATACCCTAATTTATTGGCAATTTCAATCGATGTTTCACTTAGGAAATCGTGTTTATGATAGTTGCGCCATCTTTGTTTTGCAGATGGATCAATTTTTTTTCTTAAATAAAATTTAAAATCACCTACCATCTGCGAGCTCTTTTCTACTGCATCTGTCATTCTATTTCCATCGTATGGATTTAACATCTTTTCAGAAAATTCAATACCGATAAAGCGTGCGAGTTTTTCCATTTCATTAAATGAATTTGTAACCAGATCTTCAAAAGTAATCTTAACTTTTCTGTTCTCAGGAATATTTTCTAAAAACTGACTAATATTATCATGACAAACAGTCCAAATTAATTCAGCAAGCTCTTGTCTAGAAAAATCATGTTTATATCTGAAGAAATTTTCATCTAATTTTGCTTCAATAAATGAATAAATTGATGCATAAGGATGACGAGTAAGGTGAATATATAGTGGATTATCAAAATATTGTTCTGCCCTATTCAAAATATTTATATCTAAGCCGTAGGTTGGAGTTTTATCAACCAGTATTCTATCTTCAGCCATTGATTGCAGAATACCATAGAATTCTTTAATACTTAAATTCTGTTGTTCATATCCAGACATAATTTTTTTGGCTTCATCAGCATTAACATTTTTTAATTCCATAATTGCTCTTATTGTTGCTTGAAGCCACAATCCGTAATTACCAGAGAGCTTATTCTTTCTTTCACCTAATGTATTAAAAGATAATAAATCAAGTTCTGGAGGAGAAAATAATTTATGATGACCTTCTAACATCACTCTAAGTAATGTTGAGCCTGAACGAGGAGGTGAAAGGATAAATATTGCTCTAGGGTTACGCGTGCTGTTGTCTAATTTTAATTTTGGTAATGGTTTTAAAATAGATTTAAATTTATTAAAATCATCTTCAGTTAGTACTTTAGATTTCTCCAACTCAATTTCAACAAATTTATTTTTTACAGATTCACCAAATTTCTTTTCAATTAAATCAGGATAATATTCACGAGCATAACTAGTTAATTCTCTTATTGTTGGGGCTAAAAAAATAGATTGTGGTTTAATTTCAACCTGTAAGTCTTGTTGTATTCTATTTGCTAAAACAGCAGCATGCAAAGAATTCCCACCCATTTCAAAAAAATCATCATCTATTTCTAATTTATCTATTTCTAGTACTTCTTTCCATAAGTTTATTAAATAGTTTTCAAACTTATCGCGATGTTTCTTTTGTGATATATTAGTTGTTAAATCATTTGTAGCATAGTTAAATTCTTTAGCTAGATTTAATGAAAAATCACTTATAAAATCTTTCTTATGATTTGTCTTCCATGCATCAACTACATCAGACTTTATTTTTTTATGGATATAAAATTTTAAGTCTCCAACCATAGGTAATAATTCATTCGTTCCTTCAGTCATTTTATTACCCTTGTATGGTTCAATCATAGAATGGTTGTATTTAATACCCAGAAAATTACTCATCCTCTTCATAACCAAATCGGGTGAGGAGACCAAATCTTCAAATCTGACAGTTGTTTTTCTATTAATAGGAATATAATTTAAGAAATTAGTAATATTTTTATTAGACACATACCATACGAGTTCTGCAAGTTGTCTAATTCCAAAGCCATGATCTTGCCCAATAATATAATTATCCATCTTGGCTTCTATGAAAGAATAAATTGCAGCATAAGGATTTCTTATTAAATGAATATAAATGGCTTCTTCAAAATTTTCTTCTATACGATTAAGAATATCAGGACTAATTGAGTAAATAGGTGTTTTATCAACAAGTGTTTTCTCACCTACAAGTTCTTGTAATATAGAATAAAAGTTAATTGTACTATAATCTTTTTCCTCATATTGTTTTATAAAGTTGGTAGCTTGTTCCTTATTAAAATGTTTTAATTCCATTATTGCTTTAGTAAGTCCTTCTTTTAATACTTCAAATTCATTTGAAAATTTTTCTCCGCGTTCTTTCATGGAATTAAAAGATAATAGTTCAAGTTCTGGTGGAGCAAATAGTTGCTCACTTCCCTCAAGCATTACCCTTAACAATGTAGAACCGGATCTTGGTGGTGAAAGTATGAAAATTGCTTTTTTATTTTTTTTAGTAGGTTTTGAATTTGATATGTTAATTTGCTTTTTTATAATATCATTGAAAACTTGAATATCCTTTTTATTAATAGTATTATCTAAAAATATTTCTTCATCAACTTCAGTATAATAATCATCTAAGTTTTCACCAAAAAGTTCTAATATCTTTTCGGGATAATATTTATTAATATATTTTGATATTTCATAAATAGTTGGAGCAAAAAATATTGACCCAACATGGAAATTTTCCTTCAAATAACCTTGCAAACGATTTGCCAAAACAGCAGCATGTATAGAATTTCCACCGATTGAGAAAAAATTATCATGAATTCCTATATTTTCTACACCTAATACTTTACTTATTTCTTCCTTGATATATTTTTCTAATTTATTTCGAGGAGTCTCGGTAACTTTTAATTCAATCCTTCTTGAATCAATAATATTAATAATTGCTCTTCGATCTATTTTATTATTAGGCGTTTGTGGAAAAGAATTAAACTCAACAAATAAATTGGGGATCATGTAGGTTGGAAGGGTTTTCCCTAGATCCCTTTTTATTGAACTATGTTCAGCATCCGATTTCGGTATAATACATGCAACAATTTTTGCATTTTTATTTCCCGGTTTATCCAACAGAACAACTGCATCATTTATATATGGAAGCGATTTTATTGAATTTTCAATTTCGCCTAACTCAATTCTAAAACCTCTTAGTTTAACTTGATTATCAACCCTACCTGCAAAAACAATATCACCGTTCTCATCATATTTCCCAAGATCACCGGTTTTGTATAATCTTTCTCCTCCAATTTCCGTGAAATAATTGGGGATGAATTTTTCAGCTGTTAAGTCAGGTTTACCAACATATCCTTTTGCAATCGCTATTGAAGAGATATAAATTTCGCCTAACACACCATGCGGGACCAGATTTAGATTTTCATCTAAAAGAAATATCTTTGTATTAGAGATTGCCTTGCCTATTGGAACAATTAATTCGGACTGGGTAAAATCATTAACTATGAAGGATGTACTGTAAATTGTAGTTTCGGTTGGACCATATCCGTTAGTAATTAATAATTCTGGGATACTCTGTTGAATTCTGTGTAATGTCTCTTGTTTAATCGGCTCAACACCGACAAACAATCTCTTCAAAGGATAATTTTCAAAATTTCCTTCAAGATAATTAGCAAATCCATCCAACATAAATGGTGGTAAATAACTATAATTAATTCCATTCTCTTTTATCCACCCAAATAGTTTAGTTTCTAATGGTCTAACACTTTCTGGAACAATTTTTAGAGTTCCACCATTGAGTAACGGATGGAATAGCTCCATAATGCTGCCATCAAAATTTGGAGATGACCAAAGTGGAGAAATTATTGGTTCATTAAAATTAATATTTCTAATTGCGTCGTAGTAATGATTTATAACCCCCAAATGATTACACATAACACCTTTTGGTTTTCCGGTAGATCCGGATGTATATATGTAATAGGCTGTGTTACTAGAAAATACTTTTATTGATTCTAAATCAATATCGTATTTAACATTAACAATATCCTCATAAAAAATAGTATTAGGAAGATTATCTATAAAATCATTTTCTTGAGTGCTTAAAGATAAAATAACTTTTGCATTACTATCATTAAGCATATACATTATTCTTTCTTCAGGGTAGTTCGGATCTAATGGTAAGTATGCGGCACCGGATTTCATTATTCCGATTGCAGCGATTAAAAATTCGATAGATGATGGTATAAATACACCTACAACATTTTCATGTTTAATATCATTTGCTATAAGATAAGCAGCGATTTTATCACTTAGACGATCAAGCTCTTTATAAGTAATTGATTTGTTCTCATGGATAATAGCTTGCCTATTAGGAAATTCTTTTGCCCTTTCTTTTATTAACTCATGAATACAAGTATTTTTATTAAATTCTTTATCAGTCTTGTTCCAGAAAGTTATTAACTCTCTATCACGTTGAGAAATGGTTTGAATATTTTTGATCTTAATTTCTGTTGAATCACTTATTTGTTGAAGTATTAGAATAAATGACTCTGTAAATCTCTCAATTAATTCTTTATCAAATTTATCAGTATTGTATTCAATATTTAATTTTGCACTATTTTGTTCTTCCTCTACAATCATTGCCAAATTGAATTTAGCAGAGTTTAATTTTTGTTCAACAGCTTCAATTTTTAAGTCACCGATTTCAATTTTTCTGGGTGGTGCAATTTGGTAATCAAATAGAACTTGGAATAACGGACTTACCTCATTATTTCGTTCTTCAAGTATAGTATTAACAATTTCATCAAAAGGTATTAGTGAATTTTGATTTGCCTCGAGGACATCCACTTTTACTTTTTTAAGTAGATCCTCATAAGATTCATGGTTATTTATCTTTGATCTTTTTACTAACGTATTTACAAAAAAACCAATTAATTTCTTAGTTTCAGGTTGTTGCCTATCAGCATATAATATTCCTATTCCAAAATCATTCTGATGTGAGTATTTAAATAAAGCGATTTCAAAAACTGTTAGATAAAAAATAAATGGAGTGATGCCTTTTTCCAAAATAATCTTTTTCGCTTTTTTAAAGAGATCATTCGGAATATTTTTTATTACTCTATCGCCTATATTTGTTTGTTTGTTTACTTTATTAACCTTATAGGGCAAGTCAAGAATCTGAGGCATTCCAGAAAGCTTTTTTTTCCAATAATTAAGTTGATTATTTTCTTTTTCTTGGTCAAAGGATTTTCTTCTCCATGCCGCATAATCATAATACTGAATAGGTAGAGTAGCTAAGTCGGGTTGCTCATTTCTTGATATTGAGCTATATATGATCGTGAACTCTTCTAACAAAATAGAAATAGACCAGCCATCCGCAATTATATGATGGAATGTTAATAATAATAAATGTTCATCAGTATTTATCTTAATCAATTTAATCCTATATAACGGTCCACTAGATAAATCAAATGGTTTGTCTGCCTCTTCGTTTATAAAGTCTTCTAATTTTTTTTTCGATTCAATATTGCTTATGTAATCTAAATGATAATTCCCTTTCAAAATATTTTGAACTGGTTTACGAGATTTAACTGAATAAATAGAATTAAGTATTTCATGTCGATCTACAATTATCCTGAAAGTACCTTCAATATGTTCCTTTTTAATATTTCCCTTAAGACGCAGAGCATAGGGCATATTATAATTTGAGCTTTGAGTATCGAGTTGATTTAAAAACCATAGCCTTTCTTGATGTGAAGACATAGGATAATATTCATCATACTCCATATGTGGAATTGCATTTTTCTTTTGCTCAGCTAATGCATTTATTCTAAGCTTTTTCTCTAAAAGTGCTCTCTTCTCAGGAGATAGTTTTTTTAATCTATCATTTAAATCGGACATATTAAGTTTCTTATTTTATATTGATTCAAGTTCATCCAACAAACTCTCAAGGTCATCATCGTCAATCAACTTTGATTGAGCATCCACTACAGCTTCAGCAAGACCTTCAACCGTTGGATTTTGAAATAAATTAATTAGTTCAATATCTACACCAAAATTCTGTTTTACTTCTGATACAACCTTAATTGCCAAAATTGAATGTCCCCCTAACTCAAAAAAATTATCAAATACCCCAACCTTTTCAATACTTAATATATTGGCAATAATTTTTGCTATTTCTTTTTCGGTTTCTGTACGCGGAGCAACAAATTCAGTTTTTATTTTAGCTAAAGACAAATCCGGCTCAGGTAATGATTTTTTATCAATTTTTCCGCTTGCAGTAAACGGAATATTTTCCAGCTTTACAAAAGCAGCGGGGATCATATAATTCGGTAATTTATTCTTCATGTATTTTATTAATTCTGCTGTTTCAATTTCAGAATTATCTTTAACAACAAAATATGCCGCAATAAATTTGTCCTCATCACCATTATGAACAGTTACAGCTGCTTCTTCAAGCAATTCATGGTTACGCAAGACAGATTCAATTTCACCAAGTTCAATCCTAAAACCTCTAATTTTTACTTGTGTATCAATACGACCGATAAATTCAACTTCATTATTTTCATTTATGCGAACCAAATCACCGGTTCTGTAAATTAGGCCTTTTTTATTTTTATCAAATAAATTGGGAATGAATTTTTCATTTGTTATTTCAGGTTTTCCAAGATAACCGCTAGCAAGTAATTCACTGCCGATACAAAGTTCACCAACAAATCCTTTAGGAATGATATTCATATTTTTATCAACTATATAGAAGTCCCTTCCTGGTAGCGGGATGCCAATTGGTGTTCTGAAAATATTTTCAGTTTCAAGTTTATTCACTTCCGATGTTGATGCAGTAATTATTCCTTCCGTTGGTCCGTAAGCATTTAATAGTCTTACCGATTTCATTGGAGAGTCCATCCACATTCTTATCATATCTGCTTTCATTTCATCGCCGCCGGCTATGCATAATTTCAATTGATTACTCGGAGCTTTATCCGGATGTTCATGCCAATATTTTGAAATCTCCGCCCAAACAACCGTAGGAGGATTTATAACAGTCAACTTTTCTTCGTTAATAATTTTGGTAAACTCAGCAGCTGTCCAAATATCATTTCCGCGAACAAATAACTCAGCTCCGCTAACCAAAGGCACTAATATTTGTTCAATAGAAGCATCAAAATTGAAAGCGGCAAATTCCAATTCTTTATCATTTTCAGTTATATTAAAATGCTTTTGCATTGTTAGGATATGATTTGCCAAAGCTTTATGTGTAACTTCTACGCCCTTCGGATTTCCTGTTGACCCGGAAGTATAAATTATGTATGCTGTTTCGCTGCTTTCTGTTTTCGTCTTTATTTCTTGCCCATTTCTATCTGTTTCATATCCATTAATATCAATAATTTTATCGCTAAAGTTTTTTAATTGATTTGCATGATTATTTTCAGTTAAAATAAACTTTGCGCTGGAATCATCAATCAGATATTGTAATCTTTCTTCGGGATATTCAACATCAAGCGGAAGATATACAGCTCCAATTTTAAAAATAGCAAGCATGGAAATTATATAATCCGTTGTTCTATCAAGATAAACGCCAACAATATCTTTAGGATTAACTCCTTTATTGATAAGATATTCAGCAAGTATGTTTGTTTTATCTATTAGCTGAGAATAAGTGAGTTTACTATGCTTAGAACTTAAAGCTATTTTATCTTTATGCTTCCCGGCAATTATTTCTATCAAATTATAGACATCAATATTATCTGTGGAATCAATAGAATCTCCGTATAAAACCGAAAGATTATTTTTCTCCGCAATTTTTATTTTATCAATATTTTGTTCCGGATTATCAACAATACTAAATAAGATGTTTTCAAAAGATTTTATAAGCCGCTTAATTGAAAAGGATTTAAATAAATCTGTGTTATACTCAAATTTACCTTTGAGTATGTTGTCATTCTCTGTAATTGACAAAACCAAATCGAATTTTGTTGTGCTTGTGTCTATGTCAAGTACTTCAAATTCAATTCCCGGTAATTCAAGTTTTTCCATGCGGGCATTGTTTAAGACAAACATCGCTTGAAATAATGCAGTATGACTAAGGTCTCTTTTAAGATTCAATTTGTCAACAATATCTTCGAAAGGCACATCTTGATTTTGATATGCTTCCAAAGCTATTTCTTTGGTTCTCTCTAGTAACTCTTTGAATGTTGGATTACCGAAAAGGTTACCTCGCATTACAAGCGTGTTAATAAAAAATCCGATTAATCCTTCTATTTCCGCTCTGTTTCTATTGGCTATGGGAGTTCCAATGTTTATATCGTCTTGGTTTGTGTAATGATACAGCAGAACTTGAAAAGCAGAAATCAAAATCATAAAAAGTGTTGTATCCGTTTGTTTGGCCAATTGATTCAACTTGCTTAAAATGTTACTCTGTATTTCAAATAATTCAAATGAGCCGTTAAATGTTTGAAC
>CBEVZC010000020.1:0-34967 GCA_965554225.1 uncultured bacterium | reverse complement strand
AATTCTATTATTTTAATTATATGATTATTGATTATTATTTTTATAAGCTATTGATTTTTGTTTCTTTAACGGGGAGTAAATAATGCATACTAAAGTTGGAATTATAAAAATAAAAATGATAATGGTAATACTAATTCTTTTCCCGATTTTGATTTCGGCTCAGCATTTAAAACTCGGCTTAGATGCTGAATTAAGCTACATTAGAATTATTAGCACAAAAGGCAACAAATCTATGGGACTATCTTACGACGAGACTTTTAGCCCTGTAACATTCAATTTAATTATTGGTTATAATCTTAATAAGAATTTAACTTTTCAGACGCATATTGGCAAAACCTTAATAGCTGTTGAATTTTCCGGTTTTGAGTTTGGATTAAACGGAATTTATCACTATAACAAAAAATTTTATGCTTCAGCCGGAGTTTTACAACATTCAAATGAAGGATCGGGTTCTAATTCCTACGGAGTTTCTTATGCTTCTTTATTTATGCTGACTGCAGGTATTGGTTATCATACTTCTAAATATTTTGCCCTTGAACTGAATTTTTACTATCCAACAAAAAGAAAAGAAATTATTGGGTATAATAAGCTATATTATTCGGAAGGTTTTAATCCGAGATGGAATTTTTATTATATGCTCAGATTGGGCTTCGTTTTTGCACTGGAAAATCGATAATGCGTTTTCACCAATTACGATTATTGAACAACCTGTTTGAATAGGAATTGTTGGTATAAGTTATGGATTTTGACATGATTTAAATACTTGACAGCAAAATACAAATGCTGCCAAAATTATTATTTCTTCTCTTAAGTATAGCGCTTAAATACACTCAACCAGGTAATGCATTGGCATATAAAAAAAAAGACCGATTCATTGTATTTCTAAATCGGTCTCTTAATATAAATTCATTTATTACTAACCACCGGTGCCGGAAATTGAAATTGAAGTCTCTCCGTTTGGCCCGCTGGTTTTTATTATTATCGTTGCAGGTTTTATTTCAGTTGAGTCCGGCTTAGCATCGGAGGCAAAGAAAGAAAAAGAAGTTGCGCTTCTGCTTTGAGTATCGGGTAATTTAATATTTACATCGCCTGAAACGTCTAAATTACCATTCTTTACACTAACAACAATCGATTGTCCAAACGACATTGGATTTCCGTTTATATCGCTGCAAGTATATTGAAAAGTTTGAGATCCTGCATTTGGAATACTGAAAAACGTTGGCGATACCGATAAAATAGGAGAACCGGAAAGCATCCGTGTTGTTTTTGTAGTTAATGTGTTTAAGTTTTCATCGGCAGTGTATGCGGTAACAGTAAAGAATCCTGCTCCGTAAACCAAATCAACAGGAAAACCTTGAGTAAGTAAAGGAACTGTTGCGCGCCCTAGGTCATCGGTTAAATCGGATCCGTCTATAATACCTGAATTAGTATTAAAATAAACGGCAGTTCCGGGCCTAACCGGATTGCTGAATTTATCACCTACATATGCTGTAAAATCAATTTGGAATCCTAAGACACCTAATTTCGGATAATTCAGTTTATCGGATGCAACATCAAACCGTCCGTCAAACGGCAATCCTCCATAAATAGCAACTAGTACTGGTTTCGATTTTATTACTCCATTTTTACCATTGATTTCTGCTACAACTTGAACCACACCGGCAACAGTACCTGAGTTCAGAACTACCGATGCTCTGCCCAGTGCATTTGTTACAACTGATTTTGGATAGAGATACTCTCCACCGTTAGGATTTGATCCAAAACTAAAATTAACCGTTTCAGAGTTATTTACATCAATAGGAATTCCACTTGAATCACGAACTTCAAAAGTAATTTCTGTATTTTCTAATGAACCGCTTTCCTTAACTCCAATATTCTCATCATTTTGCGAGAATAAATAAATTGATGCAGCACCACTCGAAACTGTTCCCCCACCGGTACCGGATGTACCGGAAGAATCTTTCTGCAACAGAAATAGCGGTACACTAGCGCCTCCTTCTTTAGAAGCAAATACTATTGCTGTATCTGCAAAAAATCCAGGTTTGAATGCTATTACAGTTAAATCTTTATCTTTATCAATCCCAAACGAAGTAGCAAATTTACCGTCACTTCCTGTAATTGTACCTTTTAAGGTATCCCCATCACTAATTTTAATAGTAACATTTCCAAGACCGTCACCGGATTCTTCATCAACAACTTGTCCAGAAACTGTAATATCTGAAATTGTAGGACTCGCTGGATTAGTAGTTGAATTTTTGTTTAATTCACAGCTTGAAACTAAAAACGAAATTAATAAGACCAAAAACGAAGTGATTAAATATTTTTTCATTTGTTCATCTTAGTTTTGTGATTAGATATATTTATTCTATTTATTATCGAAAGAAATAATTAGTATTTTAATTACAAAATTTATTTTGTGAATGATTTAAGTAAATTATAGTCATAAAATATAAAATTTTATTAGGGAATACAAATATAATTTATTCGTATCTTATTATAATTACTAATTTTGTATAATTTTGTTAAAGTTTTGGTTGAGAGATATAAAAAATGAAAATAATTATTGACGAAAACATTGCCTATGCCGAAGAGGCTTTTTCTCCCTTTGGAAATGTTATTCTAAAAAACGGCAGGGAAATAACAAACAGTCTCGTTAAAAATGCCGATGCTTTAATTACACGTTCAATAACACAAATAAACAGCAATTTACTTTCAGGGTCAAGTGTTAAATTTGTTGGTACGGCAACTATAGGTATTGATCACGTTGATATTGATTATCTGAAAGGGGAAGGAATTGGATTTGCAAATGCAGCCGGATGCAACTCCCAAGCTGTTGCGGAATATGTTTTTGGCGCCTTAACTTACATTTCACGAACTAAGAAAATTCCTCTTCTTGATAAAACAATCGGAGTAATTGGAGCCGGTAATATAGGTTCAAAAATAGTAAAGATGAGTAAAGCTTTAGGATTTAAGGTATTAGTTAACGATCCTCCGCTACAGAGAAAAACGAAAGAGAATATTTATTGCTCATTAGAAGAAGCTTTAACGGCAGATATTATTACACTTCACGTCCCAATTACTTATTCGGGAATAGATAAAACATTTCATTTAATTGATGAAAAACAGTTAAAGCAAATTAAAAATAATTCAATTTTTCTTAATTGCTCCCGTGGTCCTGTTGTTAATAATAAGGCGATGTTAAAAATTTTGGATAAAAAAAGCTTAACCACAATCTTTGATGTATGGGAAGAAGAGCCCGAGATATCAACCGTTTTATTAAGCAAAGTGGATATCGGAACTCCGCACATTGCCGGTTATTCATTTGAAGGTAAAGTAAACGGTACAAAAATGATTTATAATGCCTTTTGTAAGTTCTTTAACTTAGAACCTTCTTGGAATCAGAATTTACCGGAAATCCCGGATAAAGAAATTATAATAAGTTCAATCGATTCAATTGAAAAAGTACTTTACCAAGTATTTAAGAAGGTTTATCCAATAAACGAAGATAGTAATTTGCTAAAAAAAATGAATGATTTACCAAAAGAAATGCGTGGTAAATATTTTGATAGACTTAGAAAAGAGTATAGATTAAGACGGGAACTTTCAAACTATGCGGTAATTTTACCAAAAGGAAATGATTCTATTAAGGAAATGCTGCAAAATTTTGGACTTAATATAATTGAAAAATAATATTATTCTTGGGAACCGGTTTATTCTTAATCTTGTTATCAATCTTATAGATTTATGAAAATGAAAATTTATTTACTAAATATTATTTTTTTCTCTTTATTAATAGTTGCTGCAGCTCAACCTAAAAACGACGGAGCGTTTCAGATTTCAAGGCTCAAATACGGCGGGGGGGGCGATTGGTACAACGACCCGTCGAGCGAAGTTAATCTGCTCGAATTTGTTGAGAAGAACACGACTGTAATAACTAATCCGGAATATACATTTGTAGATATTTCATCTGATGACATTTATTCTTATCCTTTTTTATTCTTAACCGGTCACGGAAATATTGTCTTTTCCGATGAAGATGTAAATAGATTAAGAACCTATTTAGAAAACGGAGGATTTTTATATGTGGATGATGATTACGGTCTCGACAAGTCTTTCAGGCGCGAAATAAAAAAGGTGTTTCCGGCTAAAGACTTAACCGAACTGCCTTTTAATCATCAACTATATCATATATTATATGATTTTGAAAGTGGTCCTCCTAAAACTCATAAACATAACGGAAAGCCTCCTCAAGGATTTGGAATTTTCTTAGGCAAACGGCTGGCTGTATATTATACTTATGAAAGCAATCCGAGCGACGGATGGGCTGATCCGGAAATTCATAAAGACCCTCCGGCAAAAAGAGAAGAAGCATTAAAGTTCGGAACAAATTTGGTACTATATGTCCTTTCAAACTAAAATATGATGAATAAGAATCCCGATAAATATATAAACGAATTAAAAAATAAATTAGATTCCGTTTTACATAAGGAAACCGAGAAGTCTTTTTTGAAAGGATTGCTTACGTTTGTTATTTCTTCCGGAGTGCTATTTTTCTTGCTTGTTTTAAGCGAACTTGCAGGGAATTTTTCTTCCGGAACACGAACGGTTTTATTTTGGAGTTTTATTTTTATTACCGCCGTTCTTGCCGTTTACTTTTTGTTATTACCAATTGGCAGATCAATTTTTACCAAAAAGAAAAGCCACCTGGAAGCTGCCAATAAAGTAGGCAAAGTGTTTCCCGAAGTAAAAGATGATCTTGCAAATGCTTTGCAATTGATGGAAAGTAATGAGAATCACTATTCTAACGATTTAATAATAGCCGCATTAACCAATATTTATAATAAAACAAAAGACTTCAATTTTAAAAAAGCGGTTAATCTTACTGTGCTTAAAAACTTATTTTATACGGCAATTGCAGTAGTTTGTTTTATAGTTCTATTTTTTCTACTCGTTCCTCCGCTCCAAGCATCAGCAAGCAGATTATTAAATTTTAACAAAGAATTTATTGAACCTCCCGAATTTAGTTTTATTGTTGAACCGGGAAATGTAAAACTTACAAAGGGTGAAAACTTAAAAATAATTGTAAAGACAAAAGGAAAACATCCGAAACAAGTTTTTATTAAAAAGAAGTCCATTGAAGATTCGGAATTTGACAACACCGAATTGAAACCGGACTCCATCCGGAATTTTACATTGACAATAAGAAGCATAAAAAATTCGTTTCAATATTTTGTCTCTTCAAACAATATATTTAGCGATACTTTTAGGGTAACTGTTTTAAATAGACCTGTAATCAATTCGTTCAATGTCGAGATTATTCCTCCCGGCTATTCCGGTTTACCAAAAGAATCATTGGAAGATAACGGAAATATTATAGGACTTCCCGGAACCATGGTAAAGTATAAAATTAACGCAACTAAAAAATTAAGCGCCGCACAAATAGTTTTTAAAAATAAAAAACCTTTAGCTTTCACGTTGGAAGGTAACTCTGGTAAAATAAATTTTAAGATCTATAAAAATGATGAGTATCATATTGACTTAATAGATGAAGAAGGAACCCAAAACGAAAACCCTATTACTTATACAATTAAAACTTTAGAAGATAATTACCCTAATATCGAACTTGTTTCCCCCGAAAAAAATGTTAAACTTCCGGAAAACGACAAACTAACTTTAATTTCAAAAATTAGTGATGATTACGGAATATCAAAGTTGACTCTGAATTACAGATTATCCCAATCCCGCTACGAGCCTGTACAAAATTCTTTTACACAAGTTAGCATTCCGGTAAAGAAGGGAAAGAAAGAAGATGATGTTTATTATTTATGGGATTTATCGGACCTAAATTTAGCGGCAAACGATGTAATGTCCTATTTCTTGGAAGTATTCGATAACGACAACGTAAATGGACCGAAATCATCGAAGACCGTTATACACACTGTTAGAATTCCAACCTTAGATGAATTATTAACCGAGACAGCAGACGTAAATCACAAAGCAGAAGATGATTTAAAGAAAACTTTGAAGGAAGCCGAAAAATTAAAAGAAGATCTCCGGAATATTAATAACGACTTGAAAAAGAACAGCAGGAAAATAAATTGGGAGGAAAAAGATAAAATAGAAAAAGCTATGGATAAATTTAAACAGCTTGGGAATAAGATTGACGATATAAAATCGAAAATGAATAAAATGAAAAATGAAATGCAGCAAAATAATTTGCTCTCTAAAGAAACAATTAAAAAGTATGCCGAGCTGCAGAAATTATTAGATCAAATGAGCAGCGAAGAAATGAAAAAAGCTTTGGATAAATTACAGGCTTCATTACAGAAGATGATGAGAGACCAAGTTCAAAATTCTATGAACAACTTTAAGATGAATGAAGAGATGTTTCAAAAAAGTATAGAAAGAACTTTAAAGTTATTAAAACGGATACAAGTTGAACAAAAAGTAGATGAGCTGATTAAAAGAACAGAGCAATTAACAAAAAATCAAGAAGCGCTGAAAAAGGAAACACAAAAAGCAAATCCGGCAGACAAGAAGAATCTTGACAGACTAAATAAAAAACAGAATGATATTACTAAAAATCTAAAAAATCTTGATAAGACAATGAAAGACTTAAAAGAAAAGATGAATGAATTTAAGGACATGCCACAGAAAGAAATGGAGAAAATGAAAGAAAATTTTGAAAAACAAGAAAACCAAAAGTTATCTGAAGAAGCAAGTAAGCAAATGCAAGCTGAGCAAATGCAAATGTCAGCTCAAAACCAAGAACAAATAAAACAAAATATGCAAAAGATGCTTAAGCAAATGAAGAGTTTAAAATCCAATTTGCAACAAAAAAGTCAGATGCAAGTATTAAGCGAAATGATGAAAATAAGTAACGAGTTGATATCTCTTTCAAAGCAGCAGGAACAATTAAAAAACGAAACAACAGGATTACGTTCGGGATCGTCACAGCTAAATAAAAAGTCGGAGAAACAATTTGAACTTCAGAATAATCTTTCCAAGGTATTGAAGCAAATGTCTAAGTTATCGCAGAAAACATTTGCTATAACACCGGAAATGGGAAGAGCGCTAGGGAAAGCCCGTTCGGATATGAATCGTTCAATTGCTTCTATGCAAAACAAAAACAGTTCTCTCGCTATTCAAAGCCAAAACGGAGCAATGGCATCACTAAATCAAGCTGCTACACTAATGAATGGTGCCATGCAGCAGATGATGCAAGGCGGACAGGGCGGTGGAATGATGTCTCTGATGCAGCAAATGCAGCAGCTTTCCCAGCAGCAGATGCAGCTAAACCAAATGACTCAAATGCTTAACCAAGGTCAACTTACAATGCAGCAGCAGGCACAAATGCAGCGCTTGGCAAGGCAGCAGGCAATGATTCAAAAATCTTTAGCAGAATTAAATAAAGAAGCAAAAGTTTCAGGTGAATCAAAAAAAATTACTGCAAATTTGGACGAAATATTACGGCAAATGAAAGAAGTCGTTACAAACATGAATACCCAAAAAGTTGATGATAAATTAATTCATGAGCAAAAGCATATTTTATCAAAATTATTAGACGCTCAACGTTCTATGAATGAACGGGATTTTGAAAACAAACGTATTTCCAGAAGCGGTAAAACTTTTAATCTTAAATCTCCCGCCGAATTGTTTTTGAATAACGAAGATAAAAAAAATGTTATCCAAGACGAACTGCTAAAAGCTATAAATGAAGGTTATACTAAAGATTACGAAGATTTAATACGGAAATATTACGATGCATTGGAAAAGAATAAAAACTAAGTCATCCATCTATCGTATTAAATTTTAAGTATACAAATAGCGTTTTATCTTTTTTGTCGGAGTTTTTTCAAACGGTTCAGCTTGCTCTACAATTTCGTTAATCTTTGAAAAAGAAGAAACTCTGCTGTTTGTTGTTTTAAGAATATCATCCAAAATTGATTTTATTTTTTTTCGCGTTTCGGGATCCGGTAAACTATGTAAGTTAAAGTCTTCATCGAGTTCTTCGTAATTTAAATTTACTTTTGCTACCAACTTCCCTTCTTTTTCTATTACCAAAGATTCTACAACATACGGCAGATCATTAATAACAGACTCAATTTGCTCGGGATATACATTTTTCCCATTCGATCCGATTATTACATTTTTAGAACGGCCTCTGATAAATAAGTAGCCCTCAGCGTCAATTATTCCCAGGTCACCTGATTTAAACCATCCGTCCTCTGTAAACACATTTTTTGTAGTTTCAGGGTCTTTGTAATAACCCTTCATAACATTTGGTCCTTTAATCAGCACTTCCCCTTCTCCGGTCTCAGGATCCGGGTTATCAATTTTAATTTCCATACCCATCATTACTCTGCCAACGGCTCTAAACTTAGTATTATTTTTATCGTCTCCGGTTACAACTGGAGAAGTTTCTGATAATCCGTAACCAATTGCATAAGGAAACTTTGCTTCCCTCAAAAATCGCTCAACTTCATAGGCTAAAGCTGCCCCGCCAATCGGAAACAATTTTAATTCCCCGCCAAAAGTTTTAAGCAATTTTTTCCCGGCAATTTTATGCAGCTTTTTCCTCATTGGAGGAAATTTATACAGAGTTTTTACTACAGGTTTTTTTGTTAATTCGGGTAATATTTTAAGTTTAAATATTTTTTCAATTATTAGTGGCACCGATAAAATAATAGTCGGTTTTACTTTTCCCATTGCCGGCAGTAATGCAGAAGCTGTGGGCGGTCTATCTAAGTAATAAATTGAAGCTCCACTTATTACCGGAGCAATCATTCCTAAAGTACATTCAAAAGTATGAGCTAAAGGTAAAATTGAGAGAAGTCTGTCTTCGGGAACTATAGTCACCATTTTTAATGTGGCTACTGCATCATGAACAATATTTTTATGGGTTAACATAACTCCCTTTGAATGGCCCGTTGTTCCTGATGTATAAACTATTGACGCTAAATCATCTTCGTTTACACTTCTTTGACTCTTGCTTATAAGTTTGTATGCAGCAGCTAATATTTTATCAAATTCTCTTTTCCCGGTTTTGACTGCATCTTTAAGAAAAGCATTGCTGGTTTTCGGCGGCACAATACTAAAATCATCAATTAAAATAATTGTTGAAACTTCTTCGTAATTACAGCCCTCAACTTTCTCAAACAACTTTGCCGATACAAATATAGCTTTGCAACCGGAATGGCGTATTATGTGTTGGATTTCTCCGGTAGAAAATTCGGTCATAATAGGAACAACCACAGCACCCATTGAAGTAATAGCAAAATAAGCAACTCCCCAATTGGGTTTATTCTCACTTAAAAGAGCAACTTTATCACCTTTATTTATTCCGCGCTCTTCTAAAAATGCGGAAATGGATTTTACCTTTTCACCAAATTCTTTATATGTTAATGATGATCCGCTAATTTCAGAAAAAGCCATCCTTTCACTAAAAGAACCGGAACTTACTTTTATAACTTCAGCCAGTGTAAATTTTGATAATTTTTCCATTTGCATATCCTTCTTTTCTTTATCCTAAATTAATAAATTTTTAATAAAAAGTAATTTAGTATGGGAAATGTAAAAGAATTCCAAATTGCTATTCCGATTTAAACGTTCTTTATGTAATACCGGAATCTAAAGAACAAATAGATACCGGTATTGTAAAAAACACAAACTGGTATAACAATATAAATCCGGTTGCAGATCCCTTCGTAAGAATCACGTCGTACTTAGTAAATTTAAAAATAAAAAACCCGATCAATTTGACCGGGTTTAGAATATAAGAAATCTTATATTACTCTTACGCTTTTTCTTCCCAAACTTGAGCAAGCTCAACAATCATTCTAGTAGCCATTTCTATATCTTGCATTGCAACGTATTCGGTTGCACCATGGAAATTATGACCTCCGGCAAATAAGTTCGGAGTTGGAAGTCCCATAAAACTAAGTTTAGACCCGTCTGTTCCGCCTCTAATTGCCGACTGGATAGGAGTAATATCTAATCTTTTAAGAGCTTCCAAAGCATTAGCCTCGATTTCAGGATGCTGATCCAAAATATTTTTCATGTTTCTATATTGTTCAATTACCTCGAAGTTATAATGTGAACCTGGAAAAGCTTCAACAGTTTTTTCCACCAGCTCTTTTAAAAAATCCTCATATTCTTTAAGCTTTTCATCAATAAAATCTCTGATGATAAACTTAATAGTTGTTTTTTCTTCGTTTCCGTTTATCTGAATCGGGTGAACGTAACCTTCTCTTCCCTCAGTCGTTTCCGGAGAAAGTCTATCCTTTGGAAGAAGCTCAATAAAATGCGATGCCATTTTCATGGAATTAATCATTTTGCCTTTTGCATAACCCGGATGAACATTTTTCCCAATAAAATCAATATTAACTGCATCCGCACTAAATGTTTCTGTTTCAACTTCGCCTCTTGTACCGCCGTCTATTGTATAAGCATATTTAGCACCGAATTTTTCAACATCAAAATGTTCTGCGCCGCGTCCAACTTCTTCATCAGGTGTAAAACAAACTTTAAGTGTACCGTGCTTTACTTCTGGATGCTGAACCAAATAATTCATAGCATCCATTATTTCCGCAATACCGGCTTTATCATCAGCACCCAATAGAGTTGTACCATCCGTAGTAATAATATCGAATCCAATCATATCTTTTAATTCGGGATTTTTATCTGCGGCAATCACTTTACCATTATCAAGGGTTATATCTCCGCCCTGGTAATTTTTAAGTATTTTAGGATTCACATTTTTTCCTGTTAATGCCGGAGCGGTATCAACATGAGATACGAAACCTATTACCGGAACTTCCTTTTCCGTATTTGAAGGTAATGTTGCCACAACATAGCCCCAATCATCCATATGAGCATCCTCAAGACCAATTTCTTTCAATTCCTTAACTAAATCTTTCGACAGTTCCAACTGCTTAGGATCACTCGGAAAAGTTTCTGATTCTTCATCAGATTGAGTATCGTATTTTACATATTTAAGAAACCTGTCAACACACGTAAATTGATAATTTGAATCAAACATTTTATACCTCAAAGTTTAAGAATATTATTTATTTTATAAATAGAAATAACAAAAATATTATATAAATTTAATCAAAGAAATTGTAGTTACCAAAAATTCGGAAAAATTGTTTGATATAGAGTGCTTACTTGATTCAAATTCAAATAAACTAAGATTAAATTTCGAAAATCAATTTACAGGAAAAAGGAATGAACGCCATTGAACTTATCACTAAAAAAAGAAATGGGAATATTTTAACCAAAGATGAAATTGAATATTTAGTAATGAATTATACAAAACATAAAATTCCCGATTATCAGTTTTCTGCATTCTTAATGGCAGCCTTTTTGAATGGTTTGAATAAAAACGAAACTTCTGCGCTTACAAAAACAATGTTGTACAGCGGAAAAGTTTTAGACTTATCAAAAATTCCGGGATTCAAAGTAGATAAACATTCAACCGGAGGAGTGGGTGATAAAACATCTTTAATTATTGCTCCCATTGCTGCAGCTGCCGGAATAAATGTACCAATGATTTCAGGAAGAGGGCTAGGTCATACTGGGGGAACTCTGGACAAGCTTGAAGCTATTCCCGGATTTAGGACTAATCTAAATTTAAAACAATACGTCAATACAATAAAAAAATGCGGAGCAGTTCTAATTGGACAAACGAAAGACATTGCACCGGCCGATAAGTTAATATACTCGCTTAGAGATGTTACGGCTACGGTAGAATCAATCCCCTTTATAACCGCCAGTATTATGAGTAAAAAACTTGCCGAAGGAATTGACGGTTTGGTCTTAGATGTTAAAACCGGAAGCGGAGCTTTTATGAAAAAGCAAAAAGATGCCGAAGAATTAGCCGCATCTTTAATGAATACAGCAAAATCTTTTAAGAAAAAAGTAATAGCATTAATTACAGATATGAATCAACCACTGGGAAATTACATTGGTAATTGGTTAGAAGTTTATGAAAGCATTCAAATTCTTCAAGGTAAATATGTAGAAGGACTTTCCGAAGTTTCTCTTAATCTTTCGGGAGCTATGCTGCTGTTGGGAAATAAAGTCGCTTCAATTGATGAAGGAATAGAACTCTCAAGCAAAATTATAAAAAGTGGAAAAGCATTCGATAAGTTTTTGGAAATCGTAAAACTGCAAGGTGGGAATGAGTTTTATATTCTCAATCCGAAAAAATATCCCCGTACTAAATATTCGGAAAAAATTGTTTCGACCAAAACAGGATATCTACAAAAAGTGGATACATTTAACATTGGAATGGCTTCACTTGAACTAGGTGCGGGAAGAAGGACAATGGAAGATTTTATAGATCCCAAAGCAGGAATCATCTTTCATCCTAAAATAGGTGATAGAATTAAAAAGGGATCGGTTGTTGCAGAGCTTTATTCGGATGATAAAATTAAAATTGAAACAGCGAAAAAATTAGTTGAAGATTCTCTAATTCTCTCTATCAAAAAAGTAAGTAAGACAAAACTTATCAAGAAAATTTTAAAATAATATTTGGATGGATTGAATAACATCGGATTAAATGTGTATAATAAGAAAACTAAAAAATAATATAAATTCTTAGGAGGAAAAAATGACTTTTATATTCGCAATATTAGTAGGAATCGTTGCAATTGCAGCTTATTTTAACTTAAAGAAAGCCCGTCGTAAGCAAGAAATGATATTTGCAGGATTAACCGCCTTTGCAGCTTTTGTAATTGCAATTTTACAAACTTTTACAGTAGTTCCTGCCGGTACGGTTGGTGTTGTTGATTTTTTAGGTAATGTTAACGACAACACTTTAAAAGCAGGCGTAAATATTGTAAACCCGTTGGCAAAGGTTGTTAAATTCAGTATTAAGACTCAAGAAATGAAAGAAGTTATGAACGTACCGTCGGAAGAGGGTTTAAGTGTACAGCTTGAAATAAGCTTATTGTATAAGTTAAACCCCGAAAAAGCAAACGAGATATATAAAACGGTCGGACAGAATTATTCTGCAATTATTTTAATACCGCAATTTAGATCGGTTGTACGAAGTGTAACTGCAAGATATCAAGCAAAAGCTCTCTATACAGCTTCTAGAGAAAAATTAGCCGGTGAAATATTTGAAGAATTAAATAAGCTGGTTGGACCACGGGGTATAACAATAGAATCCAGTCCGTTGAGACAAATAGTACTGCCTCCTGGATTAACAAAATCAATTGAAGAAAAACTACAAGCCGAGCAGGAAAGTCAAAGAATGGAATTTATATTAAACAAGGAAAAGCAAGAAGCGGAAAGAAAACGTATTGAAGCTAAAGGAATTAGGGATTTCCAAGCAATAGTTTCAGAAGGAATCAACCAAAATTTACTTAGATGGAAAGGAATTGAAGCAACTGAAAAACTCGCAAATTCTAAAAATACAAAAGTAGTTGTTATTGGCTCGGGTAAGGACGGATTACCCATTATCTTAGGAAATAACTAAGGAGCAATAAAAATATTTAAACCAAAGCTTCGGTGATTAAAAATGGACAATTGTAACGTACCTTGCTGAAGCTTTGTATGTCTATTGAACGATAGACAATGCGAAATTAAGAATTAAGAATTTTTAAACCCGCTGCTGAGGAATAAGTAATTTTGTGAATGTTTTCTTTGTGAAACTTTATTTTTCTTTGTGCAACTTTGTGAAACAGTTTTTTTAGTAACTTAAGCTTTTTAAGATCAAGAGCAAGATTAGGGATTAAATACAGAAAGGTAATATATGGCAACACCAACAAAAATAAATCTTAACGGACAAGAATCACTTACAATCGAGTGGGATAATGGAAAAGTTTTTACATACCCCCTTAAATTTTTACGAGATGAAACTCCAGACGCAAATAATAAAGGCGAAACAATACTTTGGAAACACTATCCCGCACCACCTCAAGGACCTGATAAACCAGGTAAATATGAAATAGCAAACATTGAAGTTGTTGGAAGTTATGCAATAAATATTAAATGGAAAGACGGATATGATTACGGTATTTATTCATGGGATCTGCTTTTACAAATGGGAGACTTTTTACAAGTAAAAGATAATCTCAAAAAAGATACGAACATCTAATACAATAATATTGGACTTTGATATTCTTTATTTTTAACTTCAACTAAGTAAAATTTTAGGTACTTTCTTTGAACTCTACTTTAAATTTGTATTATCATAATATAAATTTTATGCTATTCTTTTATTCGTATTAATTTAAATTCTATTAGAGATTTAATATGGAACCAAAACAAAAAAGTTTTTTTAAAAATTTTTCCCGCTACTTTTTTCTTTTTTTAATGGGAATTCTTCTGCTGTTTTTCTTAATCCGAGGCTACGAAACAGCCGATGATATTACATTTAGCCAAGGACAGGTAATCATTACGGTATCGCAATTAATAAATGATGTCTATTCTGTCCATTTAAACTTGCAAAATTTACAAGACACTAAAAAGGAATACTATGCTATTAAGTTTAGAAAAACCCTTGATGATGCTATCCATAGAGCTGATCTTATTCTCAACGGACAGAACATTCGCGGGAGAGAGATTTACCCTGTAAGACATAAAGAACTAAGGAATGATCTTAAAAAAATTAAAATCTATCTTAACCAATTGAGACCACTGAATAAAAAAATAATTAGCAGTAATTTTCAATATTTTAATTCAGAAAATCTCTCTGAATTTAACAAAGATTTTGACACAGCTTTAAAAATACTTGATAGAATAAAATTCAACATTATAAATCATTTTAATTTAAATAGAACAAACTTTCACAAATATAAAATTCTGTCAATAATTTTTTCTTCAATATTACTTCTCCTTCTTGTATTTGCATTAGTCTTTATCGACAGACAAAAATCGAAGGATATAAAATTAGTTAATAATGCGAATGAAGCGCTTAAAGAAAAAATAGAACAACAAATAATTACAAGACAAAAATTACAAGATGAAGTTTTACTTAATAATACTATTTTAAGTACAACACTGAACGGATTTATTCTTGCAGATACCAATGGAAATATTGTTGATGTTAATCCTTCCTATTGTAATATGATTGGATATTCAAGAGAAGAATTGTTAAAAATGAACATTAAGCAGTTGGAAATAAAAATTCCTTTAGAAAAAGTTGATGACAAAATAGAGGAAATGGTAGAAAAAACTCGCGATCGATTTGAAACTCAGCATAGATGCAAAAATGGGAATATAATCGATTTTGATGTAAGTATTTCGATTATGAATCTTGATAATCAAATACTTGTTGCCGCTTTCCTAAATAATATCACAGAAAGAAAAAAAGTACTTGAAAAATTAAAAACCGAAGAAGAGCGATACCGAATAATTCTTAACAATATTGATGAAATTGTTTACCAGATTGAATTCGAAGATAATAATTTTTTTAATAGCGAAATAAGTTTTATAAGCCCCAAAACCGAAACTATATTGGGTATTAAACCGGAAGAATTTTATAATAATCCATCAATATGGTTTGAAAGTTTACACCCGGAGGATATTGAATTAACTAAAGAATCCACACTGAAAATTTTAAAAAGCGGGAAGCCGGAATTAAGGGATTACAGAATTAAAAACAAAATAACCGAAAAATATCATTGGATTGAAGATAGAATAACTCCCTTGTATAATGACAAAAACGAATTAATTGGGATGGTTGGAGTAGCGCACGATATAACCGATTGGATAACTGCAAAAAAGGAACTTGAAGAGAAGGAATTGCGTTATAGAACTCTGTTCAATCTCGCTCCAAATGGAATTATGATTGAAGATAAAAACGGTAACATTGTGGATGCCAACCTGGCTCTATGTGCAAATTTTGGCTACAAAGAGGGAGAAGTAATAGGTAAGAATGTAAGTATTTTTACTCATCCGGAGAATAAAGGAAAGATAGATTCAAACATCGACCAAATACTAACAGGTGAAACATTAAGACACACTCTTAAAAGTATAAAAAAAGACGGAAGTGAAATTCATATTCGACTAAGTGAAACAAAAATACAATTACCGAATTTAGAAGATGGGCTTCTTTGCATTTCAGAGGATATTACAGATACCATTAAGATGCAGGAAGTTCTTAAAGAAAGCGAGGAGAAATATAAAAAACTAATTGAAATTTCTCCTGTTGGAATTACCATTATAAAAAAAGGTAAAATTGCATTTGCGAATCAGGCTCTTGCAAGTACTTTGGGATTTACAAATGTGGACGGAATATTAGGCAAGCCAATGTTAGAGTTTGTACACTCGGATTATTTCGAATTTGCTAAAGAAAGATTGATGAATCTGCTTAATAAAAATTATAAAAAAGTAAATCTGTCGGAAGAAAAATTTGTTAAAAATAATGGCGAAATAATTGATGTCATATTTGTGGGTCAACAAATTGAGTTTGAAGGCGGAGATGCGATTCAAGGATATATTTATGATATAAGCGAGCAGAAAATGCTGACCGATGCTTTACAAAGGAGTCAAAAGCAGCTTCAGGAAGCCCAAAGAATTGCACATCTGGGAAATTGGGATTGGAATATTGAAACAAACGAACTGTTCTGGTCAGATGAAATTTACAAAATTTTTGAACTCCATCCCCAAGAATTTAACGGAACTTATGATGCTTTCCTAGAAACCGTACATCCGGAAGATCTGGAACTAGTTCAAAATGCAATAAATAAATCAATTGACGAAAATGAACTCTACAATATAGTTTACCGGATTCTATTAAAAAGAGGGAAGATTAAATTTATTCAAGAAATAGGCGAAGTTTATTTCGATCATGATAATAAGCCGATACGAATGATTGGCACCGTTCAAGATATAACTGAACAAAAAACAGCAGAGCGTGCGTTAATTGAAAGTGAAAAAAGAATTAGCGGTATAATGAAAGCAGCTCCGGTAGGAATTGGTATAGTGAGAGATAGAGTTTTGATTTACATAAATGCTTTTCTCTGCAATTTATTGGGCTATACAAACGAAGAAATGATAGGTCATGCGTCTAAAATTTTCTATGAATCGGATAAAGAATATGAAAAAATCGGGAAACTTTATGAAAAAGCTTTAACCGAAGGAATTGCTTCCGAAGAGACAAAAATTAGACATAAATACGGTAATGTTTTAGATGTTATAATTAGCCTTTGTCCGATTGAAAGAAATGATCTTTCGCAAGGTTCAATATTTTCAGTACTGGATATCACAATCAGAAAACAAATGGAAGATCACCTAAAGATAGAAGAGGCGAGGTACAGAGGATTATTTGAACATGCACCCATTTCAATTTGGGAAGAAGATTTTTCTGAGGGTAAAAAATTTATTGATCAGTTGAAAAAGGAGGGCATAACCGACTTCTACAAATATTTTACCGATAACCATGAACAATTAATAGAGTTAGTTGGATTAATAAAAATTATAAACATAAATAATGAAACAGTTCGAATTCTTAAAGCCAAAAGCAAGCAGCAAGTTATGGAAGGATTAAACCAAATTTTCACATCCGACTCTGTAGAAACATTTAAAAAAGAAATTTCGTCTCTCGCCAATGGTGAAACTAAATTTGCATACGAAAGCAGACATAAAAATTTCAAAAATGAAATTCAGGATATCTATGTCACTCTTTCTATTGCACCGGGTTTTGAAAATACGTGGGAGAAAGTTTTTATTTCTGTTAACGACACAACCGATCTGAAAAAATCACAAGAAGCAATTAAAATATCAGAAGCTAATTTAAGATCTTTAATAGAAGGACGAGAAGAATCTATATGGAGTATTGATGTGAATTATAATTACTTAACTATGAATGATTTCTTTAGGAAAAGTTACAAGGAAATTTACGGCAAAAATTTAAAAAAAGGAATGAATGCATTAAATATTCTAAGCAAAGGAATTAGAGAAATATGGGAACCAAAGTACAGTGAGGCTCTCTCCGGCAAAAGTGTAAATTTTGAATTTCAAGAAACTATTAACGCTAAAATTCATTACTTCGATGTTTATCTAAACCCAATTATTAAAGATAATATAGTAAGCGGAGTATCGGTAATTTCTATTGAAACAACGGACAAAGTTAAGGCTAATGAACAATTGCGTTATCAAGCAAAATTGTTAGATTCTGCTCAAGACGCTATTATTGTAAGTAGAGATGTGATAATTGAAAACAATTTGAACAATACAATAAGATATTGGAATAAAGGATCTGAAAAATTATATGGATGGAAGAAGGAAGAGGTAATCGGGCGTAAGCTGCGGGATGTAATTCCTATGGAACCCGTAAACACCACCTTGAAAAAAATACGGGAAGAGATTCAGAAAAATGGAGAATGGTCCGGCGAAACTATTCAATATGACAAATACGGAAATAAATTAAATATTTATATGTCTGTTTCTGTAGTTTTTGAAAATGGTAAATTAATCGGATCATTTGGTATTAACCATAATATTACCGACTTAAAAGCGGCATACAATAAACTAGAAGAAAGCCAGAAACAATTACAGGCTTTATCACAGTATTTAGAAAAAGTGCGGGAAGAAGAACGCACAAATATTGCAAGAGAAATTCATGATGATTTAGGTCAGTACTTAACAGCGCTTAAAATAGATATTTCCTGGTTGGAAAAAGGAATAGAAAATAAAACCAAAACAACCAGCGAAAAAATTAACGGTATAAAAAACTTAATAGATTCAACTATAAAATCGGTTCAAAAAATTTCATCGGAACTTAGACCAGGTATTATAGACGATTTAGGATTAAGCGTTGCGATTGAATGGTCAACAAATGAATTTCAGAAAAGAACGGGAATTATCTGTAACTTAACAATTAGACCGGAACTTATTCTAGCAAACGAACAAGTTTCAATTGCTTTTTTTAGAATTTATCAGGAAATTTTAACTAATGTTTCCCGGCATGCAAAAGCCAAGCATGTTTGGACGACTTTAACAAAAGAGAAAAACAAAATAACATTAGTAGTTCAAGACGATGGAATAGGGATAGATAAAAGCCAGATAAATAATCCGCACTCTCTCGGTTTGCTTGGCATCAGGGAGAGGCTGAGAATTTTGAAAGGTATATTAAATATTAGCGGTAGTAAGGGAAAAGGAACGAAGATTGAAATTGAAATAAAAAACAGTGAGTAAAAAATGAAAATACTTATTGCAGATGATCATACTATTGTTAGGGAAGGAATCAAACAAATTATCACAAGCATGCCTCAGGTTGCTGCAGTTGAAGAAGCTTCTACCGGATTTGAAGTAATTGAAAAAATAAACGCCAATCATTACGATGTTGTGCTTCTGGATATTTCCATGCCTGGTAAAAGTGGTCTGGATGTTTTAAAAGAAATTAAAACTAATAAACCGAAACTTCCTGTTTTGATTTTAAGCATTCATTCGGAAGACCAATATGCAAAACGGGTCCTTAAAACAGGTGCCGCCGGCTTTATACCAAAGCATACTGCACCCGAAGAACTTAAAAAAGCAATTCTAAAAGCTTCCTCCGGCGGTAGATATGTTTCAAATCATTTAGCGGAAAAACTTGCAACCGAACTTGGGCTTAATAATACTCAAGCACTTTATGAAACTCTTTCCGATCGAGAGTTCCAGGTTTTACAAAAAATTGCTTCGGGGAAACCACTAAAGGATATTGCGGACGAATTATTTATTAGTATAAAAACCGTAAGTACATACCGGACCCGAATTCTTGAAAAGCTCAACTTAAACAACAATGCTGAGCTAATAAAATATGCTCTGGAAAACGAATTGATTGATTAAATTAAACACCAAATTTCCAAATTATATTTTAGTCCCATAAATTCCATTTTAAAATATCCTCTTTTGTAAGACTTTTCCTACACATTCAAAAGCAAAAATGTAAAAAATATAACGGTATTATCCTATTTACTAAAATATTAAAACATTCTAACTTACATTTAATCATTTTGAAAATATTCTCCGAGGTAAATAATGAAAATTCTTATAGTAGACGATTCGGAACTTTTGCGGGATAGGTTAATAGAATTGCTGACGAACATCTCAGAGACAGAAATGTTTATTGAGGCTGAAAACTCAATAGAGGCAAAAAAATTAGTTAAAGAGTTAAATCCTGATATTATTATTACCGATATCAGGATGCCAGGAGGCAGCGGAATTGAATTTGTAAGACATCTTAAGCAATCAAATAATTCCGCTTCTATTATTGTTCTAACCAACTATCCTTATGCACAATACAAAGAAGCTGCACTAGAAGCCGGAGCAGATTATTTTTTCGATAAAACTAATGAATTTGAAAAAGTACATGAGGTTGTATTGAAGCTGCATGAAAGTTATTAATAATGGGAAAAATCATGAATACATACAATCTATTTTCTAATATAAATTCGCTGCGTAGTTCAAACAATAGTCTTCATACCGCATTTAATTCCATTTCAGAAGGTATTTCCATTATTGATTTGGATGGCAAAATCATAATCTGCAACGACGTTACTTCTAAACTACACGGGTATTCAACTAGCAATGAAATTATTGGTCAAAATTTTATTAAATTTCTAAAAGAAGAGGAATATTCTAAAGCTAAAAAAGATATGAGAAAGGCTTTACAAGATGGTTCCTTAGACAAAATTCAATATAATTGCATACGAAAAGACGGCTCGGAATTTGCCGCCGAAATAAGTTTTACCCTCCTAAAAAATGAAGATAATGAACCAATCGGTTTCCTCATTACTACAAAAGATATTTCTGAAATTACGAATGCTAACAAACAAATTATTTTACTAATTTCAGCATTGGAAACTGCAGCTAACTCAATTGTTATTACAGATAAATTCGGAAATATATTGTGGGTGAACTCTTCTTTCAATAAGCTAACCGGATATTCCGATAACGAAGTAATTGGTAAAAGCCCGCGAATACTAAAATCCGGGGTTCATGATGATAGTTTCTATAAAAAATTGTGGGATACAATTACAGCCGGTAAAATATGGAGAGGCGAAATTGTAAATAAAAATAAAGCAGGTGAATTATACTATGAAGATATGACGATTACTCCAATCTATAACGAAGGAGAACTAACTCACTTTATAGCTATAAAACAAAATATTACAGAAAATAAAGAAGCAGAAGAAAAAACGAACTTACTTACCAGTGCACTTAAAAGCATTTCTGAAATTGTAATTATAACGGATACTGAAAATAAAATTAAATTTATAAATGAAGCGGCGCTAAGTAAAACAAAGTATTTACCAACGGAAGTAATTGGTGAGAATGTGGCTATCTTGTTCCCGGATGGTATAATCCCAAATAAGACAGAGGTAGTTAATTCTTCCGAATCATCGGGAGACTGGAAGGGAGAAGTCGGGATTATAAAAAAAGACAAATCCGAGTTTCCGGCAATGCTAAACCGTTCACTTATTATGAAAAATGGAGGTAATATTCTGGGCTTTGTTTATGCCGCTTCGGATATTTCTAAAAGAAAAGCTGCAGAAGAAAAACTTTACGAAAGCGAACGTAAGTTCAGAAGCATGTTTGAGAATTCAACAATTGGTATTTATAGAGCCGGAAAAGACGGCAAACTTCTAATGGCAAACAATCAATTATTAGGAATTCTAGGATTTGATTCGATTGCGGAGTTTAATAAAACAGATGTTGAAAATGATTGCTATGTTGATCGTGAATCGAGAAAGAAATTTAAATATATTATCCAAACCGAAGGAAAAGTATTCGGATTTGAGGCTAGCTGGAAAAAACCTGACGGTGAAATAATACATATACGGGAAAGTGCACAATCCTTCTGGGATTACAAAGGTCAACTTAGTTATTATGAGGGAACACTTGAAGATATTACTCAAAGAGTAAAAGCAGAAGAAGAAATAAAAAAACAGACAAAAATACTTAAGGTTCTTAGAATTCTATCTGAGTCATCTTTAAAAAATGAAAACTGGTTAGACTTATTAAAGGAAATGATTTCCGAGCTTGGGAAAGCTGCTGAAGTGAGTAGAATTAATATATTTAAGTGTGAAGTTTCAGAGAGTAACATAATTTCATTTACAAATAAAGCCGAGTGGATAAACGAGAATATTAAACCTCAAACAAAATTTAATTCGCTATTTCAATGGTACCCGGAGCTTTCAAATAGAAAAATAATTAATAGCTTAGTTAAAGATTTACCACCTATAGAAAGAATATCGTTGGAATCAGAGAATGTTAAATCCGTACTGATTTTACCAATTTTTGTTAATGATAAATTTTGGGGAGCAATAGAATTCCACGAATGTTCATTTGACCGCATTTGGAGCCAGGGCATTGTTGAGGCGTTAAAAAGTTCTGCGGAGACTTTAAGTTCTTCTATTCAAAGAAAAGAATACCGAGAAGAATTAATAGCAGCTAGAAAAGAAGCGGAAAAATCGGATAGATTAAAATCGGAATTCCTTGCACAAATGTCTCATGAAATTCGAACTCCTTTAAACAATATTTTAAATTTTACAGGTTTAATAAAAGAAGAAGTAAAAGAACATTTGAACGAAGATTTATTAACCGGATTTCATACAATAAAGCATGCCAGCGAAAGATTGATAAGAACTATCGGACTTATCTTAAATATGTCCGAAATCCAGACAGGGTCATATAGATTAAACCCGACAAAATTTGATCTTTATTCCGATATTCTTGAGAATTTATATGACACCTTTAAACAAGAAGCAAATGAAAAGAAACTTAAGTTTACACTTCATAACAATGCTGAAACAACTTATATAAAAGCTGATAGATATAGTACAGGACAAATATTCAGCAACCTAATTGATAATGCAATTAAATTTACACCCAAGGGTAAGGTTGAAATAGTTGTAAAAAATTCTGAAGATAAAAAAGTTATTGTAAAAGTTATTGACACAGGAGTGGGTATTTCAAAGGAATACTTACCTAATCTGTTTAATCCTTTTAGCCAGGAACAACAAGGGTATACGCGTAAATTTGACGGAAACGGACTTGGTTTAACTCTTTCAAAACAATACTGCAACCTAAATAATGCCCAAATTGATGTTTCAAGTAAAAAAGATGTGGGTTCCATTTTTACTGTAAAGTTTAATGCCTTCTCTGACGATAATTAACATAAAAAGTTAATTAAATATTATGCTGACTGAAGATAAAACTCTAAGCGAACTAAAAATAAAATTTGAGAGGCTTCAAAAAGAAAACTCTCACCTTAAAAGCAAACTATCTCACTTTACAGATTTTTACCGGAATTTTTACAAATCCTTCGAAAATTCCGAACTTGCTATTGCAGTTTATAAAGCTGTAAACGACGGAGATGATTTTGTTTTCACTTACTTTAACAATAAATCAGAACAATTAGCGGGAATAAAAAGGGAACGCGTACTTGGTAAAAATGTAACCGAAGTTTTCCCCGGAGTAAAAGATTTCGGCCTTTTTGATTTATTTCAAAGAGTTTACAAAACGGGGGCGCCTGCATTTCACCCGACAACACTATATAAAGACGATAAAACACAAGGCTTTAGAGAAAACTTTGTATCAAAACTTCCCAACGGAGAAATTATTGCTCTTTACCTCAATAGAGATGAGCATCAACAATTAGTACAGCAAAATATTGAACAGAAGGATTCTATTATAGGAATTTTAAATTCTTTAAATGACTTTGTAAGCATTTCAAATTTTGACGGAGAATTGAAATTTGTTAATTCAACTTTGCTCTCAGCCCTAAATTATTCACCGGAAGAGATTAAAACAAAAACTGTCTTTGATATACGACCGGTTGAATTTCACGATGAAATAGAGAATGACTTACATAATTTTACAACCGGGCAGAGCAGAAAGTGTAATGTCCCGTTTATAGCAAAAGACGGAACACTAATTCAAGCGGATACAGAGATATACATAGGAAACTGGCAAGGCGAGAAAGCAATTTTTGCTTTTGCATCGGACTTAACGGAAACCAAACAACTTAATAATATTTTAAATATTCAAATTGAAGCTCTTAAAGCTGCTGCAAATGGTATTGTGATTACAGATGCTAAAGGAAATATAATTTGGACAAACCCGGCATTTACAAAACTTACCGGCTATACCGCTGAAGAAGTCAAAAATGAAAATCCAAATATTCTTAAATCAGGGCTGCATGATACCAGCTTCTATAAAAATCTTTGGAGTACAATTAGTGCTGGAAAAGTTTGGCGCGGAAAGATTAAGAATAAAAAGAAAGATGGATCAATATATTCGGAAGAAATGATAATAACACCCGTTAAAGATTTTAATGGCGAAATTACAAATTATATAGCAATCAAACAGGATATTACAAAACAAGAATTTGAAAGGAAGAAACGCGGTCTTCTACTTGAAGTTGGGAAACTTGCTATCTCAACAAATAATTTAGATGATTTACTAAAAGAAATACATAACAAGATTAAAAAAATAATACCTGCTGAAAATTGTTACGTTGCACTTTATGATCCACAAAAAGATTTAATCTCTTTTCCGTATTTTGTTGATCAGTTTGACGAACCGCCGGAACCAAGAGCAAGAAAGAAGGGGTTTACCGAATATGTTTTGAAAACCGGTGAACCGCTTATTTATACAAAAGATCTCTATGAAAAATTGGTTGAGAAAAACGAAGTGGATAAAATTGGTACTCTTCCTGCTTCATGGATTGGAGTTCCATTCTTTATAAATTCAATACCGTCCGGTGTTCTGGCAATACAATCATATGATAAAGAAATAATATACAGCGAAGAAGATAAAGAATTATTAGCCTATATAGTAAATCAAACAGGTTTAATAATTGAACGAAAACTGATGGAAGAAAAATTAGCCGAAGAACAACGACTCTTCCAAATCTTTATGGATAATATTCCTGAATCAATTTACTTTAAAGATATAAATGGACGCTTCTTAAAAATTAACAAAGTAAGTGCCGAAAAAGTAGGACTTAAGAACCCTTCCGAAGCAAAAGGGAAAACAGATTTTGACTTCTTCGATAAAGAAACAGCTAAAAAATCTGAGGAAGAAAATCTCCAACAAATGAAAACAGGAAAAAACAGTAAAAAGGAAAAATTAAAATTATACCCAAATGGTGTAAAGCGATGGATTGAATCGACCAAAATTCCAATGAAAGATAAAGACGGAAATATTACCGGTATTTTTGGTATAACGAGGGATATTACGGATAGAAAAGAGTGGGAAGAAAGAATTAGACAAAGCGAAGAAAAATTCCGTGCTATAACGCAAACAGCTACCGATGCAATACTTGGAATTGATAATGATGGTAAAATAACTGTTTGGAATGAAGCTGCTCACAGAATACTTGGTTATACGGAAAAAGAAGCACTGGGTAAAGACCTGCATAATCTAATTGTACCTGAAAAGTATAGAAAAATGGCTTATAAAGGAATGAATAAATTTTTTAAAACCGGGTTAGGGAATTTTTTAGGAAAAACATTGGAATTAACCGCAATAAAAAAAGATGGAACGGAATTTCCGATTGAGCTGGCAATATCAAAAGCTAAATCCGGTAATGTGTGGACAGCAACCGGCATTATCAGAGATATTTCAGACCGGAAAAAATATGAAGAAAAATTAAAAGATAAAGAAAAGCGCTTTAACGATTTAGTAAAATTTGCTACTGTTGGATACTATAGGATGGATGAAAATGGCGAAATTTTAAAAATCAATCCCGCGCTTATAAAAATACTTGGTTACGATTCTTACGATGAAATTATCGGCAAAAATAAAAATGATATTTTCGTCGATCTTAAATCAAGGAAGCATTTGTTAAATATCTTAAAATTGGAAAATAAAGTTTACGGATTTGAAGACGAATGGAAAAATAAAAATGGATCTATTGTTAAAACCAGAGAAAGTGTTTGGACAATAAAAGACATCAAAAATAATTTTGTTTACTATGAAGGTGTGTTAGAAGATGTTACGGAGCAAATCCAATTTATGGAGGTATTACAGGAGTCCGAATCAAAATACAGAACTCTACTTGATAGATTGAATGAGGCAGTTTATTTAATTGTAGACAATAAATTTGAACTGGTAAACAATAAATTTTTAGAATTATTAGAAATAGATTATGAGTCAGTTCTTTCCGATAATTTTAAATTAATGGATTTTGTTGCACCAAAGCATAGGAAGTTAATTATAGAAAGGCAGCGGGAGCTATTAAAACGAAATGAGTATACAGATAATTTTGAGTTTACCCTTATAACAAAAAACGGAAAGGAAAAAGAGGTAGAGGTCTCTGTCACTTATATAAATCATAATGGCAAAAAAGCTACCCAAGGAATTTTAAGAGACCTTACTGCTCATAAACAAATGGAAGCTCAGATTCGTCATTCGCAGAAAATGGAATCAATTGGTACTTTAGCTGCCGGAATAGCTCATGAAATTAATACTCCCTCTCAGTTTATAAATGATAATCTGTCGTTTCTTAAAAATTCATTTGAGGACTTAAAACCAATTTTAAATTTACCTCAAAATTTGAATAATGAAAATTTAAATGCTGATAAATTGAAAGAATTGGCAGAAGAAGCAGATTTAGAATTTCTTCTAGAGGAAATTCCTAATGCAATTGACCAATCTACCGAAGGTATTCAGCGAATTGCAAAAATAGTTGGAGCAATGCGGGAATTTGCGCACGAAGGTCCAAAGGAAAAAGTTAAAACGGATATTCACAAATTAATAGAAAGTACCGTGATCATTTCAAAAAATGCATGGAAGTATGTTGCAGAACTGGAAACGGATTTTGATGAACATCTTTCACCTATTTATTGTATGCCGGGTGAATTTAATCAGGTGATTGTAAATATGATAGTTAATGCTTCTCATGCAATAGAAGACAAATTTAAGGATTCGGGTGGCAAGGGATTAATTAAAATAACAACTAAAAAAGTTGGTGAGTTAGCAGAAATTCAAATTTCAGACAATGGTAACGGTATACCTGAAAAAGTGATTTCTAAAATATTCGATCCGTTTTTTACAACTAAAGAAGTTGGAAAAGGAACCGGACAAGGATTAGCAATTGCTTACGATATAATTGTACAAAAACATGACGGTAATATTTTTGTCGAGTCGAAAGTCGGAGAAGGGACAACATTCAAAATTTCTTTGCCAATTGATAGTAATTCCATAACAAAAAAAGAATAGAGTATGAAAGCAAATATATTATTCGTCGATGATGACCCCAATATAATTAGTGGGTTAAGAAGAATGTTACATTCATTTAAAAAAGAATGGAATTTGTTCTATGCACTAAGTGGTCAAGAAGCGCTGGATACAATTAGCAAAGAACGAATTGATGTAATTGTAACGGATTTACGGATGCCCGGCATGTCCGGCGCTCAGCTTTTACATGAAATTCAGGAAAGGAATCCTGAAATAATACGTATTACATTATCAGGCTATTCCGAAGAGGAAATGAGTATACAGTCTTCCCGTTACGCACACCAATCATTATCAAAACCTGCAAGTCCAGAAAAAATAAAATCAACTATCGAAAAAGCCTTTGGTCTTAGAAAATATCTTCAAAACGAAGATTTAATTAAGCTGGTAAATAAAATTGAGAAGCTTCCAAGTTTACCGGACATTTATCTTCAGCTAGAAAAAGAAATGTCCTCTTCGGCCGTATCTTTGGCCAACATTGATAAAATTATTTCAAAAGACCCTGTTATTTCAGCTAAAGTTATACAGCTTTCTAACTCTGCATTTTTCGGCTTACCAATAAGAATAACAGATATAAACAGAGCAGTAAATTATTTAGGAATCTCCATTATTAAAAACTTAGTCCTTACAATTAAGCTTTTCAAACTTCTGGAGGGTAATAATTCCAATACAAAATTTTACACCCAAATTTGGAATCACAGCAACGAAGTTGCAGAAAATGTTAGAAAAATCTGTTCAATTAAAGGGTATCCTAAATCATTAAAAGACGATGCGTTCCTTGCAGGTTTACTGCATGATATTGGTAAGCTAATTTTAATTGATGAATTTGAAAATTACTTCAATAATGTTTCGGAAATAATGAGAGTTGAGAACACTCCGTTTCATGAAGCTGAAAATAAATTGCTGAAGGCAAATCACGCTGAATTAGGCGCCTATCTTTTAGGCGTTTGGGGTTTGCCGGATTCTGTTGTTGAAGCCGTTGCACTCCATCACGATAATAATTCTACTTTTGATTTAGCAAATCCTACACCTGCTTTAATTATAAAAATTGCAAACGAAATTGCTCTGAATAATTCGGTTTCAACAGAAGAAATAACAGAAGAAACGATACAAGAGGTATTAAAAAATAACATTTCAGTTAATTAAATATTCTGAGTAAAAAATGAAAGATATAAAAATTTTACTAGTCGACGATGAACAAAATATTCTTTCTGGATATAAAAGAAATTTACGTTCATTTTTTAACGTCTTTACGGCTAGCTCCGGAAGAGAAGGACTAAATATCATTAAAGAAAACGGACCCTTTGCTGTTGTAGTTTCCGACTATAAAATGCCTGAGATGAATGGGAATCAATTCCTTGCGAAAGTTAAGGATCTTGCTCCGGATACAGTTAGAATGATGCTTACCGGTTTTGCCGATCTGGAAGCTACTATGGATGCGGTTAATCAAGGACATATTTTTAGATTTCTTACAAAACCATGCTCAACAGAAAAACTCCTTGCTTCATTAAACGACGGGGTAAAGCAATTTAGATTAATCACAGTTGAAAAAGAACTATTGGAAAAAACATTAAAAGGTACTATTAAAGTAATGGTTGATATTTTATCATCTGTAAATCCAACTGCTTTTAGTAGAACTTCAAGGTTTCAAAGACTGCTTCCCAAAATTGCAAATTTATTAAGCATCTCAGATAAATGGGAATTAGAAGTTTCAACATTACTTTCTCAAATAGGCTGTGTGATAATTCCACCAGAAGTACTAGAGAAAAAATTTGCGGGTGAACTGTTAGATGACAAAAAGGAAGAGCTTTATAGATCGCATCCGTTTGTAGGCAAGTCCCTTTTAGAAAATATTCCACGTTTAGAAAACGTTGCCAATGTAATCTATCACCAATTCGATAATTTTGACGGTGAGAATAATTCCGGAAAATTAAAAGGGGAAGAAATACCAATTATTTCCAGAATTCTTAAAGTATTAAACGACTTTGATACTTTGGTAACTTCAGGCAAATCTTTTGAAGACGCTTTAGATGAATTAAAAAGCAATTCCCAGTTATACGACCCAAACGTGTTAATTGCACTGGATGCATCTATAACCGGAATTTATGACGGACTAAACCTGTCTTCTGTTTTAATTGAAGAACTTGAACCCGGCGTTGTTGCCGCAGAAAATATAGTTGATAAGAACGGTTTTGTTCTAATTACAAAGGGTGCGGAAATTACTCAGATGTTAAAGATTAAATTGTTGAATTATGCTAAGCTCGGAAACTTAAAAGAACCAATAATGATTTTAAAATAATAAGTAATATCTCTTTTATTTTATTAACATCATACCATTATTTAATTCTAATAAAAATGCCGAATAGATTGTTAAAAATCTTATTCGGCCTTTTTAATTAAAAAATAATTTAAGCTGAAAATTATTCGGCAAGCGGAAGAGAAAAATCAGGAGCTTTTACAGAATACTTAAATTTTCCATTTTTCAAAGCTTTATTAATTTCTTCTTCTAAAGTTTGCTTAGGCGCCAACCCAACATGTTTTTGAACTATATTTCCCTTCGTGTCAATTATAAACGAAGTTGGAATAGAATTAATTCCACCATAACCTTGAACAACTTTCATATCAGCATAAACAATTGGATAATTTATACCATATTCCTTAATAAATGGGACAACTTTACTTTTAGTGTTTCGAGACATTTCATCTACCGAAAGACCGATAATTTCTATTTTATCTTTGTATTTTTTCTTAAGCTCTATAAGATCCGGAATACCTTTGCGGCATGGCGGGCACCAAGTCGCCCAAAAATCTAAAATAACTACTTTACCGCTATAACTAGACAATGATAACATTTTCCCGGAAGCTTCAACATAGTTTGGAGGTAAGGGTCCTTCTTTGGAACTCCCATCTGAATTGTTCATAATAAATAAAATTAAAACAATTACTAAAAATCCGGCAGTATATAGGTAACTTCTATGTTTAGCGCTAGCAAAGAAACCGCTTTTATTTTCATTTTTAGGATTATGGTTATTACTTTTTTGACTACTCATATATTCTCCAATTTTTTTTGATAATAATACAATTGCTTTCAGTAAATTGCAAGACTAAATTATTTACAGCTATTCCGAATAAAAACTACGGATTAAAAAGTTTATAATACTATCGCTATCTCTACCAGGACTAAAATTTTTTAGTAGGAAAGTACTAAAATAGGATTACAAATAGTAATTATTGTTCTAAAGCCATTTTATTTAAGTCCTCAACAAACTTTTGGATTTCATCATCTGAAAACCCTTTTTCTTTCGCAGCGGATTCCAAAGTTCCCCAAATAGGTTCACCGCATCTTAAACAACGTATTCCTTTCTCCATTAAATAAACTACCGAATCAGGGAATGCATTAACCAAATCTTCAATTTCAATATCTTTTGAGATTTTAATCTGTGTGCTCATCCTTTTCCTCTTTTTTCTTTTTCTTACTTGGAATAGCTAATATTGCACCAATTGAAGCGCCGTAAGCTACAGATATATAAGGATTACTTGTAATGGGACATGTTCCGGAAGTACAACCGATAAAATAATAATAAGCATATCCCAGTAATGCACCGGCAAGTACCGGCAGCACTCTTTTAATAAAAAACGGTTTGGTAATTATGCACATTAGTTATTCTCCAATTTCATTAAAGCTTCATTTATTTTGTTCAAAAACATATTGTCCGGTATCGCACCCTCAATGAAATCATTTTCATTTATTATGGATCTCGGCACACCTCTTACATTATACGTGTTCGATAAATGCGGAAATTCCGTTGCTTCCACCATATCGGCTTTAATATTCTTATTTACAAATGCAAACCTATGAGCAGTTAAAACCGCCCGCGGACAGTAAGGACAAGTTGGCGTTACAAAAACTTGAATATGTACAGGTGAATCAATCTGTTTTACTTGGTTTTCTATATTCACAGGTAATTTACTGTTTCCAGTTCCCAGCATAAGTAAATCTTCTAATAAAGAAGAAAATTCATAACCGCTTGGAATTCCGTAAAACTTTATTCCATAATCAACGTAATCTTCGTCCAATAAAACAATAGCCGGTACTTTATCTACATTATATTTTTCCGTAACTTCTTTATACGTAACAAAGTTATATACTTCTAAATTCAAATTTTCGGAAAGTTCCGAAATTTCTGTTACAAGTTCTCTTGTTTCCTTACAGAATTGGCACTCAATTTCCTGTGTAAAATATATGATTTTTACTTTTTTATTTAAGGCTGATAGATGCTTTTTTACTTCTTTTTTTATTTTGTTTTCTAAAATCATAATCACCGCTTAAAAATACCATGAAATGATAAGATGAATAAATAAAGAAAAAGATTCCGCAAGCATAAAGAATTATGAATTAAATTCAAATTCATTAAACTTTTTGTAAAAAACAAATCCCGTGTTTACTTTGCAATATCTTCTTAAGAAGTCTAAAATTTTGAAATTGTGATTTGTTTGTTTTTAATATTAGTCTACTGCATTTTCTAAATTATCTAAGTTAAATATAAAGAATTGCCTTCAGCTCAAAATAAAATATAATTACCGGGTAAGTGAATTTAAGCGTGGACTTTATTATTTTCAATTTTAGTATAATAAAAAGTAATTCCTCTAGTGAAGGAAATAAAATCCTTAGTTAAAAATAATTCGCTTTCTTCCACTATTCTTTTAGGAATAATACTTGAGCTTTGTTATCTGTCTTTTGTGATATTCCAAGGTGAAGGAGAAAATATTGCTCTGTACATGGTTATTTATTCCCTCGCTTTTGTGTTCTTTTTTATTGCTTATCTTATTCTTAGCAAAAAACAATCAGACCGGATAACTAATAATTTCAATAAATTAGAAAATTTGTTCAACATTAAACCTGCATTGCTCTTCATTATTATTTTTGGATTACTTTTCAGAATAACATTAATTCCAACTCACCCTTCAACCTCCGACGATGTATACCGCTACATTTGGGAAGGAAAGATTATTTACAATGGTTACAACCCCTTTGAAATTGCTCCGGGTGATCCAAGACTTAATTATCTGCATGATAAAGATCTTCCAAAATTAGTCTCGTACCCCCACATGACAACTATTTATCCTTCTGCCGCACAGGCTGTATTTGTTTTGGGATACATAATTTCCGGAGAATCCGATTTAGGACTGAAAATAATTTACCTTTTTGCCGAGTTGTTAACTTTTATATTTTTGATAAAAATTCTACGCTTAAGAAAACAAAATGAAAACTTGGTAATACTTTATGCTTGGCTTCCATTACCAATTATGGAATTTTTTATAAATTCTCATATTGATGTAGTTGGGATTTCCTTCTTTATAATTTTCACATACTTCATCTTAAAAAATAAATATTTACTATCCATCCTCCCTTTTGCATTAAGTGTATTGACAAAGTTATATCCCTTAATTGTCTTTCCACTTCTCATAAAGAAAATCGGATGGAAAAAAACGTTGAATTTCGGAGTAATTCTAACTGCAATATGCTTAGTGTTACTCTACCCCTTTTTTCCATCTAACCGGCCAATTAATGCCTCGTTGTTCACTTATCTTAAAAGTTGGAGTTTTAATGGTTCGGTTTACTCATTCCTATATGGAATTTTGCGGAACGGATATCTTGCGCGCGAGATCAGTCTGCTGTTATTTATATTTTCAGTTGTAATAATTTCCATTAAGTATAAAGATTTTCTCAAAGGTATCTATGCAGTTTGGATAAGTTTTTTCGTTTTTGCCGCAACTGTATATCCATGGTATTTAGGATGGCTTGCCGCAGTTAATCCTTTTTTCGGATTTTACTCCGTATTGAGTCTGTTTTTTACTGTGAACTTTTCAAATATTTCACCACTGGGAGAAGTTTGGAAAGAACACACATGGGTATTTTTAATTGAGTATATTCCATTTTATTTTTTTCTTTCTCTTGAGCTTCTATTTCTTAATAAAAAAATTAACAACAACTAATCTTGTATTTTATGCTTTATCATAATCTTACTTTTGAACTTACTCCGGCTTTTGACCTTAATCTTAATCTGCTTTTACTCTTTCAAAACTTTTCTAATAAAGAGTTGGTAATCAAATGAAAGTTGAGAAACTGAAAACTCCTAATACATTTTTAATAATATTTTCTTTGATAATTGTTGTTGCTATTTCCACATGGTTTATTCCTGCCGGAGAATTCGATAAACATATAATCAACAATAAAGAAGTTTTAGATGGGAATTCTTATCATAAAGTTAATAATAATCCGCAAGGCATTGCCGAAATTTTAATGGCTCCTATCAAGGGGATTGAACGCGCGGCGGCTATAATTGGTTTTGTATTGATTGTCGGGGGAACATTTTCGGTCTTTCAAAAAACCGAGGCAGTGACGGAAGGAATTTTATCAATAGTAAACGCCCATAAAAAGTATAAATTGATTAGAATTTCACTTATTCCAATTTTAATGATTCTGTTTTCGCTTGGAGGAGCAATATTCGGGATGTCAGAAGAAGTTATTCCCTTTATACTCATTTTTGTTCCTATGGCGCTTATGCTTGGTTACGATTCAATAACCGGAGTAGCAATTCCTTTTATTGGAGCCGGCGCCGGTTTTGCAGGAGCATTTCTGAATCCTTTTACAGTTGGTATTGCTCAAGGCATTGCCGGATTACCGTTATTTTCCGGGATCTTATATAGAATTTTAGTCTGGTTTATTGTTACGGGAACTGCAATATTTTTTGTGGTTCGTTATGCAGAAAAAATCAAAAAAGAACCGTCACTAAGTCCTACATACAAAAGCGATAAAACCAAAAGGGAAAAATTGAAGAGCAATTCCGTACAGCAATTCAATCAATTGGATACAAAACACAAAGCTGTTTTAATTATTTTTTCGCTTGGAATGCTTTTATTAGTTGTCGGAGTTTTACAATTCGGTTGGTACATCGAGGAAATTTGTGCGCTTTTCCTCGGGATGGGAATAGTAATTGCAATTGCGGGAAAATTAAGTATAGATGAAACAACAGACGCTTTTGTTAACGGAGCAAAGGACCTGGTTGCAACTGCGCTTGTTATTGGTCTGGCGAGAGGAATATTGGTTATTGCAGAGGATGGGAAAATAATCGGAACAATGCTTTATGCTTTGTCAAGCCCGATGAAAGATTTACATTCTGTTATTTCCGCTCAATTTATGTTTATTGCTCAGACGGCTATAAATTTTTTCGTACCATCCGGAAGCGGTCAGGCTGCGCTAACAATCCCGATAATGGCTCCGCTTAGTGATTTAATTGGAGTCTCAAGACAAACTGCCGTGCTTGCTTTCCAGATGGGTGACGGTTTTACAAACTTAATAATTCCAACTTCGGCTGTTACTATGGGAATATTAACATTGGCAGATATTCCCTGGACAAAATGGGCGCGATGGATTATTCCCCTTCAATTAATTTTGTTCGTACTCGGTTTACTTTTACTTATTCCTCCATTCTTTATTGGCTGGTAAACAGTGGTTTGCAGGTTAAGAAGTTAGCAGGTTAACAAGTCTACAGGTTAGCAAGTTGACAGGTTTGCAGGTTATGAAGTTTGCAGGTTATGAAGTTTGCAGGTTATAGGTTTGCAGGTTATGAAGTTTGCAGGTTATAGGTTTGCAGGTAAATAATCTAAATCATTAAGTAAAAACGGAGAAATATAAATAAGAAGTAACAATAGAAGCTGTTTTTAAACTTAATAGGAAAAGATTAATATAAATATTTCAAAAATTCTTACGATAGTAGATA